>JBKQIP010000140.1:0-61577 GCA_052148295.1 Acidimicrobiales bacterium
ACCATGGGGGTGATTGGCTTCGACTCCGGTCGTCGATATAGGAGAAGCGAGCCGTGGTCTCCGGAACCACGTTAAAGAGCCGGAACCAAAAACAAACGCCGAGCCTCAGCTCGCGCTCGCTGCTTAAGTAGCGACGTCCACCCGGTCTCAGCCCTATGGATCGGAACGTGGGCGCCATCGAGTAGGGCTCACCCAGCGGCTCACACCAACTGACCGCCGGGGACACCTTCGTTGGTTACGGGGCGGCTCAACCGCCGGCAGTGAGGCCGCCCCCGACAATTTCCTGCCGGCTGCGCTCGGAGAAGGCCTGTTGAAACTCCGGAGGACGCGGGTTCGAATCCCGCCACCTCCAAGAGTCCTCAGGGGAAACCGTGAGGGCTGTTGGAGGTGCGCCAACACGCCTACCTCAGTCAGAGATTTGGCGCGCTCCTTGCCTGCAGCTCGATCACCGATCTTGGCCCTCCCCGTCCATGGAGGCGGTATCGGCGCGGATCGGGCTACGCAGGACGAGCAGTTGCCCAACCGAACTCGGATGTGGTCCGCACGCCCAGCCCATCCACATAGAGAGGGGCAATCACTTCGCTCAGGGACCGGCAGTACTCGTCGTAGCCGACGGCCTCGATTGCGGGCACAGACGGCCCGGCGGCAGCCATGGCGCGCACCGCAGTTGCCACGTCCGGCGACTCGGTGATCACGTCTACGGTCCCCCGCTCTATGTCGCCAAATCCGGTAGTCGCCAGCATCTCCTCGATGACATTCCGCGTGTCGCCCTGTTCCATGCTGGCTGCGACATGGCTGGCGGGAGACAGCTCGAGGGCCTTGAGGAGGTAGGGCAGGAGTCCATTCCGCTCGGGTCGCCCCCAGAAGGTGACGCCCAAGCGACCCTCGGGGATCAGAACACGCCTCGCCTCTTCCAGGGCACCCTCGCATCCCTTCCAGATCCCATTGAAACTGGTGACAACGTCGAAACTCTGATCCGGGAAGGGCAGTCCGAACATATCCCCGGTCTGGAAGCCCCCACCCGGGGTCCGCGCCGCAGCAATCTTGATGAGTTGTTCGGAGGCGTCAACTCCCGACACCACAGCACCTCTGCGGGCAGCCATGGAGGCGGCCAGGCCGGACCCACATGCGATGTCCAGGAGACGGACACCTGCGTTGACGTCGAGCCGATCGAAGACCAGCTCATAAGCTGGAAGCGCATAGGGCTCCGCCAGATAGGCCCACTCCGTGGCCCGCGCCCCCCATCCCCGTCCTGCTCTCTTCCAGTCCACTTCTTGGTCAACAGACATGGCCCATCCGATCAAGACACCAAGCGGACGTGCCAACGTCGTGAGTGTGAGACCTCAGTTCAGCCATATCGGATATCCTCCCGACCTATGCTTAATTCATTAAAGCGATACTAGGACGAAATGTCGAGACCTGTCAAGAGGCGCTCGTACGTGTCGGCCCTTCGCGGCGAGCAGGCGGCCCGAACTCGCTCGCTGATCGTCGAGGCCGCAGCGGAGCTGTTCGAGGCCAACGGATACGCCCGCACAACGGTCAAGGCCATAGCCGAGCGCGCCGGGGTCGCGCCCGACACCGTCTATGCGAGCTTCGGGAGCAAAGTGCGAGTCCTGACCGCCGTGCTGGACCGGCGCCTGGCGCCCTCAGGCGAGGTGAGCATCATGGATGCCGCCGGACCGCGGGCGGTGCGGGACGAACCTGACCAGCGGCGTCAAGTACAGATGTTCGCCCAGGAAATGGCTGACGTGTCTGCCCGGACCCGCCCGATCTACGAGGTCTTGCGGGCCGCCAGCGCGGCAGAGCCCGATGTCGCTGACGTCTTCGCAGAGATGGAGAGGTATCGATTGGCGCACATGCGGCAGCTGGCCGGCTGGTTCGCCCGACGCGGTTCGCTGAAAGTCAGCCGCGCCCGCGCCGGCGATGTCCTATTCACGCTGGCCAGCCCCGACGTGGGCCGCCTGCTGTGCGACGTGCTCGGCTGGAGCCAATCCCAACACGCAGCGTGGCTGGAAGAAATGCTCACCAGCGCGCTGCTCACGGACACGGATTCCGCGGGAGCCACCTGAACCGGTTGACCCTTGCGTGGATCGGTACGGGATCGGCTATCTCTTCCCCATCCAACTGATCCATCACCCCATTCAATCCATCACTGGGGCCGATGACGTCTCCCATCAAAACAGATGACGTCGAGATTCGAACGGCGTGCCGACGATGACAACGTTCACATTGCCGAAACCCAAGCGCGGGGCGCTCTCTCTAGTGTCGGCTTCAACGAATCGGCGAGCGGACAACCCCAAGGAGCACGCAATGACGGCAAGCACAACCCGCCTGGGGTCAATCGAGGCGGTGCGACACTACCGGGCTCCATCGGCGATTTTTCCCGCGCCCGAAGCTCCCGGGGAGATCTTCGGTGAGAACGTCTTCACCAAGGCAGTCATGCAGAAACGACTGCCCAAGCCGGTGTTCAAGTCGGTGATGGCCACCATCGAGCATGCCGAGCCGCTTGATCCGACCGTGGCCGATGTCGTCGCCGTGGCGATGAAGGACTGGGCCATGGAGAAGGGGGCTACGCACTATGCCCACGTCTTCTATCCACTGACCCACCTCACCGCCGAAAAACACGACAGCTTCTTCGAGCCCGGCGGCGATGGCAGCGCCATCGCCGAGTTCGCCGGCAAGACACTCACCCAAGGTGAGCCGGACGCGTCCAGTTTCCCCAACGGAGGTCTACGCACGACGTTCGAGGCCCGGGGCTACACCGGCTGGGACGTGACCAGCCCCGCCTACATCTTGGAGAACCCCAACGGCAATACCCTGTGCATTCCGACTGTGTTCATCTCGATGACCGGTGAGGCCCTGGACAACAAGACTCCCCTGCTTCGTTCCCAGCAGGCCATGGCCCGCCAGGCGGCGCGGATACTCCATCTCTTCGGTCACCACGACCCCGATGCGGTGGTGTCCTTCGCCGGGGCCGAGCAGGAGTACTTCCTGGTCGACCGGAGTTTCTTCTTCGGTCGACCCGACCTGCTCAACGCGGGACGCACGCTCTTTGGCGCCAAACCCCCAAAGGGCCAGGAGTTCGATGATCACTACTTCGGGGCCATTCCCGAACGCGTCTTGGCCTACATGATGGATTGCGAGCGAGAGCTGTTCAAGCTGGGCATTCCGGCCAAGACTCGCCACAACGAGGTGGCCCCGGGCCAGTTCGAACTGGCACCGATGTTCGAACGTTCGAACGTGGCGGCGGACCATCAGCAGCTGCTCATGACGATCCTCAAGCGCGTGGCCCAGAAACACGGCATGGAGTGTCTGTTCCACGAGAAGCCGTTCGCGGGAATCAACGGCTCGGGCAAGCACGTCAACTTTTCTCTGGGAAACTCGACACAGGGAAACCTGTTGTTTCCCGGAGACACCCCGCACGACAATGCCCAGTTCCTCGTCTTTTGTGCCGCGGTCATCCGAGCGGTCCATAAGTTCGGCGGCTTGCTGCGGGCCTCGGTGGCGTCGGCCACCAATGATCACCGCCTCGGGGCCAACGAGGCCCCACCGGCCATCATCTCGATCTTTCTGGGAGATCAGCTGGCCGACGTCTTCGAACAGATCGCCCGAGGCGGTGCGACCACCTCCAAGGAGAAGGGATTCCTTGAAATCGGAGTCGATACCCTCCCGGTGCTCCCCACCGATCCGGGGGACCGGAACCGGACCAGCCCGTTCGCCTTCACCGGCAACCGCTTCGAGTTCAGGGCCCCGGGCTCGCTGCAATCGATCGCCGGCCCGATGATCACCATCAACACCATCCTCGCCGAGGCCCTCGATCACATTGCCACCCAACTCGAGGCCTTGGTTGCGGGTGGTGCGGAGCTCAATGCCGCCGTCCAGAGCGTCCTTCAAGAGATCATCAAGAACCACGGCGCCGTGGTCTTCAACGACGACGGCTACGCCGACGACTGGCAGGTCGAAGCCGCCGAGCGTGGGTTGCCGAACCTCAAGACCACGCTCGATGCCCTACCCGAGTTGATCACCGAGGAGTCGATCGAGCTGTTCAGCCGTTACGGGGTGTTCAATCATCGAGAAATGCACAGCCGCTATGACATTGCTCTCGAGCAGTACATCCTCTCCATTGACGTCGAGGCGGCGCTGACCCTGGAGATGGCCACCACGGTCATTCTGCCGGCCGCCATGCGATACCAGACTGAACTGGCACTGAACGCCTCCAGCCTCTCGGCCATCGGCCACGACGTCGACTCGACGACCCTCAACGAGGTGTCAGCCGCGCTCGGAGACCTGAGGAAGGGCATCGCCACGCTGCGAGCAGAGCACGAGCACGGCCACACCGACTCCGAAGAGAAGCGAGCGGTGCACGCCCAAAAGGCGCTGCTCCCGGCGATGGCCTCGATCCGGGTTGCCGCCGATCAGCTCGAGACCTTGGTGGCCGACGACCTGTGGCCGCTCCCCACCTACCAAGAGATGCTCTTCATCTTGTAGACCAACCCGTCGGCGAGGGCCATGCGAGGCACCAAATTACACCCGCCCCACCTTGCCGGGGCACTACGAGTCACATACCGCGCCACATGGTGCATGGGAGCTGTCCAATGATCCGGCTCTCGTGCAGTGACCTCGGCTTTACCGCACACTGACATGGGATCGCACCTGGACCCGGGCCTGCGCGACCACGTGATTGTGTGCGGGCTTCAGGGGGTCGGCCTGCGGATTGTGGAGCAATTCCACCTGAGCGGAACCCCCGTCATCGTGGTCGACGATGACGCCGACACCCGCTTCGCCCGGATCCTCGAAGACTGGGGCGTCCGCCACATTCGACGGAGCGCCTATCTGGGCGATGCCCTCCTCGAAGCGGACTTGGCCCATGCGCTCGCCGTGGTCTGCGTCGAGGTCAACGAGATCCACACGCTCGAGACGGCCCTCCGTATCCGAGAGACGCGCCCCGATGTCCGCCTGGTGGTCCAGCTGGCCAACCCCTCTGTCGCCCGAGCCCTCGAGCGAGTGTCGGGAAGGGGCAGCGTGCTCGACGTCGCCACCTTGGCCGGTCCGTCGTTCGTGGAGGCATGTCTCGGCCGCAATGCGCACGCTATCGAGCTGGGAGGCGTGCGGTTCGCCGTGGTCCAAGTAGAGGTCACAGAGTCCGAGACAGCCCATCCGACGTTTCGCGGACATTTCGGCAACTTGGCTCCGGTGGCCATCATGCCGAGCGATGGAAACGAAATGGCCCAATGCCCCGGACGCGACCACCGGTTGGTCGCCGGTGACCGCGTCGCCGTGCTCGGAACCGAGGAGGATCTGCAACTCGGGGGCATTGACCCCAGCCAGATCACCCGGTCACCGCTTCGAACCGTCGCCCTCACCAGGCGCCTGGCCCGACAGGCCTCGGTGGTCATGGAGGAGGGCAACAAGGCCCTCGCCGTGGTGGTGGCGGCCCTGCTCGCCCTTCTCGTCCTCTCGACGATCTTCCTTCGCTTCACCTATCGGGTGCCGGGTGACCATGGCCATCTCGGGCTCTTGAGCGCCGCCTACTTCACGGTCGAGACGGTGGCCACCGTCGGGTATGGCGACTACAGCTTCGCCTCCCAGGATCCGTTCATGAGAATCTATGCGATCCTCCTCATTGTCATCGGCGTGGCGCTGGTGTCCACCGCGTTTGCCCTTTTTACCAACATCCTCGTCAGTCGACGCATCGAGCGCTCCTTGGGCCGGCGCCAAGTCCCCGGCATGGTCGACCACGTGGTGGTCATTGGACTGGGCTCCGTCGGCATCACGGTGGTCCAAGGGCTCATCGCCGAGGGCCAACGGGTCGTGGTCATCGAGCGCGACAACAACAACCGGTATCTGGCCCAGGCCCGGGCTCTGGGTGTACCGGTGGTGATCGCCGATGCCACCCAGCTCCAGACCCACCGCATGGTCAACCTCAGCGATGCCTCGGCGGTGGCCGTCCTCACCAGCGCCGACCTGACCAACATTGAGACCGGACTGGCCATTCGCGAGTCACTCGGTGAGCGTTGGGACGAGGTCCCCGTCGTCCTGCGAGTCTTCGATCGGGACCTGGCCCGCCTGATGGAACAGAGCTTTGGGTTCCGACATGTGCGCTCAACGTCAGCCCTGGCGGCACCGTGGTTCGTCGGTGCGGCGTTGGGCCTGGACGTCTTGAGCACCTTTTACGTTGACCAACAACCCTTTCTGGTCGGCCGGGTCACGGTGGCCCCACAGGGAGGGCTGCAGGGATTGGCCATGGCGGATCTCTCGGCTCGGACCCGCGTCATCGCCCTCAGCCGGGCCGCAGCGGGCGGCCAGCTCGAACACCCGCCGCGGCGTGGAACTCGCTTTGCCGGCGGCGATGAGGCCTATTTGCTCGGACCCTACGAAGAGCTCTTGCGGGTGCTGCGGCGCGACCAGACATCGACCACGTAGGACGCGGCAATCGGAGTTAGGGGTGTGCCTACTGATCCATCGGCACCGGCCAGATCGCCACGCGATCGGTGACGATGATGGGCAAGCGTACGATGATATGGACCCTTCGGATCCTCACATGGGCGGGATAAGTTCTGACCACCGATCCAATTCCTCGACCTCGCCGGAAACCTCCGCGCCGGCGGCATCAGATATAGGTACCCGTCCCCAGACAATGAGGAGGAGTTGCTCGGCGGTTCCCCGGATCCGTACCGATGCAGCGCGAGGGTCGCGGCTCACGGTTCTGCCTCCCCGTTCTGACAGATCAAGCCACCACCGGTCACTCTGATCGCTGCACTCGAAGCTAATCGTCGGTCCGTCCGGGGCATCGTGCGCCGCCCGCGACGCGGCGACGAAGACGTCGAGGAATTCATCGACCCCGTCAGCGGCGATATGGGGTGCGATCGAGAAGTCCGCTCCTTGCGCCGCATCGACATCCCAGCGGTGGACGACGGCCTCGAATGCCATGCGGCGAGCCCACCAGCCAACGCGACGCCCGGAGGAAAACCATGACCAGCATTCGTCGTCGGCCGGGACACTCGATAGTTGCCCGAGTAGCGACGCCGTTCCCGTGCGGATCCATTCGATGAACTCGGGGGAGTCCTTCGGCGGCGTCTGCAGTTCACTGAACAACCCGAAGTCGGCGTCGGGTCGTCCTCGGACCACCGCGGCCACGACGTGATGCGTCCCCGCAACGTGTCGGGCGACCGTGCCGACGGTCCAGCGGTCGGACCATGGAACAGCTGCGAATCGATCGCGTTCGTAAGCGTTCACGATGCGAGCGGTCTCGTCCGAAATGATGGAGAGGTAGTCGAGTGTCACGTGAGCATGCTCCTCCACGGGTCCAGTTACTATTACGACTGTTATAGTAAGTGACATGCCCCCTCGTCAAACAGAAGCTTCGCGACCGCCGTGCCAGGTTTTGGCTGGGTGATGGCCCGACCGCCCGACCCGAAGCGCCGCCAGGAACTCCTCGACGGCGCCGTCGACTACGTCATAGCCAACGGCATCTCCGACTTGTCGCTGCGTCCCTTGGCTCTCGCGCTCGGAACGCAAGCACCGGTCCTTCTCCATCATTTCGGCACGAAAGATCACCTCGTCGAGGAGCTCCTGGGCCGGGTACGCGATCGCTTGCGAGCGCTCGGGCGCAGCGCCGAGGCAAAGACTCATCGCTCGGGCCTCGGAGCTGTGTGGACGTGGGTGTCTGACCCTGACCACGGTCCGCTGATGCGGCTCTTTTTCGAAGCGTACGGGCTCGCGCTTCGGCACCCCGACCGTTACTCGGACTTCCTCAACCATGCGATCCGTGACTGGCTCGACGAGCCTCTGGCCTCCATCGACGAGACCTCTGCCACGCTGGCGATCGCCACCGTCACCGGCCTTTTGCTCGATCTGCTCACGACAGGGGACCGCGTCCGAGTCGAAGAGGCCATGGAGCGATTCACCTTCCTGCTGCGTTGGCACGCCGACCAGACCACATCGGCGTCACAACAGACGATCGAAGGCGGCGAGCAGACGCGGTCTCAACGCGATCACGAGCGAGGACGAGCTTCAGTTGGCCTTGACGTCAGACACCGAGGCTCCCGCCGACGACCTTCTTCATGATCTTGATGCCTGGACGTTAGCTTGACACCCTGCACCCAGAGCCGAACTGATTTCTTGTTCTTCTTTTGCAAGCGAGACCCTGGATCGCATCGTCCCGCCGATAAGGCCCCTTATGAAGTTTCGGTGTCGATGAGGCTGGTGCGGGACCGTGTGGGACCACCAAGTGTCGCTACGAGTACGGACCGGAGATTCCGCTTTACACCGTGGTCCTCTCCCGGTGGCCTCCGACAACTTGGAGGTGAGGATGAAGCAGATCAGGGACAAGGTGGGCGGTCTCGATGTCCACCGCGACAGCGTGGTCGCCTGCACGAGGGTCACGATGCCCAACGCCAGTATCGAGGTCACCAAAAAGCGGTTCGCCACCACCCAGACGGGCCTGGCCGAACTCACGGCGTTCCTCATCGACGCCGGGGTGGGCACCGTCGCCATGGAAGCGACGGGGATCTACTGGCGGGCGGTCTACCAGTATTTCACCGGAGAACATGAGGTCACGATCGGAGAGCAGCTGCGCCCGCTGACTCGAGTTGCGGTCGGAACGGTCAACCCGAACACCGCTCGCCACCGTCACCCGCTCAGGAGCGGCCCGAGGGTTGGGACGTCACCCGATTGCATAGAGCGTCCCCGCTTCGTCGCCGATGACGAGTGCGCCGGTGCCCAAGAGGGCCGGATACGAGTCGATCGGGCCCGAGGCCTTCAGGGAAAAGAGACGGCGACCGCTCGGACCGTACCCATAGATCTCACCGCCCTGAGTTCCGAAATAGACGTCCCCCTTCGCGTCAACCACTTGAGCGCTCCAGATTCCCTTGCGCCCGTGATCGACCCGAACCGGAACTCCGGTGGCAGACCGGACGACGTTGAGATTGCCCCCATTGTCCCCGAAGTAGAGCAGGCCCTGTGCGCTTACCGACGAGGACGAGTACGACTCTTGGCCGATGTGCCGCCGCCACTCAAGCGCTCCGTGCGGTGACAGACGGTATACGGAGCCGTCGTTCGCCGTTACGTACACGTCCCCGTTGGGGCCGACCGACGGCGAGACCTCAATACTGGCGCTCGTCTGGTGCCTCCAGGCGACCACGCCGCTGGCGCCGTGGTCGATGACGGCGACCACGCTCTTATCCACCGTGGTGATCACCTCACCGTCATGGCCCACCGCGGGGCTGCCAAAGGACGAATGCCCGATGCCGAGTGACCATCCGAGAGAGGGCGTCCCTTTGCCGATCTGCAATTGCCACAGGGTGCCCGACATCAACTCCACGTAGACGGTCGTGCCGGCGAGGACCGGCGAGAGAACCATGGCGGAGAACCGGTGTGACCAGAGCGACTGTCCGCTCGAGGAAAGCTCGTAGAGGGTGTTGTCCGGACCGGGCCACAGAATCGACCCCGAAGGCAGCACCAGTGGACTCACCGAGAGGTCGGTCTCCCCCGTGAATGGGGCACCGCCGTTGAAGGTCCACAGATCGGCGCCGGTGGAGGGGTCCAACGCGTACAGCACTCCTCCATTGGTCGCCACGTAAATGACCCCGTTGACTCCGATCGATGGGCCCGGGGTGATGCTCCCCCCGAGCTGGCGTGACCACTCCAGATTGCCCGTGGAAGGTCCGGTTGCCGACGCCGCGGCTGAATGCGCCGGGTCATGGAGCGCTTCGGGCCACGGCGCCGTTCCTGCCGCCCGGGCGGGAGCGGTGCTGGCGAGAAGACCGAGCGTGGCGAGGCCGCACACGCCCAACGCGTTGACGACAGGTCGGAGTCGAATGACTGGCTTCATGCGGCCCGCTTCCCAAAGCAACCCGCTGTCCCCCGGTTCATGAGCCCTTACGATTCGCGAAACTTCGGCGCTCGGCCTACACCAACTCGCAGAGATCGGCCACACCTTCCGACAATGTCGTCCTCGCCTTGAAGCCCAGCACCGCCTCAGCCAGTGCGGAGGAGGCCTGGATGTGACGGACGTCGCCCAACCTCCACTGGCCGCCGACCTCCGGTGCGGGTGCTGATGCACCGAGCACCTCCCAAAGCTTCGTCGCCAGGTCCAAGATCGTGTGGGACGTACCGCTCGCGATGTTGAAGGATCCTTGCACCTCGGGAGGCGCCGTTAGCGCCAGCACGTTCGCCCGGGCAACGTCGGAGACGTGGACGAAGTCACGCCGTTGCCCCCCGTCCTCGAACACTCGGGGGGCGGTACCGGCCCGGAGGGAGCTGACAAAGATGCTGGCCACGCCCGAGTACGGGGTGTCGATCGGTGACCGGGGCCCGTAGACGTTGTGGTAACGCAGCGCGATGACCGACGTGCCCGTCTCCCGCCCGTAGGCAAAGCACAGGTGCTCCTGATGGATTTTGGTGGCGGCGTACACGTTGCGCGGGTCAATCGGCGCGTCTTCCATTGTGAGCTCTAGCGAGAGGTCTCCCCCGCACGTTGGACAAGCTGGCTCGAAGGCACCTATGGCCAGGCGAGCGGCGGTGCGGGCCGCCGGTCGCACGGAACCACAGGAACGACATGCGTACGCGCCTTCTCCGTAGACGACCATGCTGCTGGCGAGCACGAGGCGCCCGGTAAATCCGACTTGGTCCATCGCCAACAGCATCGAGGCGGTGCCCTGGTCGTTGTCGCTCACGTAGTCCGCCACGTCGGAGAAACGGACGCCCAACCCCACGCGGGAGGCCTGATGGCACACCGCGTCGGTCGCGTCGAGTGCCCAGCGCCACACCGTGGGGTCGCGCACATCGTTCTCGTAGTAGGTGGCCCGTGGATTTGGAAAGGAAGGAGGTTCCCGGTCGATCACTACGACTTCGTGCGACTCGTCGACGAGCTGATCGACGATGTGGGAGCCGATGAAACCAGCCCCGCCACTGACCACAACCTTCACTGTCTGCTCCCTTACTCGACCTCTCCGGGTAGAGAGTACCGAGGACCTTGCCGCATAGACGCCACTCGGCGGGAGATTAAGGAATTCGTAATCGCTTCGAGGTTCGGTGCGTCCACTTCAGTGAGTACGGTCCGAGGATGCCCGATGTCATCCTCCCGGTCCTCAACGAGGTCGCCGCGTTGCCTTGGGTGGTCTCGCGGATACCGGAGGGATATCGTCCGATCGTCGTCGACAACGGGTCGATCGACGGCTCGGCACAATCTGCGGCGGAGTTGGGCGCATTGGTGATTGAGGAACCGGTGCGCGGCTTCGGCTCCGCGTGCTGGGCAGGGCTCGTCGCCAGCAACGACGATGTCGTCTGTTTCATGGATTGTGACGGCTCTCTCGACCCCACGGATCTTCCGGTGGTCGCAGCACCCGTACTCCGCGGCACCGCGGACCTGGCCCTCGGCGCACGGCGGGCTGGAACTGGCGCATGGCCGCTGCACGCCCGGCTGGCCAACCGCGCTCTCGCATTTGAAGTACGCCGCCGAACCGGCCTTGGGCTACGCGATCTCGGGCCCATGCGTGCTGTCAGGCGGGAATCCCTCCTGGCACTGTCCCCGACCGACCGGCGATCAGGGTGGCCCCTTGAGATGGTGCTCCTGGCGCACCGGGCGGGGCTCCGGATCGTCGAGACCGAAGTGCGGTACCGGCCCCGCGTCGGCCGCTCCAAGGTCACCGGAACGCTGCGGGGAACGCTGCAGGCTGTCCATGACATGGGGAGCCTGCTCCGGTGAAGACGCCGCATATGGAGGCGCAGGTGCTCGTCATGGCCAAATCGCCACGCCCAGGTCAGGTCAAGACACGCCTGTGCCCCCCACTCAGCCACGCCACCGCCGCGGCGGTCGCGCGCGCCGCCCTGATGGACACCCTGGACAGTGTTGTCGCAGCAGGGCCCAGCCGGGCGACGGTCGTCCTCGACGGGGCACCAGGCAGCTGGCTCCGGCCCGGCGTGCACGTGATCCCCCAACGCTCCGGACCCTTCGCCGACCGTCTCGAGGGTGCCATTGAAGACGCCTTCGACGCCTTCCCGGCTCCCATCTTGCTGGTTGGGATGGACACGCCACAGATGGCACCGGATCACCTTACGAAGGCCGCGGAGTCGCTGCTCGCGGATCACACCGACACCATCCTGGGCCGGGCGGACGATGGAGGCTTTTGGATCATCGGCACTCGCCAACCGGTGGCCGGGCTCTGCCAGGACGTCCCCATGAGCATGGCGTCCACCGGGAGGCGCCAGCTCGACCGGCTGAGGGCTCTTGGCCTCCAATGCACCCAGGTCAATTCCCTGCGTGACGTCGACGTGATAGAGGACGCGCGAGCGGTCGCCGCGGCGGCGCCTCGAAGCCGCTTCGCAGCCGTGCTGCGCTCATGCGGGGCGATTCCGAATGTGAAAGTGCCAGTCGGTGTTGCCTAGTCCTCTTGTCGCCCCGCGCGCCGGGGTGAAGCTCTCCAATGGGAGCGTTCGCGAGCTCGAGGTCGATCGTTGGCTGAACGACGCCGACGCGGTGGACCTGAGAATTCTCGGGCGGGTGTGTGGACCCGTGCTTGACGTCGGTTGCGGTCCGGGCCGCCATGTCGAGGCACTCACACAGAGAGAAATCCAAGTCCTCGGCATGGACCTGACTCCCGACTTCGTCGCTGTCGCACAGCGCAGTCAGCGGCCCGTGATCCTCCACTCGGTCTTCGATCCGGTTCCCGGAGGTGCGCAATGGAATTGGGTCCTCATGCTTGACGGCAGTATCGGCATCGGTGGGGATCCCGCGGCGCTCCTGCGCCGGGTCGGCTGCCTCCTGGCCCCCGGTGGACAGGTGTTGATCGAGACCGAGCCTCCGGAACAACGTTCCGAACGCCTCACCATGGTGATTCAGTCTGAGACAAGCAGAGACTCTTGGTTCGACTGGGCCACCGTGAGCGCATCGGACGTTGCCCGGGTCGCCCGGGCGGCACACTTCGTCCTGGCCGACCGCTGGGAGGACTCTGGTCGCTGGTTCGCTCAGCTTGACAAGGGGTAGCGGGCGTCAGCGGCGGACAAAGAGGTAGGACGGACGGAGTTTGAGATCCGTGACGGGGTAGAAGCAGCCCTTGCAGTCGAACACCTTGGTCAAGGTACGTCGAAAATACGGCACCGAGAAGGGGCCGAGCGCCGATGACGGACCGTCGGCGAACACGGTCACCGGCTGTGCGGATCGCAGGAGAGAGTCAATACTGGTGCGCAGGTCGGTTCGCGCCGCGCTGGGACCAGCGCGGAGGATGTCGTGGACCGCCTCGCCCTGAGCCCATGAGGCCTTTCCTGCGAGCGTGTCGTAGTAGGGGTGATCAGCCACGATCACCGGCCCCGCGGTACGGCGTACCAGCGCAATGAAATGGTCGCCGGCTACCCGGTCTGAGGCCGTGGGGATGTAGCGGCTCGGGCTGTAGTGCAGCGCGCCGATCTGTATGCCCACCACAAGCACCAAAACAAGTCCCGTCGCTGCCGGCACCGTCGCGGACCAGCCCGCGACCTGCCGGTTGGCCCCGGCTTGCTTGGCGGCCCGGAGCAACGCGTCATAGCCGAACGCACCCATGAGCGCTGTGGCCGCATAGGCCGGGATCAGCACGTTCGGCCCGCCGCCTGAATGCAGCCTCGACACCAGCGATGACAGGAGCAGCCCCATAATGGCCGAGCCCCAGTACAGCCAGTCGGTCGACGCGACGCGCCGGTACAGCACGCACACGGCCACGGCAATCAGCCCCAGACCGATGGCCCAAGGGGCGTGCCAGAGGTCCTTGGTGAAAAACGTCCTCCACACTGATCTGACCTCTCCTTGGTCGAGCAGCTCTTGGAAGGCGTAATAGCCGTACCACCCGTGCGACGAGGCATCGAGCAGGTAGGTCGATCCGACAACCAGGACAGCCACCGTGGCCAGCGCGGGCACGCCCACCCGCCGCCTGCAGACGAGGAGGACCACCAGAACCGGTGCCATCGCCACGAGGGCGCTCTGCTTGGTCATGAAGGCGAGAAACGCCAGCAAGCCGACGACGATCCCTCCGCTGATCCCCTGAGCGTGACGTCCGCGGTACACGGCGGCCAGAAGGAGGAATAACGCCAGTGAGTCCACCCGACCGATGTCGAGCCAGGCGCCACTCACGACAAAGGTGGCCGTAAACAGACCGCTGGCCACCACTCCCGCCACCACGTCGCCGGTCTCGCGCCAGACGATCCTTACGAGCAGAGCGCAGGCCCCCAGAGAGGACAGGAGCGAAACGAGTCGCAAGGGCAAGAATCCAACGCCCGTAATGCGAGCGAGGGTCCCGGTGATCCAGAAGTACAAGGGCGTATACGGGTAGGGACCGTAGTGGATCGACGGTGCGACGTAGATCGCCTGTCCGTGCGCCACCCGACCGGCGATCTCCACCGCTCCGCCCTCGAGCCATTCGAGCTCATAGGGATACCCGATCCGGTGCAGGGCGACAAAGAGGTACACGAGGGTGGGCACCAACGAGATCACCACTATGAGACCCCGCGATACCAACAGGGTCCGTCCCCGTACCCTGGCGGTGTCGTTCACCCCGGCGTCAAACGTGCTCGGCGCCAGGACCGCCAGGCGAGGAGCGCGCTGAACGCGGTGATGCAGCCGAGGACGATGAGCAAGTTGTGGGCATAGTTGTGCGGGAGAATGCTCGGGTTCACCTTGGATCTCCCGAAGTCGCCCACCATGGGGTAGGCGTACACCGTGACGGCGCCCGCCATGATGAACCAGACCTGCATCGGCATGATGAGCCAGCGCGGTGCCAACCGCCGGACGACGAAAGCCAGAAGGATGAGCGTGGGAATGACCACCGCGTCGTTGACGACGTTCAGCCCGACGAGCAATCGGAAGACCTTGAAGGCATTGGCCGTACCCGGGTGGTCGAGCACACCGAACAGTCCGACACCGATTGCGGTCCATCCGATAGCCGCCAGCGCCCAGAAGACCGCGCCGGAGTCTTCCTCTGATGAGCGGATCTCTTCGGTCCGTTGACCGGATTCGTCAGACGTGGCGCTCATTGAACGACCACGTGGCGGAGCCACTTTGTTTGCAAGACACCGGGACGATCGGGTGCAATGAGCCGAACCGGGAAGCCGTGGTCAAGGTCGAGGACTTCCCCGTTGAGCTCCAACGCAAGCAAGGTGTCCGGGTCGGCGGCGTGCTCGGGATCGATGACGGAGCTCGAGTAGAGCTGTGACTCTGACTCAATGGATTGCACCATCACTTTCGATCCCTTGGGCGCTCCGACCATCTCGAGCAGAATTGGGAGGGACACACCGCGCCAGGCCGCGGCAGCGCTCCAACCTTCAACACATTCGATTGGCAGCCCGGCGCCGCGTTGGGGCAGGGCGCGCAGCTGGTCGAGCGAGAACGACCGGGGATGCCGGCACTTCCCGCCTACGACGAGTCGATAGTCCGCGCTCATGGCCTGCTCGATCACACCGGCTCCTATGGCGGTCTTGTTGACCGGAACACTCTGCGGGCCGGTGGTCGGATTACGGGGGGCGAGTAGGGCGAGGTCCCGCAGGGGCGCAACCGTCTCACCGGCCACGGTGAGCAGAAGTACCCCCGCGCCTCCGCCCACCGCGGCGAGGAAGCCACGACGGTTGAGGCCCCCGGCGACCGCTGGCTTGGCGGCCTCGATCACCTCGGTGTTCGGGACCATCCCCTTGGCCGCCCTGGTGTGACGCCCCGACACGACATCTCGGGTGAGGGACAACTTCGCCCCGATGTGAACGATCAGGCCGCCAATAGTGATCCATGCCACGTAGAAATGGGCCACGGTGAAGTTGAACGGCATGGGGCTGTACCAGTAGGCGATGTTGGCCACCCCGGTAGCCAACTCGAAGAGCGCACCGCCCACCAGAGGCACGAGGCTGATCCGCTCCAGGGCATGCGCGACACTGCGGATGGGCGGATACGCGAAGAAGTTGGGATAGACAACCCACAACTTGGCCAGCAACAAGGGAATGGCGATGATGCCGGTGAGGACGTGAACCCCCTCGGTCACCCTGAAGAGGTTGATGGGACGTACAGGAAGGTGGAACCAATAGGGAGGATGCTGGGCTAGATAGTCCACCAGGCCAGTGAGGAAGCACACCGTAAAGCTCACGCCCAGCGTGATGCCCATGATCGCAGCCAGCCATTCACTATGAAGCTGACTGTGGAAACGCCCACGGATTCGGACCACCTGGTCCTCTGCCTGGGCGGTGAGCGGAGCGACGAGCCGGCGCAGGCGGTTCTCCGAGCGCGCTTCGGTGCTCTGAACCCGCACGATGGCCCGGCGGAGATCCATCAGGCCCACCTCGTAACCATCGCTTCCACGGGGCGCCGCCACCGTGGACTCGCGACCAACATGGGCCGACCGTACCCTCGAGTTAGGTGATGATCGCCTCTGAGAACCTTACAAAAGGTGAAATTGGCGTTGGTCGTGGTTGTAAGCAACTTGTAAGCTCCCCGCGGGCACGGAGCCGGAGCCACTCCCTAGGCTGGGTGCCTTCATGTCCACATCGTCCATGGCCCCTGACACGATTCACCATCAGGGCGATACCCAGGGGTCCAGCATTCTTGTGGTGGACGACGAAGACGTCGTCCGGGACGTCGTCGTCCGCTATCTCGAGCACGAGGGCATGCAAACAAACCAGGCCGCTGACGGCGAAGAGGCGCGCCGGATCGTCGAATCAAGTTCACCGGACCTTGTCATTCTCGACGTCATGGTGCCCAAGGTAAACGGGTTGGACCTGTGCCGATGGATCCGGGGTCGAAGCGACATTCCCGTGATCCTCCTCACCGCTCGGGGCGAGGAATCGGACCGGATCACCGGGCTGGAGTTGGGCGCCGACGACTATGTGGTCAAGCCATTCTCGCCGCGCGAGTTGGTCATCAGGGTCAAGGCGATTCTCCGCCGGACGGGGAGCCGGCAGCCTCGCTCCCCCGAGGTGCTCGAAGTTGCTGGGCTGACGATCGACGGCCGGTCCCGCCAGGTACACCGAGCGGGCGCGGAGGTCATTCTGACCGCGACGGAATTCGATCTGCTCCTCTGCCTGGCCAGCCACCCACACACCGTGTTTTCGCGAGAGCAGCTGATGGCGCAGGTCTGGCGCTACGAGGCCGCTCTCGACGCCGGAACAAGCACGGTCACCGTGCACGTGCGACGGCTTAGGGAGAAGATCGAGGAAGATCCCTCCGATCCCCGGATCATCATCACGATCTGGGGCGTCGGCTACCGGTTCGAAGCATGACACCAGTCGGGGTCGGTGTCGGCCTCGGGACGCTGCTTATCGGGACGATCGCAGCCTTCGCCTTGCGCAGCCTGCGGTCAGTCCGCCAACAGCTGGAGGGATTGGCGCTGGTCGCCGTCATCCTCCCTCTCGGCGCAGTCCTGGTCTCCGGACTTGTGATGTTCCACATGGGCAACGAGGCGGACTTCGTCTTCATCACCTGCACGGTGACAACGAGTGGCCTCCTCGGAGCGTTCGTCCTGGCCCGGAATATCGTCCGTCCCCTCGACACCATACGAAAGGCATCGCAGCAGCTCGCATCGGGCGACCTCGGCGCCCGTGCGCCACAGCAGGGACCGTCGGAACTCTCCGAGCTCGGCTCTTCCTTCAACGGCATGGCTGCCCATCTGGAGGAGGCGTTCGATGCTCGCCGCGAGCTGGTGGCGTGGGCCAGCCACGACCTGCGTGCCCCAATTACCTCGCTCCAAGCAATGCTCGAAGCCATTGAGGACGGCATCGTGGAGCCTCGGCACTACCTGAGCGCGCTCCAGAGCCAGGTACGCCTGCTGGGCGCACTGGTGGACGACCTCTTCGAATTGGCATGCATCGACTCGGGTGCGGTGAGCCTCGACTTTGACAGCGTCGACATCAAACTCCTCGTCGCCAGCTGCGTACAGCGCTTCGACGCCGAGGCTCGCGCCCGCGGTGTCACACTGTCCGTGGCGCAACGGGGCGGCACGACCCAGTCACGCTGTGTGCCCGACAAGATAGAGCGAGTCCTGGCCAATCTGATCACCAACTCCGTGCGCTACACCCCAGCCGGAGGCCGGATCACCGTCTCGATCGCCGGCGGCGCCGGCGCGGTCTTTGTTTCCGTCGAGGACACCGGGATCGGCATCGGCCCCGATATGGCCGAACGTATCTTCGAACCGTTCTGGCGGGCTGACCAGGCGCGCAGTTCCGCCAGCGGAGGAGCCGGCCTCGGATTGGCCATCGCCCGCGGCCTCATCGAAGCACAGGGAGGCCGGATTTGGGCGGAGCCGCCCCCTGCCGGTGGAACGAGGATCACGTTCGTGTTGCCTGCCCTAGCTGTTGAGGGTGACGTGACGCTAGATCCTTCGACCATCGCGGTGGCCAAGGCGTACTTCGCCGAGCAGTTCCTGGCGGACACAGGCGTGCACCATGCAACATTGCGGGACACCACCTCGCCCGCAGATTCTACGCCCCTCCGGGGTTGAACCTTCACCACTTCCTCTGACGGAACCGCCTCGGCAGTTGGGCGTCGAACGCGTCTGCCACAACCGTCGCGCCGCTCTCAGACAGCCGCGCGCAGCGGTCAGGAGGCGAAGCGGATAGGAAATGTCTTGGTGTCGGATGGGTTGGTCGAACTGGCGTTGTTGACGACGACGTAGCAGCTGTGCGCCGCGTCGCAGATACCGTTGCCGATCGTGCCGGTCCCCACGTGAAGGACAACCGAGCCAGAACCGGTGGGGTCGGGGTGAAGGATCGCTGCGTGGGCGAAGCTGCAGCCCACTGAGTCGGCCGTGGCAATGTCCACATGCGAGCACTCGAGGATGTTGACCACCTTGCCGGCCGTGTAGCCGCTCCAGCGGACGGTGATGGCCTGGCCGTTGTGCAGGTCCGTGTCGGGGGTGACGGTCGCGTGCAAGTGGGCCGCTGCCAGCTTTGGGATGGGCAGAGTGGCCTGAGATCCCGGCGTCCAGGCGGTGTGCACATTTGACAGTGAGGAGCGACCATAGGTCGAGACAGCCTGCATCGCCCCAGGCTCGTGCTTGAGAAACGCATTGAAGAAGGCTGTTGTCGACTTGATGACCGCACCCGATGTCGGACCGACCGTCCCCGAGGCGGCCTGGTGGGCAATCGAACCTGTGCTGTCGGAGCGGCTGTCCCAGTCGAGCGTGAGCAACGCCTTGGGTCCCCGCGCCTGGTTGTAGACCGCGACCGCGTCGGGGTAGGGGATGAGCCCGTCGTGGACATCGGAGACGACGAGCAGTGGCGGTGCCTCGGCCAGCTCGTAGCTGCCGCGTCCCAGGCCCTCGGTGGTGCCGGCCATGACGACCGCTGCCTTGACCCGGGTGTCACGACAGCAGGTGTTGGCCACCAGGCCAAGGGTCGTGATGGCGCCGTTGGAATGGCCGGCGGCTCCAATCTCGCTCGGGTCGACGAGGCCCGACAGCGGCCCGCTCGAGGCGGCCGAAGCCTTGAGCACCTGATCGATGACGAAGCTCATGTCACCAGGCTGGTTCGCGATGTCCCCGGCATCGGGGCCGCCCGGCGTCTCACTGCTCGACAGCGGGAACAACGGCGCGGCCACCACGTACCCCGCCGCCGCCCAGGCCGTGAGCAGCCGCTGGTAGTCCTGGGGGGAGCCTCCGAGACCATGGGCAA
Source organism: Acidimicrobiales bacterium (assembly GCA_052148295.1). GTDB lineage: Bacteria > Actinomycetota > Acidimicrobiia > Acidimicrobiales > RAAP-2 > Bog-473. The sequence continues at coordinate 19,612 of JBKQIP010000140.1, forward strand.
AGACGATCAGGGGGTACGGACCGCTGCCCGACGCACCGGCGGACCCTGAGCCCCGAACCGGGTACCAGATGGTCGTCACCAACGTTCGGGAGGGCTTGGCCGGCATGCCGTCCCACGGCGGCGTCGTCCGGGAGGTGTCGACCAAGGTCATGGTCGTCGTCGCCACTGACGTCGAACCGGACGCATCAGCCGCCGGCATCCCCGCCGCGAGTAGCTCCACGGCGGAGAGCAGAAGTCCGATGGCGACCGGGCCAAACAACATCCTTAGACGCGTCATCCTCGACCCCTTCCTCTCGGCCCATCCAAGTTCCATCAGGGGCGATGCCGTCATGGCCGCCGCAATGCGGGCGGTGAAGACCGGAAGGACCCTGCCGCGACGTCACGCTACTTCTGAGAAACATCGACAGCCCGCGATCTGCATCGGTGCTGCATGGCTGGCGATTGGAGCCACGCGCCTTCGAGCGTCTCATATTGCGTGGCCAGACGCGCCGATGAGGGTGCCACCTACCTATGAGCCCGAACGGTGGAGTACATTCCGATCCGCCTGAAGTCGGGTGCTTACCAGACCATCCACGGGTGTGGGGCGCCCAGACCGCCGAGTGTGGCGGTGTTGGTCACCGCCACCGCCACCGTCCAGGAGACGTGCTGGTCGACGCGGTCCTACGTGGTGCAATCGCGGTCGGGCCGGGCGTCACCCGCAGGCTCCGGACTGGTTGGGGGACTCCCCGCTCGACCCGTCAGTCCCGCACCCCGAAGACGGGCAACTTGGGGGGAGCCCGAGTTGTGACCGCTTCGACCAAGAGCACGCCAGTCGCGGCCACCCCCACATGCGAGCCAACTACGGCGCACGCAGGAGTCTTCCCGGCTTGGTGCCCTTTGCCGCCAAGGCCGGTCCGACGGCGAGCAGGTTGGCGACCACCAGCACACCGAGTGCCAATGCTCCGAGGACCCAGACCGGTACCACCGAGACAGCGATCACCCCCAGATGGTTGGCGAACAGCTTCCAAGCGGCCCTTCCGGCGATCACCCCCAAGGGGAGCCCAATGACGATCCCGAACAGGGCGACCGTCGTGGCCTGCCAACCGACCGCCGAGACCACCTGGCCATTCACGAAGCCCAACACCTTCAACAGCCCGATCTCCCTGCGTCGGCGCGACACGCTCACCGACAGCATGTGGGCCACCGTGGCCGCACCGAAGATCGCCACGATGCAGCCGAACATGAGGGGGAAGTTGATCGCTTCGCCGAAGTTGACCAATGACGTCGGGATGATCGGAAGCACGGCGACCGACTGGTCAGCGTCAAGAAAATGAGTCACCGCCGCCTGACCGCGGGGACCCGAAACCATCGTGGTGAGGAGGGCACCGATGCTGGACCCTTCGACCGACTGCCGGCAACCCTCGCCCCCGGCGCCCGAAGGACACACCGCAGCCAGGTAGCCGGGGATCGAAAGCACCGCGCCGTTGCCGAGGCCTACATATCCGTCGAGAACGGGCAGGGGGACCTGGGATACCACTCGGAACGGATCGGTGCGTTTACCCCCCGAAGGTGTGGTCAGCGTGACGCTGACGACCGAACCAACGTGGGCACCGACTTGGCGCATGGTTGCCGCGCCGAGTCCAATTTGACCGACGCCTCGGGGCAGGTGTCCCTGGGCCGTCAACAGCACGGGTGGACCACGCAGATCCTCTATCGCCACGGCCCCGACGGTGGTCTTGTCGATGGAGATCTGACTGGCCAGGCCGCGGGTGATCCTTGTGACGTACTGGTCCTGCTCGATGCTGGTGAGCAGGCCAGGATCAGGGAGTCCCGGTATGACATCGAAGCTGAGCTGATACCCATCGCCGTAGAGCGGAGGCGTTGTGGTGAGGTGCGAGAGGCTGGCCCCGAACACCACGGTCCCGCATAGAGCAACGACCGCCAACACCGTGCCGAGCAGGGCGGTCCCCACCGGGACATCGGACCCGCCCGCTTTTCGCTGCAGCGCATTGCGGACTCCAATCACCACACTGGGCGGTGCGCCCACGGCGGCAATCCGAGTCACTACCGGCGAAGAGTGAATGGGCCGGTCGCGGTCATCGGAGCGCACGGTGTGTGCCGCACGAACGGCGGGCCAGAGGCCGAGGGCCAGCACAACAAGAACCGTGGCCAATGCTCCGAGGACCAGGACTTCTGTGTCGAAGGACACGCCGGAGGACGTCTCAGCCAGGCGCGCCTCACCCACCGGAGCTACGGGGGACAGCGCCGTGGCCAGCACCACGGCACCGATCGCGCCCATGGCTCCGACCGCCAGAGTCCGCAGCATCATCAGCAGGACCAGCTGGCGTCGGTCCGCGCCGAGGGCCACAAATGTGGGAGAGTCCTCGCTCTCAACGGCGGACTGGCGGGCCAGTGCCTGACCGATAACCGCCAATCCAACCAGAGCGGCCAAGACGGCGAGAATCCACCACCCGACCGCCTGGGGATAGATCGACGCCTGGACCGATTCGGCCAGCCCATTGTTGTTCCCCACACCCTCGACCCCGTATCTGCCGAGCGCGTTGACGTCTGCGTCGAAGCGGGCGAGATCGGATGCACCGCGGCGCAAACGCACGGCGTACTCGACGCCGGTGGCCGTATGGGGGATCACCACACGGGCAAAGGCAGGGGTGGCGAAGAGTTCGTAGGAGGGGGTCTCCCCCGACGGGAAGTCGAACTCGGTCGCCGCGATGCCCACCACGCGGAGGGAGACCGTCGGACCCCGTGGTGTGGGTGGGGCACCGACGACGCTATTGGCGGCCGCGGCCTGCGACGGTGCGTAGAAGGGCAAATGGATCACCGTACCCACGTGTACTCCATCGTCTTGTTGGAGCGAATAGGACGCCAACACCTGGTCGGGAGCCGAAGGATCCGGCACGTGGCCAGACACCAGTTTCCACAGCTGCTTGCCCGCGGCGGGCTCGACGAACACCGAAAAGTTCGAACTGGCGATGTTGATCCGGTGGGCACAGGCGCACGTGGGCTGACCATTGGACGGGCTGACGAGCGCGGTGGCCGAAGAGACGGTGGAGAACTTCTCCAGCTGGGGCAAGGGCCTGGTGGAGTACACCGTGGCGTCGTAGCCGTACGTGCTGACGAACTGGGGGTAGGCGCTGTCCGTGCGGGAGCCCGCGGCGGTGGCGGCCAGCACGAATCCACCGACGGCACTGATGAGGAGGACGATGGCCAGCCATGATTGCCAACGACGACGCAACTCGGCGCGGAACGCGAACCAGACTGCTCCCAGCACACCCTCCTCCGATCGATGGGCTACCTCAAGTCTGACGCGTCAGGAGGGCATGCCAAGGTGGTCACCTTGAAGGGGCTCTCTGGTACTAGTACCACTGAAACCAGTTCGCCCCTTCGGGATCGGGTTCCTCAGTTGGCTCGATGTCGCGACTTGTCACTGTTCTTGGCGCCAATGGTCTTCTTCGGCACCTTCTTGGCGTGAGCCTTCCTCACCACCGCCTTCTTGCCAGTCGCGGCGGTCTTGGTAGCGGTTCCCTTCTTGGCCGCCGTCGCCCTCCGTGAAGGGGCCATCTTGCTCGGAGCCTTCTTCAGTGATCGGCCGCTTCACCGATTGGCAGCACCTCACACGCCGTGCGCGTCGGGTCGCTCTCTGGGAGCAGGTAGCGCCAAAAGATAGTTCCCGAGTGGTGACCTTCGCAATCCAGCCAATTCGGTGCACCGGGGTCCTTATGGGCGATCACAATCCGATAGCTTCCGTCGGGTTCCAGCTGAATCTGGGACTGGTTGAGGGACGATCGCCGAGAGCGATACTCCAGCGTCTGCATGTGTCGATTCCACAGCATGACATTGGCGAAGGGACATGACGGGAGGGTCCCGGTCATCACGAGTGCCTCTTCGGGGTCGAGCCGCCATCGCCCCATGGCGTAGAAGATGTCGGCGGCACCCGGTACCGGCAGACCGGAATCCCGAAAGCTGAACGGCACAGGGAGCACGTTTGGTTCCTGGGAGACGAAGGGGGCGGGTGAGGGGGCATTGGGCAGCGACTGTCCGAGCGTTGTTTGGCGTAGGAAGTCAATACCCTCTCGCATCCGTTCCGAGAACACCTCGTCGCTCAGCGGCGGTGGCGGATCGAGGTCTTCAATCGTCTCGATTTCGATCCGCACCGATACATCCATGTCGTTCTGGGCGGACGTGCCCAACTGGAAATAGCTGCGCACGACGACGCAGTAGGCATCAGGGTCAAGGCGCAACCAATTCCCAGGCTGTTCAGCAGCGCTGAGCGTCAAAGAGTACGAACCATCCTGGTCGACCTGAAACTGCCGATCATTGACGTCACCGAGAAGCGGCCCGGCCAACGCCCCGTCTGGAGCTCTCCCGTGGATGGTGAACGACGTATAGCACTCAGTGTCGACGCGACCGAAGATCCTGTACGAGCGCGAACCCGAGATTCGGGCGTAATGGTAGATGGCGTCGGGATTATCACCTTGGAGTTTGCGAGCGGGCGAAACAATCGACGCCAACCTGGGGTGTTCGGGGTCGGCCTCAAAGAAGAGTTCGGACGCCGCCGAGAGCAGCTGTCCCACATACCGGTAGCCCTCAACGACGTCCAGGGGGTCAGTGAATCGCTCGTCGTTGAGGACGTAACCGTCCCGAATGAGCTGGAGGAGGGCGATCAGCTCATCGAACGCCGCGGTGGTCTTGGGAGCCTGGTTCATTTCACAGTCCGTCCGTCGTTCGTGCCAAATTGGGTCCGCATCAACAAGAATGCGGTGCTCTGGGGTGAGGATACTTTGTTGGGGGGTGAGCGCAATGATGACCGACTCTCAGCTGAGCAAGCCTTTGCTGCTTGTTCGTGCAACGGATGAGACTGGCTTATCGGACTTTGGCGAGGACTCCTGGGAAGAGGGATTGGATCGCCTAATCCACTCACTTCATGCCGAAGGTGATCTGAGCGAAGTCGGCCAGGGGGTGGCTGCCGCCATGATCACAGATTTCCTCAAGAGCCGGCTTTGGGTCATAGATTGGCACCACCGGCACCCGGAGATCGGCACAACGATGGTCTCTGAACCAGTGTTGGTCATCGGCCAGCCGCGAACCGGTACGACGATACTCTTCGATCTGTTGGCCCAAGACCCAAGGTTCCGCGTACCGCTCACGTGGGAAGTGGCGCAGCCGCATCCACCACCGGAGACCGCCACGTACCACACCGATCCTCGTATAGGGGACGCCGCCATCGCGCAAGCCATGTCCGAGACCTTGAACCCAGGCTTCCAATCGATCCACCCGTCTGGGCCACTGCGGGGCCAAGAGTGCGTGGCCATCACGGCCGGGGACTTCCGGAGCCTGTTGTTTTCGACTGCCTTCCATGTGCCGAGCTACAGCCGCTGGCTGGTGTGGGAGGCCGACATGGCCCCCGCCTATCGATACCATCTCAAGTTTTTGCAACTCCTTCAATGGCGTCATGCGAGCGAACGGTGGCTCCTCAAGTCTCCGGCCCACCAGTGGTGTCTTGGCGCAGCATTCGCCCAGTATCCCGATGCCACGATCGTTCAGACTCATCGCGATCCCCTCAAGGTGCTTGCCTCGACTGCCTCCCTGACGGCGCATTTACAGCACATGGCCCGCGAACACACTTCCATCCCTGACCTGGCGACGGAATGGGTCGACTACCTTGTGGAGGGCAATGACCGATCGGTAACCGCCCGCGAGGACGGCACCGTTCCGGCGGGGCGTGCGATTGATCTGCAGTTCAGCGCGCTCATGCGCGACCCGTGGGACTCGATTGCCCACGTGTACGAGCAGATGGGGATGACTCTCGACTCCGCCGCGGAGGATGCCATGCGCGTGTTCTATGGCGACAACCCGGCGGACAAGTACGGTATCCACCACTACACCTTCTCGGCCACTGGCTTGGACGTGGGCGAGGTGCGGCGCCGAACCCAGCGCTATGAAGACCATTTCAAGGTGCCGCAAGAGGCACTGGGATGAATCTGCTGGCCGAACGCCGGCGGGCAACATCAGGAACGGCCCGTACTATCCGAATATCCGATCGCGCCGCTGAGCTGGGACTTCTCTGAAGCACCGTCGGCGGCCCAGCTGTTACCTCATTCGGATACGCGCGCCTTGTTGCAGGCTCCGCTCACGCGACGATCAATGCTTTTGGCCGCGGCCACCACAGCCGAGATTGTCTCAGCGTGGGGACCCGGAAATGAATCACCAACAAGGCAGGTGCAGCGACCGTTGGTAAAGAACACATTCGATGCCGCTCCGGCATCTGAGATGATGGCCATGAAGGCTTCAGCTCCCGGGATCCCCGTTGTAAGCGAGTGAATGATTGAGCCCTTTGCCTGGTGAGCTTGGGATTGCCGATTCTCATTTGCGAGTTGCTGGTTGGCATCGGACGGGGTGCCGAACACGATCACGGTCGACACGCCCTCTCGACTCCCAGAACCCTTGAGCGACTCAACTGCGCCGGCTTGAAATCCTTCTGACTCCAGGGTCATGATTTCAAGCTTGGCTTGGTTCCCAGTTTCCCCGTAGACGCTATGGACGAACCTCGTGACGTTACTGGCCGATGCGGGCGAACCAGCAATGGACAATCCGGGCATCTCCCCTGCTCGCACCAGAAGCGTCGAGACGTTCGGTGACGCGGCTTGGGCGGGCGCGCCTGAGAGAAGGTCCGCCAGACCCAGTGAGATGACCGCGCTCGCCACGGAGGAGACGCGACGTGGGCAGCCCGAACTTTTGTTGCTCTGTTCCGCACCTCTCGGCGCGACTGCGATATGCACTCTGTCGATCGATCCTTCGATGGTATCTCCGGCTGATACAGCCGATGAGGTCTGCACTGACTTTGCTGGGCATTACAGTTCGTGAGGTGGCGATGAGTGCACCACTCGTCCGCCACCCTGCACAAGCAGCCTCCGGCCCTCGGACCGGCGGCTGTGCGTTGTCGGACTTGCTCGTCACACTGAGCGAGACGCGAGGATGCCCTTCTCGATGAGTTCAGGGGCTCGATCGAAGTGAGCACCCGTGGGTACGGCGGATCGCCAGTTCGCCGAACGTCGGCGCCCCGATCTCGCTCGCGATGACGGAGAGAATCCCTTCCCACGTCATTCCCCGAGCGGCGGCCACTGGCGCGGGCGGCTGATCACCGAGGGGTCGATGTCGGCCACCTCCGCGACGCCGATGAGGCGCATCGTCCGGTCGAAGTCCTCACGCAGAAGAGACAACACCCGGGCAACACCTGGTTGGCCCGCTGCACACAGCCCATAGGCCCAGGCTCTTCCGACCATGGCCGCCCGGGCTCCCAGTGCAACCGCCTTCACCGCGTCGGCGCCACTGCGAATGCCTCCGTCGACGAAGACTTCGGTGGCCGCGCCCACGGCGCCAACGATCTCCGGGAGGACGGCGAACGTGGCAGCGACTCCATCGAGCTGGCGGCCGCCATGGTTGGAGACCACGACTGCCGAGGCACCGGATGCCTCAGCACGCCGGGCGTCGTCGGCGGTCAAGACCCCTTTCACGACCACCGGCCCCCCGAACTCCTCTCGAATCCAGGCAATGTCATCCCACGTCGGCGGTGCACCGATCCACCGCAGCAGCGCCTCGTTCGTCGACATCGCGGTGCCGTCCTGCTCCAGGCCGTCGGCCATCTCGAGATCGAGCTTGAAACCATCGAGCGCATGATCGAGCAACCACCCGGGGCGCAAGGCGACGAACGGTGCCATCCTCGTGACGGTCCGGCGGTCAAGCCGGAGTGGAGGCGACAGCCCGTAGCGGCTCTCACGACGGCGGTCACCGGGGACCTGGGTGTCCATCGTCACGACGATGGCCGCAAACTTCTGCTGACGAGCTCGAGCCACCAGCTGCTCGGCCCCCTGCCGGCCCCCTAAGAAGTACAGCTGGAACCAGACCGGCATGGTTGCGGCGGAACGGACCTCCTCCATGCTGTGTCCGGACATGGAGCTGAGCGTGAAGATCGTGCCGGCGGCTCCGGCGGCGGCGGCGCCGGCCACATCCCCCTTTGTGTGCATCATGCGGGTGAAGCCGACCGGGCTCAGAAGCACCGGCATGGACACCTCCGTGCCGAGCACGCTCGTCGTCAGATCCGGCGGGCTTGCCGTGGTCACACCCAAGCGCGGGAGGAATTGCGCTGTCCGGACGGCCGACCGGTTCGCCGAGAGCGAGCACTCAACGCCCGCACCGCCCTCGACGTAATTCTCGACGGGGGCTGGTACGCGTCGATGGGCGAGGTTCCGGGCATCCTCGACGGAGCGGATGCGCCGGCTCGCCCGGACGTCGGCATCGAGCCGCCACCTCCTATACGCCGAGCCCACGTTGCTCTTCATCCCTCACCTTTCTCGGTCCGCTGCTCGAGGTGGACGACCATTCGGAAAAATTCTGAATCGGTATAATTTCAATAATCCCCTCATCAATAGCCTACCAAGAAGGGCTATTGAGGAGGTCTTGTGAAACGTTCCAATCCTGTTTAGGCTGGTGCTGCCCGTAGACGCGGGACCTGAGACTGTGAGCAGGAGCACCATGATCGAACCCGACGAGGCGCTGGACCGCTTGACCCGCCTGGACATCGAGTTGCCCTCGTGGGCCTTCGGAAATTCCGGCACCCGTTTCAAGGTGTTCTCTCATCCCGGGACACCCAGGAAGCCCGAGGAGAAGATCGCGGACGCGGCCGAGGTGCACAGGGTCACCGGGTGCGCGCCGTCGGTGGCCCTTCACATTCCCTGGGACCGCGTGGACGACTTCGACAAGCTCAACCGCCTCGCGGTCGACCTCGGAATGCGGATCGGGACGATCAACACCAACACGTTCCAGGACGACGACTACAAGCTGGGCAGCCTGACCAATGTGGACGACCGGATCAGGGCCAAGGCGATCACCCATATGCACGAATGCATCGACATCATGAACGAGGTCGGGAGCCGTGACCTGAAGATCTGGCTTCCGGACGGGACGAACTACCCGGGCCAGGGGGACTTCGTGGACCGCCAGGAGAGACTGGCCGAGTCGCTTCGAGAGGTCTACCACCGGCTCGGCGCGCACCAACGCCTGGTGCTGGAGTACAAGCTGTTCGAGCCGGCGTTCTACGCGACCGACGTTCCGGACTGGGGCACGTCGTACGTGCAGTGCCTGGGACTGGGCGACCGTGCGGTCGTCTGCTTGGACACCGGGCACCACGCGCCGGGGACGAATATCGAGTTCATCGTGGCACAGCTCCTGCGATTGGGGCGTCTCGGTTCGTTCGACTTCAACTCCCGCTTCTACGCCGACGACGATCTCATCGTCGGAGCCGCTGATCCCTTCCAGCTCTTCCGGATCCTCCACGAGGTGGTTCGGGGAGGCGGTCTGGACGAGTCGAGCGGGGTCGTCTTCATGCTCGACCAGTGCCACAACATTGAAGAGAAGATCCCTGGTCAGATTCGATCGGTGCTGAACGTCCAGGAGATGCTGGCCCGGGCTCTCCTGGTGGATCGCCCCGCTCTGGCCGCGGCCCAGCGCGACGGCGACGTCCTCGGGGCAAACACGGTGTTCATGGACGCCTTCTACACCGATGTCCGTCCCGCACTGGCCGAATGGCGCTCTGCCCGAGGGCTGCCCGCCGATCCCTTGGGTGCCTATCGCGAGAGCGGGTATGCCGAACGGATCGTGGCGGACCGCGTCGGGGGAGCACAGCTCAGCTGGGGAGCGTGAGGTGAACCGCACCGTCGACGAGCTCCTGGCCCGTTCGCACCGACTGGGCGCCGACCGCAGGAACACCAACTACGCCGGTGGGAACGCCTCGGCCAAGGGGGTCGAGACGGACCCCGCCAGCGGTCACGACGTCGAGCTCCTGTGGGTCAAGGGCTCCGGCGGAGACCTGGCAACGCTCACCGAGAGCGGCCTGGCCGTGCTCCGGCTGGATCGTCTCCGTTCGTTGCGGGATGTGTACAAAGGTCCGGAGCACGAGGACGAGATGGTCGGAGCGATGGAGTACTGCCTCCACGGGCGGGGCGGAGCCGTACCCTCCATCGACACCGCCATGCACGCCTTGGTCGAGGCCGTGCATGTCGACCATCTCCACCCCGATAGCGCCATCGCCATCGCCACCTCACAAGACGGCGAGCAGCTCACGAAGACCATCTACGGCGACAAGGTCCTCTGGGTCCCATGGCGACGCCCCGGCTTCCAGCTCGGGCTCGACGTCGCCGACCTCAAGCGGCAGAACCCGGCCGCTGTGGGCGTCATCCTCGGTGGTCACGGGATCACGGCGTGGGGCGACTCCAGCGACGATGCCGAGGCCAACTCCCTCTGGATCATCCAGCAAGCGCAGGCCTACATCGACCGCCAGGGGGTGGCGGAGCCATTCGGACCGGCGGCGCCGGGCCGGAGACCCCTCGCCCCGGTGCAACGGCGGCGGCTCGCCGCCGCCCTGGCACCACACCTGCGGGCGGTGGCATCTTCGGACCAACCGGTGATCGGGCACTTCTGCGACGACGAGGTCGTCCTGGAATTCCTGGCCGGCGAGAAACTGGCGAGACTGGCTGGGCTGGGGACCTCGTGCCCGGACCATTTCTTGCGCACAAAGGTCCGGCCGCTGGTACTCGACGTGCCCCCCACGTCGAGCCTGGATGCCTACGTACAGCGACTGCACTCGCTGCACCTGGACTACCGCGCCCAGTACGAGGCGTACTACCGCCGGCACGCCGACGAGGCCACCCCTGCCATGCGCGGCTCCGACCCGGCGATCATCCTCGTCCCGGCCGTCGGGTTGTTCGCCTTCGGAAGGGACAAGCAGACCGCTCGCGTCTCGGCCGAGTTCTACCTCAACGCCATCAACGTGATGCGGGGGGCGGAGACGATCTCGACCTACGAGCCGATCGACGAGAGCGAGAAATTTCGGGTTGAGTACTGGGGGCTCGAGGAGGCAAAGCTGAGACGCCTGCCACCCGCGCGCTCGCACGACGGCCGGGTGGCCCTGGTCACCGGCGCGGCCAGCGGCATCGGAAGGGCCATCGCCCTCGCCCTCGCCGCGAGGGGTGCGTGTGTCGTCGTGGCCGACCTCGATGGCGAGAAGGCGCGACTCGCCGCTGCGGATATCGGGGGCAATGACGCCGCCCTCGGGGTGGCGGTGGACGTCTCCTCGGAGTCGGACGTCGCGTCGGCCGTCGAGGCTGCGCTCCTCGGTTTCGGCGGCATCGATCTCCTGGTCAACTGCGCCGGCCTTTCGGTTTCCAAGCCCCTGCTGGAAACGACCGAGGCGGATTGGGACCTGCAGCACGACGTCATGGCCAAGGGCAGCTTCTTCATGTCCAAGGCCGTTGCCCGCTCGATGATCGACCAGGACCTGGGGGGGGACATCGTCTATATCTGCTCGAAGAACGCCGTCTTCGCCGGCCCCAACAATGTCGCGTACAGCGCGGCCAAGGCCGACCAGGCCCATCAGGTCCGGCTCCTGGCGGCCGAGTTGGGGACCCACGGCATCCGGGTGAACGGCATCAATCCCGACGGCGTCGTGCAGGGCAGCGGCATCTTCGCCGGAGGCTGGGGCGCCGACCGCGCTGCGGTGTACGGGGTGCCCGAGGAGGAGCTCGGATCGTTCTATGCCAGCCGCACCCTGCTCAAGCGTGAGGTACTGCCCGAACATGTTGCTGACGTCGCGGTGGCCTTGACGTCCGCCCGGTTCGGGCACACCACCGGCACCATCGTCCCGGTCGACGGTGGCGTCGCCGCCGCGTTCCTCCGGTAAGACCGAATGACCGTCAGGGTCTTCGGCGCCGTGGACGTCGGCGCCTCGGGCGGACGGGTCATGGCCGGCCTGGCGGAGGCCGGCGAGATCACCCTGCGGACCATACACCGCTTCTCGAACGCACCCGTGCACCGTCGGGGCCGGTTGCGCTGGGACATCGAAACCATCTTCGACGAGATCCTCTTGGGGTTGCGAGTTCTGGGGCAGGAGTTCCCCCAGGTGGAGTCGATCGGCGTCGACACCTGGGGCGTCGACTACGGGCTGCTCGACCGGGAGGGCAACCTCCTAGCCGATCCGGTCTCGTATCGTGACGACCGCACGCGCCAGGTCATCGACCGCGTCCACGCCACCATCGGCCACGCCGAGCTCTATGCCATCAACGGGCTGCAGTTCCTCCCATTTACGACGCTCTACCAATTGGCCGCCGAGCAGGGCGACCCAGAATGGGTCGAGGCGGCCCACGTCGTGCTGTTGCCCGATCTCCTGGGCTACTGGCTCACCGGCGTTCTGGGAACGGAGATCACGAACGCTTCGACGACCGGTCTCTTGGACGCGCGGACGGGTGATTGGTCAGCCCAGGTCCTGGCGGCGGTCGGCGTCGGTGCCGAGAGGCTGCCCCATCTGCGGAGACCCGGCGAGCAGCTCGGGTGCCTCACCGAGCCAGTTCGTCGCAGGACCGGCCTTCGGACCTCCGTCGTCGTCACCACCGTCGGGTCGCACGACACGGCATCGGCAGTGGTGGCGGTACCAGCGGCAGAGCGGCCATTCGTGTACATCTCGAGCGGCACCTGGTCGCTGGTCGGAACCGAACTCGACCGACCGATCCTCTCAGAGGTGGCGATGGCGGCCAACTTCACCAACGAGCGCGGCGTCGACGATCGCGTCCGATTTCTGCGCAACGTCGGAGGCCTGTGGTTGCTTCAGGAGTCGCTCCGCCACTGGGTCGGTGAAGGAGTTCCGGTCGATCTGGTGACGCTGCTCCACGAGGCCGGCCGGCTCCCGGGAGGTGGCCCGCTCATCGATGTCGATGATCCCTCGTTCATGGCACCGGGCGATATGCCGAGGCGGATCCATGACGCTCTCGCCGCATCCGGTACCTCGGTCGAGGCCACGCCCCCGGCCATTGTCCGCTGCATCTTGGAATCGCTGGCCGCGTCGTACGCAGCAGCAGTGGATCAGGTCGCCACACTCTCAGGCGCCGAGATCGAGGCAATCCATGTCGTCGGCGGTGGATCCCAGAACGCACTGCTGTGTCAGCTCACCGCGGATCGCTGCAGGCGAGCCGTGGTGGCGGGACCCGCCGAGGCGACGGCATTGGGGAACGCGCTCGTGCAGGCTCGCGCGCTCGGAGCTGTCCCCGACGATCTGGACGAATTACGGCGGTCCCTCGCCGCCCATGGATCGCGGTCACAGTATGACGCCACATCCAGCAAGGGGATATGACGGGTGAAGGAGCGGCGATGCCAGACGTGAACATCAAAGACGTGGCGGCGCGTGCAGGCGTCTCAGTGGGAACGGTCTCCAATGTCCTCAACCGCCCTACAGCTGTCAGACCAGAGACCAGAGCCAGGGTCGAAGCGACCATCCGCGAGCTCGGGTTCGTCCCCAACGCTTCGGCCCGGCAACTCAGGGGCCAGAGCCGGACGATCGCCTACGTCGTTCTCGACGCCTCGAATCCGTTCTTCACCGACGTGGCCAGGGGTATCGAGGAGGTCAGCCGCGAGGAGGGCCTGTCACTGTTCATCTGCAATTCGGATCAGAGCGCGGTCCGCGAGGACGAATATCTCGAACGCCTGACGGAACTGCGCGTGGCCGGCGTCCTGATCACTGCCTTGGACTACGCCAACCACCGCCTACGCACGCTCCGTCATCTCGGAGTACCGGTCGTCCTGGTGGACCGCGCTCCGGACGACTCTGACGACTGGTGCACCGTTGGGGTGGATGATGTCGCCGGCGGCGAAATGGCGATCGATCACCTGCTGGAGCAGGGTCACTGTCGGCTGGCCTTCGTCGGCGGGCCAACGGGCGTTCCTCAGCTGGCAGACCGCCGCTACGGCGCGCAGAGATCTGTTGCAAAGGCTGGCCTCGATGCCGACGCACTGCTGTACATCGAGACTGCTGCCCCAACGATCCGCGAGGGTCGACGTGCCGGCGAGCGGCTGCTCGGCTTGACCCGGCGGAACCGCCCGACCGGTGTCTTCTGCGCAAATGACCTTCTCGCGTTTGGCTTGATGCAATGCCTCACCTTGCACGGAGTAAGCGTTCCCGGCGAGTTCGCCATCGTCGGCTACGACGACATCGAGCTCGCTGGCGCAGCCGCCGTCCCACTCACGTCCGTCGCTCAGCCGAGGTACCTGCTGGGCAAGACGAGTGCCGAGCTCCTTCTTGAGGAAGTCAGTGACGGCAACCACAAGCACCGGCACGTGCTGTATCTACCCGAGCTCATCGCACGAGGCTCGACCGTCCCACGAGCAGCGAGGGCCTGATACCGAGAGCCCGAGTGTAGGGCTGCGGATCATCGGCTTGCCAGGAGCCGACGCCAAGGTGCTTCGGCTGGCGAAGGCCTTCGGCAAGGCCTTTCCGCAGAACGACCGTCCGCCGCTCGCCTCTCCATCGACGGGTCCGGGGCAATCCGACCGCTCGGCGCGGCACCCCGATCAGGAAAAGAGAGCTGCTCGTGCAGATGGCGTCAATCAACCGGAGGCTCGATGTAACCGGGTGCGTCGGGCCGTCTACCAGTGAACCGCGTCGTGGTCTGACCGGAATGGATTCGTCGTTCCAACCGTGCCAACTCAGGAACCTTCCACCTTGCTGCTTGAAGGCGGACATATCCGGGGTTGTTGCTGGCGATTTCGGCTACGAGCAGTTCCATGTCGGCACCACTGCCGAAGACCTCTGCCAGCACCAGCACTTCATCGACATCCTGTTGCCCAACCCTCCCGACGATGGCGCTGGAATCTTCCTCCATGACGACATGACCGTCGGCTACAAAGAGGGATGCGTCGCCCTGCCCAACGCCGAGCTGGACGCGGTGCTCGGGTGGTTGAACCCGCCGACAACCCGCACATCCTGATCGCAGTCGGCTAAACCCGGCGGGCGCGGATTCAGTGCCTGCGCTGGGCCTGGATGAGAGGAACGCCAAAGGGCAGAAAAGCCACGATGGCGGCGGTGAGCGCGAGGAAGGCGCCCCACGACCAACTGAATCCGGCTGGCTTGAGCAGGAAGCCCAGCGCCACGAGCACAACATTGATCCCGGTGATGAGAACCAGCAGCTGATCCTTGGAGATACGGCCCAGGTCCGCGAGGTCGCCGACGTCGAATGCAGTGATCAGGACGTAGAGGACCAGCACGATCGAATCCAACACCGCGATGAAGAGCCAACCGTGGACACTGAGCCCATCAACGGAGATGGGACCGATGCTGTACCAGGGCAACCAGAAGGAGACCAGGAGGGCCAAGGTGGCGGGGCCGGCCACCCGATCCCTCGCCTGCAGGGCGTTCAGGCGTTGCCGTGACTTCCTGGTCGGCTTGGGCGCCGGACGAGGCACGACATGCGGCCGAATGGCGGCGCCGCACTTGGGGCAAAGTGCAGTCCCCGGGGGCACCTCAACCAGGCAGCGCGAGCAAGCGGGCATCCAACTTCCTTCCTCGTGTCAAGGACTCGCCTGATCAGGCTACAAGCCGAACCAGATGTGACGATCCACAGGGGTCATCGGTTCTAGCGTCGAGACCATGGCTTCCACTCCGGATCACCCTGAGCCCGTCGAGAGCGCACGTTGGGCAACGGAGTTCTTCCGTCCCCGCGTCCCGGGAATGCTCGGCTGTGTTTTCGACCATTCGGCTGCCAATCTGGTCCTTGGGCACATAGAGGTGTAATCGGGTGAGTGTGGAATGACGAAGGGTCTCTTTTTGCGGACCCGCAGCAATTCGCACCGATCTTCGACCGGCACAGCAGTGCGGTCCGCCGGTACCTTGCGAGTCCGGGTTGACCCGCATGCGGCCGACGACCTGCTCTCCGAGGTGTTTCTTATCGCGCCCCGACCGACAGATCAGTGACGCCGGCTGGGCCGGCTCGCAGGCGAGCTCGTGAGTCGAGCAGTCGGCTCGAGATGCCGCAACTCTGACCAGTGAGACCAGGACTGACGCCACCCGGGTGCCGGCGATGGAGCCATGAACCTGATCAACCGCGATTTGTTCTCCGTGCTCAGCTTGCCTTGAGTCGACGGATTTCGGTACTCGCCAGCACTTCGACAATGCCATAGACGATCAGGCCGAGCCCGGTGATGACACAGATGATCGACAACGAGAGCGATGGGTAGACGAGGCAAAGGATGCCGATGATGGTGGCGATCACACCCAAGGCGACGACGGGCCAGCTGACCTTGCCGTCGTTCGCACTGAACCCGTGCAGCAGTTGTGCCACACCGCCGATCGTCCAGAAGATGCCGATGATGAATCCCAGGACGGCCACGGTCGTGGTCGTGTGATGCAGGAGGAGGATGGCCACAAGGATCGCCAAGAGGCCGACGATCAGGAGTCCGATACGCTCGCCTTTGGCCCCGATCGCCTGGATCAATCGAACGACGCCCAAAATCAGCAGCCAGATACCCAGGATGATGGCGATCGTGTGAACGGACTTCCCCGGCTTGAACGTGAGCAGCACCCCGAAGGCGAAGGTGATGACGCCGAAGACTGCCAGGAGCCACCATTTCTGTCCCAATGATCGGAGCGAATCTGCCGCATCGGTGTCAATCGTGCTGGACATGCGAACCTCCCCCGTGCCCGTGATGGACTTTGGCCTCAGTGACCGTGGACACACTAGGGCGTGGTCGAACCGGATCCGCGTCTTTCGCCAGTGGAGGCAATGCCGTAGCGTTCCCGACGTTCCTAGACGGGGCGAATGTCGGCCGTCTTTTCGGTGGTGAGGACCCGTGAGGACCACCATTCCGCCGGTGTGTCGCCTGCGCCCAGCTAAGTTCTCCTCGTGATCACATCCGAGTCGATCGAGACGCCGGCCGGTCGTCCCCTCAAACAGGAGCAGTTGGATGCCTCACCGGACGTCGTCGAGGTCGTTCCCGGTATCCTGCGCCTGCAGCTGCCCATCAATTTCACCGGCCTGGGCCACGTCAACATGTACGCCCTCGAGGACGACCGGGGGTTCGCCGTGGTGGATCCGGGACTCCCCGGCGAGCAGTCCTGGAAGGCACTGCGGAGCCGCATGGACGCGGCAGGCATCCGATTGGAACGGGTTCATACCATCGTTGTCACGCACTCGCACCCCGACCATTTCGGTGGGGCGGGACTGCTCGCCCAGGAAAGCGGTGCGGGCATCGTGGCCTCCGACCGTTTCCGCACCTTCTTCGATCCGGCCGACATCGACGATCGCGAGCTCGAGGCTGCCGACGACATCGATCCAACCGAGAGTCCGATCCCCAGCATCCGCATCGAGCGCCCCGCACCTTGGGGTGGCTCAACCGTCGGACCACCACCCGAACAGCGCGCCGAGATGCTGGCCCACCGGGACGAGCTGTTGAAATGGTTCAAGCCCCCCCGGCCCTCGCGCCGCGTGGCTGATTGCGACCACATCACCTTGGGCGGGCGCGACTGGCTCGGTCTCTTCACCCCGGGGCACACCGACGACCATCTCTGCCTCTACGACGAGGAGGGCGGGGTGTTGTTGTCCGGCGACCAAGTGTTGCCCACCATCACACCACACATTTCCGGGCTGATCCCGGGTGATCCGCTTCTCATGTTCATCGAGTCGCTCGATCGCCTATCCGACCTGCCCCACGTCACGACGATCCTGCCGGCGCACGGCCACCCGTTCCATGACCTGCCGGGCCGCGCCGAGGAGATCAAGCGTCACCACGACGAACGGCTGGCCCGCCTGCTCGAGATCTGTGACGCCGCGGGCTGGGCCAACGTCATCGACCTGTCGCACGAGCTGTTCGCCCCACGCTCGTGGGGCTCCATGGCCGAGGCCGAGACCTTCGCCCATCTCGAGCGGCTGCGGGCTATCGGGGCACTGCAGCGCCGGGAAGAGGCCGGCATTCTGCTCTACCACCTCTGAAAACCACCGCTTCCCCCATCCGGAATCGCATCGTCCCGCCGATGATGCGCCAGCTCTCACTCGGCCGGACGCACGGCCAACCGTCGACGCGGTCGGCCACCGGAGCAGGCCGGGGTCACTTCGTCGTCGAGGCCGATCCGGGCACGAGGCTGTCGGTCTTGGGGTCGTAGATGACCTCGTTCACCGGCCCGACGGCGTAGGGCTGATTGGGTCCGAACGAGACCGACCCGCCGGAGCCCGGGAAGGTGACGCTCCTCAGCCCGTACCCCGCCTTGGTGAAGCTGGCCACGGTCAGGTTCTTCCCGGCCGCGTCGGCGATCTTGGCGAAGATGGCCAGGTACTGGCAGGCCTCCACCACCGAGGCGTAGGTGGTGTCGGTGCTGTCGGCTGCCGCCTGGGGACTGGTGGGATTGACCGGCGGCGTGATGGTGTCCGAGGGGTAGGCCTTGTGGACGATGGCGGCGCATTTTTGGACGGCCGGGTCCTGCCACGACTGGTAGAGGCTGGGCACCGATGTCGAGGCCAGGACGTTGTCCAGGTACGGGTTGCCGCCCTTGGCCGATTCGACGTAGGACAGCAGCGACGACTCGCTGGTGGCGATCCACGGGGGCTTGTACGTGCTCTGGTTGGCCTGGAGGGCAATGGGCCACGAGGTCGAGCCGGCACCGCCGATGCCGACGACTTCGTTCACCCCGGCGCTCTGGAAACGCTCGGCGATGGACCCGATCTCCTGGTCGGAGGCGACGGTGTCGGTGGGCGGCGTGCTGTCGATGCCGGTCTCGACCACGTCGACGTGCAGCTTCTTGAGGACGGACTCGTCGAGTTTGAGCTCAGGTTCGTCGGACGTCTGACCGACGAAGAGCCCGACCTTCTTGCCCTTGAAGACGCCCTGCTTGGCGAAGACGGCGAATTGCACCGGGTCATAGGCCGAGGCCGGCGTCAGCAGGCTGAAGTCGGGCGCCACCCCGGCGGGCAGGGCGCCCGGCAGCGATCCCGCGATGACCGGTGTGTCGTGATCCTGCTGGTAGCAGTCTGGATAGACCGGCGCTATGGCGACGAAGATCTTGTCGTCCTCGGTCAACGTGGTACACGACGTAGCCTGCTGCGACGCCACGGCCGGGTCCATCTCCACGTAGTGCATGACGATCTTGCGGCCGTCCACCCCACCGTGCGCGTTCATGTAGGCCGCGATGGCGTTATAGGCATCGGGAAAGCTGCCGTCGTTGATGGTGACACCGAGACTCTTCAGCGCAACAAAGTTCACGTACGGTTCGCCGACGCTGATGGTCTTGGCCGTCACTCCCTGATCGGCCGGGCTCGAGGCCCCAGCGGGCGTCGGGCTGGCGGCGAGCATGGTGCCCAGCACGACGACGAGGGCCACCGCCGCCGACCGTGCCCTTGGACTGGTCATGGTCGATCGCCCGGCCGTGCGCCGACCGCTCCGAGCCTGTGCCCCGGCCGGGCTCCCCGCGACCCGTTCTCTGCGCCTGCTCATGGCCATCTCCCCCTTTTTGGACCGGGTGGTACGGTCTTTGGACCGAATGGTACACATTTTGGACCGAATGGTACACACTCGCTTCTCACGCGAGGGCGCGGCGGGCGGCCGCCCCGCCCCAGGTGGGGCGGACATCGGCCCCGGGAGTCCGCTCTCGGCCTCCGCCCACATGCCGTCAGCTCCCTGGCCGGGCATCAACCCTGGGCGAGGAGCTCATCGCGTGGACGGTTGAAGCGCCGTGCGTGGTCGGCGCGACCACGATGCGGCCACTCGGGCACCCGCGACCGAAAATCCGGGTTCCATTGGTAAGTTCGGATCCCCCGGAACGTGGGGATTCCGGGACTGCCAGTGACCGGGCTCCTCGTCACGAGGCCCGGTCACTGACGCGTCCGGCCCCCGCAACCCACCGTGAGCGCGACCAGCATCCCCAACGCCATAGGGCGCCGGGGATCGTCTCCGCGGTCGCCCGCGCCCTGCATCGTCCCTTGATCCTCTGTCTCTGAAGAGTGAAACGACAGGCGATATAGGCCTCGCCACCATAAGGTGGGGCGGAGGTGGAGGCCGGCTGCACCAGCGTCGTCGAGAGTGACCCCGGACGAGCACACCCACGACAGGTGATCCAAGATGGTCGGCGTGCCGGCAGCGGTGTCGAAGTGAGAGATCCGTCGGGCGCCGCATCGAGCGCGCCGTGCGACGGTCCCGATGGGAGGGGAAGATGAGACGGGCGAGCGGACCGGTGACCGGTGGCAGCAAGGGGTGGGCGTTCGGCGGTCCGGCCGTTGACCTGCCCGCGCTGGGCTATCAGCAGGAGGAATACTTCCTCGAAGGGGACGCCGTCCGGTACGGGACGGTGCCGGGTACCGAGACCGATCGGGACGGGCGCTGGCGGGTCGAGCCGGTGGAGACCTCGCCATACAAGACCCGCCTGGTGGTGGTGCGGCCCGTGAACCCCGCTTCCTTCAACGGGACCGTGATCGTGCTGTGGAACAACGTGTCGGCCGGCTACGAGAACTTCGGGGGAGGCGACAGCCCCGAGTTGTTCGAGGGTGGCTACGCCTATGCCGCCGTGTCGGCCCAGCGGGTCGGCGTGCACGGTCGGCGCGACGACCCCCAGGGTCTCCGGGCCTGGGACCCGGAGCGCTATTCGTCGCTGTCCATACCGGGCGACGATTACTCCTTCGACATCTTCACACAGGCGGCCGACCTGGTAGCGCCCGACCGCCCGCGTGAGGGCCTCGACCCGATGGGCGGGTTCGAGGTGCGCCGTCTCTTCGCCCAGGGCGCCTCGCAATCGGCGGCACGACTGGCGACCTACCTCAACGCCGTCCAGCCGATCACCCGGCGCTTCGACGCCTTCTTCCTCGTCATGTATTTCGGCGGAGGGACCCCGCTCGAGGTGGGCGACGAGGTCATGACGGTCCGGGACGCGACCGACGATGCCAGCCAGCCCCGCATACCCGAAGGGTTGCACCTCTTGCGTGACGATCTCGAGATCCCCGTGATGGTGCTGAACACCGAGTGCGAGGCGACTTCGTGCTACGACGTCCGCCAGCCCGACAGCGACCGCTTTCGCTACTGGGAGGTGGCCGGCGCGTCGCACGTGTCACTGCAGGCCATGGAGTCGTCCTCGCCCCGACTCGAACGGGACTTCGGCGTTTCCATCCCTCTGGACGAGACCATGCAGGACATCAATCAGGTCTCCGTCGCACCAGTGGTCGACGCCGCGCTCCACCATCTGCAGGCGTGGGTGTGCCAGGGCACCCCTCCACCGGTTCAACCTCGCATCGAATTCGACGGTGATCCGCCCGAGATCGTCCGCGACGCCAATGGCATCGCGCGCGGCGGCATCAGGCTGCCCCAGATCGAGGTCCCGCTGGCCCACAACAGTGCCATCCAGAAGAGGCCAGATGTCTTCGCCCGGCTCGTCGGGTTCCACGAGTCCTTCCCGGTCGAGAAGGTGCGCCGGCTCTACGGGAGTCGCGATGGCTACCTCGCCCGTTTCGAAGAAGCGACCCGGGCGGCTGAGGCAGCGTCGGTCCTGCTTCCCCGCGACGTCGACCCCCTGGTCGCCGAGGCGGCCGCCACCATCCCGTTGTGAGCCGACACCGGCATCGAGGCGCACGCCACCACCGGGATGATGCTCGCTCGGATCATCTCCTGCCGTCGTGCCCACGGGGCTCGCGACTAGAGCTTGAAGGCACACCCGTCCCAGAAGGCCACGGGGTGGCGCCGGAAGAGGCCGCGCAGTTCGATGACCAACTGGTTCGGCCGCCCGCACTGGCCGCCGCAGAATCTCACGTCGAACTCGTTGGCGTCGATCGATTCGAAGGCGGTGAGATCACGTGGGGGCTTCGTCGTGATGTCGAGCAGCGTCAGCGGCCCCGTGCAACAGTGGTGTCGGCGTGCCCGGACATACGCGGTACCGCCATGGGCCTTGACGTACCTCTTGGCGCTCTCGGAGGCGAGAACTTCCACGGTTCCAAGCGTACCCGCTGGCTCCTTCCTCTCCCTGACCCCCGGCAAGTGGGGCGTCAGTCAGCCGCCGACCAGCTCCCGACGGTGACTTCATTCCCAGGCGGTCTGTTCACGCCCAGAACGAGGCCAGCGCTGCGGCGTCGGTGGCGGCCTGGCTAGCGCCCATGGTCAGTGCCTTCGGCACGGCTTCCGGCGACATCAGTTCGTCGAGGTCGACCGCCTCGGGAGTCCGCGTGAACACCTCAGCACCCGAACCGGCCAGTTCGTCGAGTTCGCGTTGGTGACCACCGGGCGACTGCGTCATCCCCCCGACCGGTTCACCCCCGTCGCTCAACGAGAGCACCACCACTCTCCCGGCCCCGGCTAACAGATCAAGGTGGATGCCGGTGCCACTGACTCCCCCATCCATGCACCGTCGATCACCGATGGGTTGAGGTGGAAAAATCCCCGGCACGGCACTGCTGGCTGAGACGGCAGAAGGGATCGACACCCCGGTGCCTCGGGTGATGACGCAGCGCTCGCCGCTGTAGGTATCGACGCAGGTGACACACAAGGCATCCGGTAAACGACCACGGCCGAGGACAAGCGCAACATGGCGACGCATCGCCTTCGGGTCGGGAGTCTGTGCCGACAGGGCGGCGTGACCGATTTCCCGCAGGGTCGACACGTCGGCATCTTCGGCGTGACGGAACAATTCGAGAGCCCGGAGCTGGCTCGCGGCCAGATCACTCGAGGGAGCCAGGGCCGAGAGCAGGGCGGGCACGTGGGCCAATACCGAGAGCTCGCTGTGCAGGCGCTTGATGTGGCCCCGGGTGAGTGACGAGGCCACCAATGATCCCGCCGATGTCCCCACGACGCGATCGGCCGTCTCGAGTCTCACGCCGCGTGTTTCCATGCTGTAGAGGTACCCGATCTGCCACGCGACAAAGAACAGCCCGCCGCCGCCCAGGCTCACGCCTCGCTTCAAACCATCGCCGTATCCTGCGCTGGCGTCGCGTGGGATGGCCATTCCGGAAGCGAACGGGTCCAGTGGCGTTCCCGAGGCTGTCACGAGGCCAACATAGCTGTCTCGCCCCCGTGGCAGCTGCCCTTCAACTCGTGCCGCACCCTGAATGCAAGCGCGAGGACGCGCCCGCCGACCGACGGGCCGCACGGCCCTGGTCTAGGACAGGGCGCGGTCTCTCGAACTCTTCCGCTGGTCCTCGAGGGCGTCGGCAAACAGGTCGATCATCAACGTGAAGCTCCGGTCGGGACTGGCTTCGCGGGTCATGAGCCCCTGATGCCGCAGCGTGACGAACCCATGGATCGCCGCCCACAACGCTCGGTGGTAATGGACGATCTCGATCGGGCGCAGCCCGAAGGACGCGAGGACAGCGTGCCAGGGATCGGACACGTCGTCGACCCGGTGGGCCAACTCCTCGTCTCCGTCGGGACTTCGTAACGAGCAGGCATAGAGACCGGGCCGCTCGGCCGCGAATGCCGCGTGGGTGTCCGCCAATGCATGCAGTGCGCCGCGGCCGCTGCGTCCCATGGCGGCACGACCAAGCCGGAGACTCAGGTCGTCCAACGCCACCAAGGCGAGTTCACGTCGGAGACTTTCGAGTCCATCGACGTGGGCGTAGATCGACTGGCTCCGAATGCCGAGCCGCGCCGCCAACCGGGCGAGCGTGAACCCCTCGGGTCCCTGCTCGTCTACGAGCGCGGCGGCGGCCTCGATGACCTTGACCCGGTCGAGACCCATGCCGGCGCTCACCTCTCGCCCCGCCAGAAGAGCCGTCGCGTCGTGAGGTCGAGAATGGAACGCTGCGCGGCGGCATCGACGGTATGAAGGGCGTCGTGCGCCAACGCCACCATCTCGGTGTACGAGAGCTCGAAAGTCTGTGGGTGATCCGATCCCCAGCAGAGACGATCCGCCCCAAAGCAATCGACCAGGCGTTCCGCAAACAGCGTGGCGCCGCCGTGGTCCGCTGCGTTCCGCAGCACGATCGACGTGACCTTGAGATGGACCGGCGGACAGTCCGCCAGGGCGAAGAGCGGGGTCGCGTCCGGATAGGGCGGGCCGGATCGAAGGTCGGGAAAGGCGCAATGATCGAGGGCAACGGTTGCATCGGGCACTTGCGTGACCAGGGTGGCCAGCGCCTCCAAATGGCCCGGGAACAGGGTCGGGACGACCGTGACGCCGCAGTCGGCTGCCACCTCCCACACGGCACGTCCACGACCGTCGCTGAGCCACGCCGGTTCGGTGTGGACACCGAAGAGGCGAATGCCGGCCACGGAACCTTGCGCCACCAATGCGAGCACCTCAGCCGCCGGGTCATGGCCGTCCGTGTCAATGGCGGGTACCAGCACGAATTGACCCGGATGGGCGTCGACCACGGATCGGGCGTAGCGATTGTCGTTGCCGTACGCACCGATCGCCTGGACGAGAACGGCCCGTCCAACCCCCGCTTCGGCCATGTCGCCCAGGACCGCATCGCCGTCCACCGCACGATCGCTCCACCAGTCCCGCCCGGGCCCCCCGGACCGACGCGGGAAGCGATCGACGTCGGACGAGACGGCGTGCACGTGTGCGTCGGTGACCGCATCAGGGCCTTCAGCGGAATCTGGTGACCTGGCCGGCGTGCCTGATACCATCAGGCAGATACCTTAGAGCCTCAGTGCATCGGTCACCAGGACCACGTTCGGCCAACCAGAAGGGAGCCGGAGGGAGCATGGCGGTAGGACCTGCAACGGATTGGTTGGTCTCCGTGACCGATGAATCGCCCGAGGCCGTGAACGCGTTGCTGGACCGCGAGGGATGGGGCGATGGTCTGCCCGTGGTTGCCCCGACGCCCGCCCGCGTCGATGCCATGCTCGCGGTGAGTTCTGGCGAACCCGACGAGGCTCTCGGAGAGCTCGAACCGCGTCGGGGCATCGTCACGCGCCGCGTGGTCGCCATCAACGCCGTGTTGGCCGGTTGCCCGCCCGATGTCTTCCCGGTCGTGTTGACAGCGATACGCGCCCTCGCCCGCCCAGAGGTCAATCTCCGAGGAGTCAACGCGACGACACATCCCGTCGCACCGTTGATCGTGGTACACGGAGAGATCGCGCACACCGCCCGGTTCGCCAGCGGGACAGGCGCATTCGGCCCCGGCAACCGCGCCAACGCCACCGTGGGCCGAGCGGTGCGCCTCGTCCTCCTCCACGTGGCCGGAGCACGACCAGGCTTCGGCGACGCCGCCACGCAGGGCCAGCCCTCCAAGTACACCTATTGCGTGGCGGAGAACATCGACGAGTCGCCGTGGGAATCATACGCGTCAAGTCGCGGCGTCGACGCGCCGAGCGCGGTGACCGTGCATTGTGGAGAGAACCCTCACAACGTGCACGATCAGGAAGGACAAGGCGACCCCGCGCTGATTCTGGGCAAGATGGCGTCCGCCATGTCATCCCTCGCGTTGAACAATGCGCCGATCAGCCAAGGCGAGTGGTTCGTGGTGCTCGGACCCGAGCACGCGTACAGTCTGGCCGCCGCTGGCTTCGACCGAGATGACATCTCGTCGTATCTGTTCGACCATGCCCGTATTCCGGCGTCAACGTTTCGTCGGCACTTCAGCGAATTGGCCTGGGCGCCGTGGATGCATGCGTCCGCCGACGATCACCCCCTTCCCATGACGGAGCACCCCGGCAATATCCGGGTCATGGTGGTCGGCGGTGCCGGGAAGCACAGTGCGCTCATCCCGTCGTGGGGCATGACGCGCAGCGTGACGTCGGCGGTCGAAGGATGAGAGGGCAGAGATCATGAGCGGCGAGTCCCCCATCCAGATCTATCGGCCCGACGGAGATGTCCGGAGTATCTCTCACCTTCAGGCGCCTCAGGTCGACACGCTTGCCGGATACCGCATCGCGGTGCTCGACAACGGGAAGCCAAACGCCGCCTTGGTCATGACCGAGGCGGCTCGGTACCTGGCCGAACGCGTCGGTGCGACGCTGGCGTTGGTCATCAAGAAGGGGCCCGGCGGTCGGTCGGCCAACGCCGCCATCCCGTGCGCCCCCGACGTGTTCGCCAGAGTGGTTGCCGAGGCCGACATCGCCATCACCGGTGCAGCCGATTGCGGGTCGTGCAGTGCCTACAGCGTGAGTGACACCATCCAGCTCGAGCAGGCCGGCGTGCCCACCGTCGTCGTCACCACCACTCGCTTCGAGCGTGTGGTCGACACGCTGGCGACCAACGGGGGGATGCCCTCGATACGCAAGCTCGTGCTTGATCACCCGATTGGTGGCGCCGATCGACTCACACTGGAAGCCCGAGCCCGAGACGCCGTTGACCCGTTGGTGCAATTGCTCACGGGGCGGCCGCCGAAGCTGACAGACGCCCGACCGGCCGGCCCGGAGGTGACGACGATCGACATCGAGCCCCTACGAGCGCTGGTGGCGGCGGACGGCGCCGATCTCCGGATCGAAAGCATCGATGACGCCACCGACACCGTGCAGCTCAGGTTGATACTGCCCGACGCCAGCTGTCGAGACTGCGTCCTGCCCGGCGAGGTCCTGGCCGGAATCGCCTTCGAGCGTTTGTCCCGCACTCGCCCCGGACTGCGCGCGGTGGTCGTCCTCGATCCGCGGGACGAATCCCTCTCCGGCTCTTCATGACACCGTTCGCCCATCTGCAGGAGATTGATCGCCTGCTCACGACCACGAAGGCGGTGCGGCGGCGACTCGATCTCAGCCGGCCCGTGCCGCGTCGGCTCCTGCTCGAATGCATCGAGATCGGATGCTTCGCCCCCAATGCGTCCAATGCCCAGGAATGGCATTGGATCGTCGTCGACGATCCCGATCTGCGCCAGAGAGTCGGCGAGCAATACCGGAAGCTGACGGAGCCACCGGTACGGCAGATGCTCGAGACAAAGCAATCCCGTGGTGACGATGCCGGTGCACGGATCTCCCAGTCGATCTTGTGGCTGGCCGAGCATATGTGTGACGTGCCCGCCATCGTCATACCCTGCTACGACGTCGCCGCCGCCGAAGCGAGGTATCGCGACCTCATACCAGATCCCACGCTGCGGGAACACGGTGGCGTCGAGACGCACGGTATGACCTCAGGCATGTACGCGTCGATGCTGCCGGCCGTCTGGAACTTTCAGCTCGCGCTGCACAGCCGGGGACTGGGCTCGGTTCTCACCACAGCCCACCAGGGCGATCAAGCCGCCATGGCGGACATCCTCGGGTTGCCGAGTGAATGGGACCAGACCTGCCTGATCCCGGTGGGGTTCACCCTCGGAGGGGGCTTCACCCGCTCGCGGCGCCGGCCCGTTGGCGACGTCGTCGTGTGGAACCGACTCTCGTCGTGACACGCGACGGGCGGCCCCTCGTCATCCATGTCGCGTACGAGCCGCTGAGCCCGGTGCTCGACATCACGCGCATCGTCCGGATCGCGCCCGGGTCCGAGATCGTCGTCGAACCATACGATCTCGGTCACGATCAGCGGACCCGACGGTCCGAAGATCCCACTGCGCCCGACCTGGCTGCGGGCGAGCCGGCCATCAGCGATGCCCTTCGTGACGCTCTGGCCCGAGCCGAGGTGATGATCACGCTCGATGCTCCACTCGAACTGCCCACGCACGCGCCTCATCTGCGATGGATTCAATCCATCGGATCAGGCGTCGGACAGTTCGTGCCCTCCCGCATTCAAGGCAGTTCGATCGTCCTCACCAACGCGGCGGGGGTCGGCGCCGTACCGATCGCCGAGTGGGTGCTGGCACGGGTCCTTGCCGTGTACAAACGTCTCGATGAACACGCGGAACAACAGCGTGCTCATGCTTGGAATCAGCGCCTCGGGACGTTGTTGGCCGGCCAGCGGGCCCTGGTGGTCGGTCTGGGTGCGATTGGCACGGAGGTGGCGCGACGGTTGAAGGCGTTCGACGTCCATGTGGTGGGCGTGCGGCGCTCGTGGACACCCGGGATGTCGTCCTCCGTGGCGGACGAGTTGATCGGACCAGATCAGCTCATGGCGGCCCTCGGGTCGGTGCAGATTGTGGTCGTCTCTGCCCCCGGTACGGCGGCCAACGCGAGACTCTTCGATGCCAGGGCCTTCGCCGCGATGCGCCGCGGCGCGACCTTCATCAATGTGGCACGCGGCTCGCTGGTGGACGAGCCGGCGCTCATCGACTCTCTGCGCTCGGGCCACCTGCGCGCCGCTGCGGTCGATGTGGTCAGCCAAGAGCCGCTCCCCGCCGACAGCCCACTCTGGGACACGCCGAATCTCGCCATTTCGCCCCATAGCTCGACGTCAGCCGACCGCTACTTCGAACGGATTGCGGAGCTCTTCTACGATAATCTCGCCCGGTATGTCAGCGGCCAGGACCTCGTCAATGTCGTCGACTTGGCCAGCGAGTACTGATGGTGTCGGTGGCGAAGAACTGATCCGGTCCGGCCCACCCTTTCATGAATCCTCGACCTCCGATGACCGCTCGCCCGGCCCTGAGCAGCCCGCGGGAGCGCACACGAACGAACGACAGAGAGGAGAAACCGATGGAGGTGCAGCCCGAGCGGCAAACCGTGAAGGGTCCGGCCGACTGGTTCACCGGAGACGTGTGGATCGACGTCATCGCCAGCGGCCCGGAACCCTCGCTGATCAACGTCGGCGCCGTGCACTTCAGCCCGGGAGCACGCACCGCCTGGCACTGGCACGAAGGCGGTCAATCCCTGTACGTGACCGAGGGCAAAGGACGGGTCCAGTCCCGCGGTGATCGTGTCGTGGACATTCGCCCCGGAGACGTGATCCACACTCCCGATGGCGAGGAGCACTGGCACGGTGCGGCCCCCGACCACTTCATGACCCACCTCTCGATTACGGAGGGCCGGGCCCATTGGGGTACCCACGTGACCGACGCCGAATTCCAAGGCGAAGGGTAGGACAGCGTCCATGGCCCCGGCGACGGCGGATGGGCGTGGGCCGGCTCGTCGGCCGCAGTCATGGCGGCGCGGGTGCTCTCCGCCATCGTCGTTGCAGTGGTTCGCTCCGGTGTGGCGTCCGGCGGAGCCCCTGACCGCTGCCACCAGCTGAGTCCAGACTCCCCCCTTTCGGTCCGAGCGGGTCGGTATTACCATTGCGGGAGTCGGCACCATTGCACGATGGGAGATCCCGATGCCGCCAACCATCGCCGAGGGAGCAACAGGACCGACGGTCAAATGGGCCCAATATCGACTGGTGCGGGCTTTTCTCACTGACCAGCAGATCGATGGCATCTTTGGTCCGGTCACCAAGGCGGCCGTGGAGCAGTTCCAGCAAGGGGCGGGGCTCACGGTGGACGGCATCGTGGGCCCGATCACCTGGGCGGCGCTGGGAGGAGATGGGCCGCAACCACCAGAGCTGGCCACCGGGTCCGACGGAGCCGTGGTCGGGAGTCTCCAGACCGCACTCAACGAGGGGCGTGGCAGCTTCGCCCCCGACACCGACCCGGTTCTGGCCGTTGACGGCATATTCGGCCCTCTCACGGCGGGTGCCGTCAGGGGTGCACAGAGTTCGGGAGGCATCACGGTCGACGGCATCGTCTGGCTCCAGACCTGGGCCCTCCCCGTGCATGCCGCCGGCCAGGTGCTGGCCGATCTGTGCAACGTTCCCGGGCCGGCGTCGAGCTGAGGTTCCTTCCCACACCGGCTCTTGCCCTCGACCGTGCCGAAGTCCGGAATCCGGTTGACCCGTGACCCTCGGGCACCGTTTCGGGTGACCGGGGGTCGGCGCGGCCAGACTGCGCTCCCGGAGCGCGGGATCTCGGTCACCGACGGCACTGACCGGCCGAAAACGTGCCCGAACCAGGCCCGATCAGGTCCGGTCGGGCACCTTGGTGGGAGGGGCCATGACCCGGGCGGAGTCGGACCAGGCCCCCGTGTACGCTCTGCACGGCAAGTGGACCCGGCGTGGGAGAACGCAGCTCCGTCGGGTCTGGAACTCGATTGCAGACGTGTTGCCGCGGGTGGGGGTGTGCCCCTTGGGCCCAACACGTGTGACGTGGTTCGTGTGGGGGAACCGTGACCTGTCTCAGCTGTGGTCAAGAACACGAGAGGCGCACCGAGCGCAAGGACTCGTGCCCGTGCTGTGGGCACCTGCACGACTACCACAACGCCGAGGAGTGCTTCTTCTGCGTCTTCCTCGACGGCGAGTGCAAGTATCCAGCGGGTGCGCTCTACATGTGGCGAGCGCGAGGATGTCCATGGTAGGGGCGACGTTCGGACGAGGCGACGCTCCGCGCCGAAGGTTCAGCCCCGCTGGCGCGGCAGGGCCAAGATGTCGGCCGCCTCGTCTGGCGTGGCGGCCTTCCGGCCCAACTCGGCGCTGAGAGCGACGGCCTCCTCGACCAGTTCGACGTTGCGTGGCACGCGTTGTCCGTTGTAGAACTCGAGGCCCAGGTGAAGGTGCCCGCCCCGTCGAAGGGCAAGCCGTGCGACGTCGCTGGCGATCAGGTCTCCGCCCACCAGCGACACGGCCCAGGGGACGTCACACTCGCCCAGCACTTCGAGATAGGCATCGAGGGCGGTTGGTGTCGCCGGCAGGCCGAAGGGCGCGCCCATGTAGCCCCGGTCGCTGGAGAAGTAGAGCTTGACCATCCCGCCCGGGGGGAGCCTGCCGGATCGCCACCAGGCCACCACCGTCCGCAGGAAGCCGGGTTCGTAGATGGCCATGCTCGGCCCCAGACGTTGTGCCGAACAGATCTCGAACGCGCGGCCGATGGTGTCGAAGGAATTGTCGTAGACGATACCGCCGACCGGCACGCCGTCGGCATCCACCCCGCCGAGGTTGACCGAACCGGGGTCCACGATGCCGATGCGAACGAGGCCGGTGGCGGCCAGAGGAACGAGGTGCTCGTAGCTACGCTCAACCCCGCCGTGGACGGTCGGGTACACGAGGGCGTCCGGTCGCTCCGCCAGAACGGGCCGCCACGCCTCGAGGTAGCGGTCGGCTGCTTCCGCCTCGCTGATCCCGTACCGATCGATGTGATTGTGGATGACCGAGGCACCGGCCGCCATGCACGCCAACGCGTCATCCGCGATCTCGGCCGGCTCAATCGGAACGTTCGGGTTGCGATCGCGTGAGGTGACGCCGTTGATGGCCGCCTCGATGATGACGGGGTCTCCAGGCACGCACGGACAGGTTAGAGGCTTGCCAGGGAGACTGCCCAAGGCACCGCATCAGCGTCCGTGTGCATTCATCCGGCGCGACCGGTGGAGCGCAGACGGCTGCATCCAGCAACCAGAATGCGCCATCCGATCATCAGGGCTCCGAGAAAGGCCAGTGCCACCAAGACGAACGCAAACGCGATGCCCTGTCCGGACACCAGACGCAGGGTCATCCCCACGGCCACCGTGACCGCGCACACGATGACCCCGGCGACCAGCGGAGTCGGGGCGTGCCACCAAAGGGCCAGGGCCGTCCAGGCGACGGCCAGACCGGCAAGGAAGGGCCAGGCGGTCGACGCCATGCCGGCGATGCTCAGGCCATGATCGTGGACGGACCGTCCAATCCCCACGAAGAGCAGGACCGCCGCCAGATCCGCCAGCAACCCGATGCGTCGCATGAGACCTCCACGGTATCGCCTGGGGTCCGGATCCCTCGTGACGGACTGCGGGCGCAGGCCGGCACCAGCGCGAGACATGACGAGCACGGCCGTTCGTCACCCGTCACGCCCTCACACCCACGCCGGGACGTCCGCTCCGTTGCCGTGGCCAACGTGGCCGCGGGATGATGAGACCGTGACCCTGGACATCTCGACCGAGGACCCCCGCGCCCCGGAGGTCGAGGCGCTCTTGCGGGCGCACCTGACCTTTGCCCGCTTCGTCACGCCTCCCGACGATGTCCACGCACTTGACGTGTCCGGTCTTCTCGACCCGGCGGTGACCTTGCTCGGCGCCCGCCGCCACGGTGAGCTGCTCGGGGTCGGAGCCCTCAGGATGTTGGAGGACGGTCACGCAGAATTGAAGTCCATGCACACGGTCGAGGCCGCTCGGGGCCACGGCATCGGCCGGGTGCTGGTCGGACATCTGCTGTCCCTGGCGGTCGATCGTCACTGCACACGAGTCAGCCTCGAGACGGGGACGATGGACGCATTCGCTCCGGCCCGGGCCCTCTACGCCCGGATCGGCTTCGTCGTCTGCGAACCGTTCGGTGACTACACCGTCAATCCCAACAGCGTCTGCATGACCATCGACCTGAGCCGCGGACGCCCCGGGACCGGGAGCCGCCGGTGAATGCTCCGTTTCGTCGGGTGCCCTCCCGCGGGCGTACGGGCGCCCGGACCCGGGTTCTGCGGCTGCCGTTGTCCCCCGCACGCCAGTGCGGCAGAATTCCTGGGTGCTCACGCGGTCTTCGGGATACCTGACGCTCCGATCTGGAGCGGTGCCCGCTGCGGCCGAAAGGCTCCAGCGGGATGGATACGCCGTCCTCCGTCGTGTGTGGACCGGAGCGGACCTCGCCGCGCTGCGGGCCGACGTCGAGCGGGTCTTCGTGGAGTACCCACCGGATGGGCCGGGGCGCGGCGACCCGACGGAGGACTGGGCCCCGTTTCGCTACGAAATGCTCAACCGCAGTGCCCTCGTGCAACGCGCCATCGGCCACCCGAAGATCCTCGAGGTCGTCGAGCCCCTATTGGGGGAGGACTGCCATGTCATCGCCAACACCGCCTGGTGGCAGGAGCCTGGCCACAACGAGCACCTCGGACGGTTCTGGCACATCGACAGCGGACCGCACATCCCCCGCGACGCCGAGGTGCCCTGGGATGCCCGAATCCCCTATCCCATCTTCGCCATCGCGTCCCACCTCTTCCTCCGGGACTGCCCCATCGAGTCCGGCCCGACCGGGGTGATCCCCGGCAGCCACACATCGGGGCAGCCCCCTCCCGTGCAGAGACTGGCCGACGACCACCTCGAGTGGGGGGGCCACGGCGCGGTTCCCGTCGTGGCCGAAGCGGGCGACGTTGCGCTCTTCGCCTCCGACATCTGGCACAGGCGGATGCCGCCGACCGCTGGGGACCCCGGACGGATGTTCCTCCAGTGCCACTATGGGCGCCGCGACCTGGCCCAGCGAATCCGACCGACCACAACGGTCAACCACCTCTCGGCGGAAGCCCTGACGCGAGCCCGGACCCCGAGAGAGCGGACGCTCGTCGGCGTTCACCCGCCGAGCTTCTACGACGGCTGACCCCGCCTGCAAAAAGGGCGCCTTCGACGCGCCACCGCTCGTTGCGCTCGACGGTGCGCTTGATTAGGCCTCAGGGTGCATGGGTATGAAAGACATTGGCCGGAAGCGGAACCCGGCCGCCAGGGACCGGGCGATCTCTACAGCCTGGTCCCTGCGCGCCTGGCGTCGAGCCGATCGACGTCGATCGTGCGTGCCGCGAGGGCTCGCCGGACGTGCAGCCCCGGGCGTCCCGACACGCTCGCCACGTTGCTGCTCAGGCGCCGGTCGGTTCGGGTGGTGTGGGCTCGAGCACCGGCGGCGGCACCTGGATCGATGGCGCCTCGGTGCCGCCGTCGATCTCGAACACCTTGCCCGTGACCCACGACGAGGCATCCGATGCGAGGTACAGGACGGCGCAGGCGATGTCCTCGGGCTCACCGGGGCGATGCATCGGAGTGCCGTCCACGAACTGCCGCCGCAGGTCGTCGTCGGTCAGCACGATCTCGAGCGATCGTGTGGCCACACCGCCCACGTCGATGGCGTTCACCCGCACCCGCGGAGCCAGTTCGGGAGCGATGTTGCGGGTCATCCGGTCGAGGGCGGCCTTGGCCGATCCGTAGGCGACGAACATCGTCTGCGTCATGCTGGCCGAGCGGGAGGAGATGTTGACCACCGCGCCCCGGCCGACGGTGTCGACCATCTGACGGGCGGCCAGCTTGGTGAGCGTCAACGGGGCCGTGACGTTGAACGCGAAGGTGCGGGCCATGAACCCCTCACTCGTGTCCATCGCCGCCCGGGGCATCGCGCCTCCGGCGTTGTTGACCAGGATGTCGAGACGCCCGAACTCCTCGACCGTGCGGGCGACCAGGTCCGCGCAGGCGGTCGTGTCGATGACGTCGGTGGGCACGACCAAGGCTCGACGGCCGAGGGAGCGGATGTGATCGGCCACCTCCGCCAGGTCGGACTCGGTGCGAGCCGCCACGGCCACGTCGGCGCCGGCTTCGGCCAGTCCGATGGCGATCCCCCGGCCGATCCCCAATCCGGCCCCGGTGACGATGGCCACCCGTCCCTCGAGGGCGAACCGATCGAGGATCATGGCTGGGGGCGATCGACGTCGTGCCGGCTCCGGTGGAGGCCGAGGGCCGCCCGACCCGCCACCACGGGCAGATCGAGGTAGGTGAGCAGGCCGGGCTCGGCCCGGCACACGTACGGGATGGCATTGACACAGTGCAGGGCGGTGGCGACGATGCCGGGGTTGCGGACGAGGCCCGCCTCCACCGTCTCGGGATGCAGCTTCTTGAAGGTGGTGAGGCAATTGGGATCGCCGGTGATCTCGACTTCGAAGCGCTCGCCCGCTGGACCGAAGGCCCAGGGCGGATCGAGATGCTGCTCCCCCATGAGCCAGTTGACCGCGGCGGTGACGACCGGTTCGCCGTCGACCAGGGCCTCCCACTGGAACCGTTGGGCCGCCACCGTCCCCGGAGCTATGGGACCGATGGGTGAGTCGATGGGTGCGGTGGCCACAGCCATCTCATGGGTGGTGCGCAACTGGGGCCCGATGTCGAAGCCCAGCTCGTCGGCCACCATGAAGACCGACTGGCGGAAGCCGGCGCCCAGGGCGTCGGTCATGATGCTGGTGCGCGCCTCGTCGGGGGTCTTGCCGAAGAGCATCCAGTCGCGCACCACATCGGGAGCCCCGTAGGTACGGATGTCGGAGAATTCCTCGGCGCGCACGTGGGTGATCGAACCTGAAAGGGCGGAGATGGTGAGCGGGAATCGCTCGGTGATGCCTCCGGGATGGATGCCCGTGCCGTGCAGCGTCACGCCGGCGTTCCGGGCGACGGTGCCCATGCGTGCGCGCTCATCGGCCGGTGGGTAGAACCAGCCGAGCGGGGTGACCACGTTCTTGCCGGACTCGAGGATGGCGAGCACGACGTTGGGGTCGGCCATGAACGGGCTGTAGAGGACACAGTCGGCCGGCGTGGCCAGCAAGGCGTCGACATCGCCGGTGGCGGTGACACCGAGAGGACCACGGCCCACCATCGTGCCCAGGTCCACCCCCTCCTTGGCCGGGCTGTGCACCCACGCACCCACCAGTTCGAGATCGGGATGCCCGAGCACACCCTCCATGGCGGCACGCCCGACACCTCCGGTGGCCCACTGGATCACTCGAAAACTCATACCGCGCCATCCTTTGCTGGTCGGGAGAGGGAAAGCACCGCCCGGAATGATGCCACGGAAGGGAAGGTTGGGGTCGGTGGACCGGTTCCTACCGGGGCAATGTTTCGTTCACATCTCCGTGGAGCACAATCGAGGGAAGAGGCGGACGCGTCGTTCTGCGGCGGCACGCGGTGTCCGTGGCGAACTTCTGCAGGGCCCCTTCGGGACGCGACCGCAATCGGCGAGGTGGGACCTCCTATGATCGTGCCCCGTGTCTGGAGGAGTCATGACAGTGGCGTTCGTCCTTGGCAGCTTTCCCATCTTCGTGCTCTACGCGACCTCACTGGTCCTGGTCATCTGGACGGTCATCGACGTCGCCCGGCGTTCTCCCCTGGCCCTGCCCTCCGGGAAGAAGGCGGCATGGATCATCGGTTCGATCGTCGGCTGGTTGCTCTTCGGAGCCGTCGGGGCGATCGTGGCCATCCTCTACCTCCTCGGACCGCGCCGGCGGATGAACGCGGAACGGCTCTAGCGGACTGCGCGTGCGCATGTGGAGTTTCGATCGCCGTCCTCGCCCTTGCCGCCGGGCTCCTTCCGGCAGGCCCGATGGCACCGCGGCGCGCGTCCGGGACGGCCGTACCCGAACCGGTTGCTCAGTTCGCCGGATTCGCTCGCACCGTTCGCTCGGGCTGGTCTTCGGGCTCATGACCGTTCTGACTGCGACCGCGATGGGAGGCACGGCCTCTGCCGCGTCCGTACCGACCGGTCCGGTGCTCAAGGCGGCCAAGACGGCGATCGCCAAGCAGACCGGCGTCCACGTCGTGTTCAGCGCGCGCTCGGACTCGTCCTCCACCACCGTGAGGATCACGGCCGACGTGGGGGTCACCTCGGGTGACGAGAACGTGCGCGCCGGCACGGCGGACCTGGCCGTCAGGGTGACTCCCACGTACGGCTACGTCAAGGGGAACGCCTCAGGATTGACCCGGCTCTTCGGCCTGACCGCAGCCGATGCGAAGAAGGTCGGCACGCACTGGGTGGCCTGGAAGGCCGGCAAGAGCCAGTACGACAACCTGAAGGCCGATGTCACGTTTTCTGCCGTCACCGCCCTGCTCCCCAAGGTCAAGGGGACTCGACTGTCCACCGACACCACCAAGGGCGCCACGCTGTATGTGCTGAAGTGGACGGTTGCCCCCTCCGGTTCCACACCGAAGTTGTCGAACACGCTCACCCTGTCTGCGCTGACCGGCTTGCCTGTCAACCAGACGTCCACGGCCAGGGGCGGAACGCGGGCGACCACGGGCCTCTCCGACTGGGGCGAGCCCATCCTCGTGAGCGCGCCTCCCGCGGCCTCGACCATCGCCTCCTCGAAGATCTCGGGCTGAGCCGGCGTCCGGGCGGTCGCGCCGTGGCGGCCGGCGGGTCAGAACTGGCGCGCACGGGTCCCCGCCCGATCGGCTCAGAAGAACGACGACTCCGCGGTCAGCCCCAGGTGGGGATGGGCGCCGGAGACCGTCGGCTGGCAGTTGCCCCAACCCTCGGCACCCGTGTCGAGATCCCGGACGTGGACGAAGGTGTCGCGAATCTGGTGCAGCTCACGGGCCAGGTCCGGATCGCTGCAGTCCTCCAGGCGTTCGCCGTCGACGTGGAGCTCTCCGCGCCACTCGCCGTAGTGATGGCCCCTCCATCCGAAGTACAGCCCGGCGCCGAGATGGAACCCGGTGGGGGTCGGGACCTCGAGCTGGAAGCGGCGGACGGTGCCGTCCTCGAGCGTCACCGCCACCTCGCCTCCGAGGAGACGCCGGTTCGAGGGGTCGAAGGCGAGGTCGGGGCGAATGTCGGCCATCCGCTCGACGCGGCCGTCGACATGTTCGATGGCGCCGGTGACCGTGCGGTGTTGGCGCCCGAAGCCCTGCAGATCGACCAGGTGCATGAAGAGGCCCCATCGGGTGCCGTCCGGGTCGACCATGAGGTTCGGGCTCCAGATCATCTGGAACACCATGTCGGCCGTGGGGTCGAAGGGGTCGACGTCGGTCGGTGGCTGCCCGACGTCGTACCGCACGCCCCACGAATGGTCCCGGGTCGAGACCCAGTCGTCGGCAGTGATCTCCTGCCGTTCGCCGTCGATCTCGATCCAACCGGAAGCGGTGCCGATCTGGTGGTACCGGACGAGCTCGGCATTGATCCGGTAGGCCAGCGGTGCCCGCGTGTGGGTGCGTTCCTCGGTGACCGGTGGCAGCGCGGCCTCGTACACCCAGTCGAACGCCAGGGGCTGACAGTCGTTGGCATCGAGCGCGAAACGGATCCGCTTCATGGGCTCGAGGATCTCGTAGCGGATCGGCCCGACCGCCGTCAGGTCGGGGTGGGGGAACAGTCGGCGACTGCCGCGCACGGTCATCTGCTCCACCCCCCGGGACACGCCCGCATAGCCGTCGAGCACATTGCGGTTGGTGAACTTTCCCAGGCCGAAGCCGAGCTGGACGCTCCCGTCTCGCTTGGCCGCCATGGCACACACCTTCTCCGTCCACGACGGATCGCTCACCCCGACCGTGGCGAAGGTGTCGGCGATCTGGTGGTTGAAGCGCTCGTCATCCGGCCCCAGGGGACCCAGGGGATTATTGGCCACTCTCCATCTCCTTCGTGCTCTCGTGGTCGTCGCGGGGCCCGGCCTTCCGCCCGAAACGGGCGTCGGCCTCGACCTCGCCGCGGGAGACCGGTCTGACCTGGTCCGCCGCCGGCCGATCTGGCCCGGGCGTCACGCCGCGCTCGTTCCGAGGGGGCGGACCATCACCTTGCGCTGGTCGGGGTTGGTGGTGAGCGCGGCGAAGGCGGCGCCGATGGCCTCCAGCGGGACCCGGTCGGTGATGAACGGAGCCGGATCGATCAAGCCCCGCGCCAACGCCTCGATGGCGTGGGCGAACTCTCGCCGCCGGTAGTACACGACGAAGCGCACCGTCAGCTCCTTGAGCAGAGCCACGAGCGGCACGAAGGGGTCGGGCTCCAGGCACACGCCGGCCACCACGACCGTGCCGTACGTGGCGGCCGCCGCCGAGCACACGTCCATCATCCCCGGGGAGCCGACGCATTCGAAGACGGCATCGTAGGCGCCGGGCAGGACTTCGGTGGTGGGATCGATAGCGTCGGTGGCGCCGAACAGGCCAGCCGCCTGGCGCCGGGGCGACGCCGGATCGGACACCACGATCTCACCGGCGCCGAGCAGGCGGGCCCAGGAGACGACGGAGAGACCCACCGGCCCAGCGCCCACCACGGCCACCCGAGCTCCAGGCTCGAGGCGGGCCGCGTTGACCGCGTGGAGGCCGACGGCCAGGGGTTCGACCAGGGCGGCGGTGTCATCGGTCGGCAGGTCGGGCAGGGCGAACGTCTCACGCCCGCTGACGCGGACGTACGCCGCGAAGGCCCCGGCGCTCCCACCCACACCGATGAGGTCGGCGGACGTGCACTGCGCCACGTCGCCGACGAGGCAGGCCCGGCACTGTCCACATCCGATCACCGGGAGCGCCGCCACCCGCCGGCCTTCCCGCCATGTCCCGGCGAGACCTCGACCCACGGCCACCACCTCGCCACAGAACTCATGTCCCATCACCGTGCCGCCGGCCAGGGCGTGGACGGCCTTGAGATCGCTGCCGCAAATGCCGCAGGCGGTGACCGCGAGGACCAGCTCGTCCGGCGCGGGCACGGGGTCAGGGATCTCTTCGATGTCGAAGGCGTGCTGGTCGTTGACCACCGCTGCTCTCATGGCCTCGCTCCCCTTCGGTGTCGGCGCTCCCGGACCTCTCGATCCCACAGGAGACACCTGATCTTGCCACTCCGTGCCGCGCCGAGCTGGGCTGGAACGCGACGCACGACGGTGCTAAGCCTGCCTCGGCGCCGCCCCGGTGGTGGACGCGACGACGAGGAGCCCCATGCCAGTCGATCTGAAGAGCCTGGTCGCCCCGGCCCACTCGGCCGTGGTCACGTGCGAGATGCAACGCGGCGTGATCGGCGACCTGGCGCCCACCCGTGAGCTGGCCGATGAGGTCGCCGCTCGGGGTGTCATCGACACCGCGGCAGCACTGGCCTGGGCCGCTCGCGCCCAGGGTGTGCGGGTCGTGCATGCCGTCGTCGAAATGCGGGCCGACCGCGCCGGATTGTCGATCAACAACCCCATGATGGCGTATGTGACCAAGAATCCCGATCAGGTGCTCGAGGGGTCGCCCTATGCCGAGCTGGTCCCCGAGCTCGGTCCCGAGCCCCCGGACATCGTGGTCCGCCGCATCCACGGTCTCACCCCGTTCACCGGCACCGAGCTGGACCCCATTCTGCGCAATCTGGGCATCCGCACCATCGTGCCCGTCGGCGTATCGGTCAACGAAGCGCTGTTCGGCCTGTGCCTGTCGGCCGCCGATCTGGGCTACTCCATCGCCCTGCCGACCGACGCCATCGCCGGCCTTCCCCGGTCCTACGCCGATGACGTGGTCACGCATTCGCTGTCGTTGCTGGCCAACCTCTCCACGACGGAGGCCATCCGGGACGCCTGGGGTCGCTAGGGGATCTGCCCGTTGGCCCGGAGCCAATCGACGGTGACGGCCATCGCCGCGGTGAGCGGTCGCGGCGCGTAGCCGAGGGACCGGCGGGTGAGGGAGTTGTCGAACCACGGCACGGGGTACACGCGCTGCGCCAGGTCGACCAGGGTCACGCCGTACCGGCGGACCGCCTCGGGGTCGGACGGATCGATGACCACGTCGATGATCCGGTGCGGCACCCCGGCCGCGGCGCAGGCCGCGTTCAAGAAGGCGGCGGTGGACTGGGCGTCCTCCGCGCCGAACGCCAGGTACTTGTGGCCGGCCTGGCCCTTCTTGGTGGCGGCGACGGCGCAGGCCGCCACGTCCTCGGCGAAGACCCACGGCACCGGGTAGGAGACGTATTCGGCGATCTTGCCGTTGATCGCACCTCGGAGCGCCCGGTTGTACGAGGTCGGGCCCATGGCGCGCCGCACCGATTCCCCCGGACCGAAGGTTCCGCCCGGGATGACCACGACGATGTCCTGTCCTTCCTGGTCCACCCGGCGCATCGCCTCGGCATACGCCGTTCCCTTGGTCACCGTGTAGGGATCGTCGCTCCAGTGGGCGGCCAGGGGCGAGCTCTCGGTCAGCGGAGCCTGGTGCTCGAGGAACGTGGTCGTGCTCAAGGTGACGACGCGGATGCCGTGCCGCGCGCCGGCGTCGAACACGTGCGACGCACCATCCACGTTCGTCGCCCGCTGCTCCTCGAGCTGTTGTGCCGCCCCGCCCAACACGGCGGCCGAATTGACGATGGCCGCGCAGCCGTCGGACGAGCGGACCACGTCATCGTACGAGGTGAGGTCTCCTTCGAACGGCTCGACACCGAGGTGCGTGAGCGGCTCGTAGTCACTGCCGGGGCGCACCAGCGCCCGCACGTCGTCGCCGGCCTCCCGGAGCAGCCGGCAGATGTTCGAACCGATCAGTCCGGTGCCCCCGGTGACGAGATAGGTGGCCACGGTGATGCTCCTACCGGGCCCCGGAGACGCCGTCGGCGCCGGCCCGGGTCATCGCCGACCCCCGGGCGCGGTCGCCGGCTCGCCGGCGGGTTCCGGCGCAGCCGCGGACCAGGCCGCGATGACCTCGTCGGTGGTGCCCAGGGTGGCCACCAGCGCCAGCGCGTGCCGGAGCACGCTGGCCCCGTACTCGAGGGGGACGCCGGCGACGGCATCGGTCACCACCACGACCTGGTACGCACGATTGACGGCGTCGAACACCAGGTTGGGAATGGCCACGTTGAGCGACACGCCGGCCACGACGACGGTGGTCACCCCGTCGTTGCGCAGGAGCGAGTCCAGGGGGCCGCCGGTCATCGGCGAGAGGCCGTGATAGCGGGGCAGCACCACGTCACCGGATCGGAGCACCCCGGCCACCGGCTGCACCGAGGCGCTGTCGTGAGCGTCCTCGGGTCTGGTCCTCCGGGCCGCCCCGAACAGCCGGGCGTTGCGGTTCGCCCCGAAGCCCCCGGCCACGGTCTCCGCCGTCGTGTGCACGACGGGAGCGCCCGCGTGGCGCGCCGCGTCGGCCAGCCGGGCCGCATTGCGCACGACGCCGACGGCCGCCGCCGCCTCGGCCAGCTCGGGGAAGAGCGGTGCGTCGCCCACCACACCGTTCTGCACTTCTTGCAGGACCAAGGCGACACGCGACCGGGCGAAGAGCTCTTCGAGCCTCACGTCGCCAACACCCTCTCACCCATGGGTCCGGTCATCTCCTGCCTCCCCGGCGGATTGTATATGAGATACATACGCGGCGTCCTCGAGACCGCCCTCGGTCCGGGCCCGGTCATTCGGCCTGGCGGTCGAACGCCTCGAGCAGGGCCTGGCTACGTTCCACCAGCTCCTGGCGGTAGTTCCCGTGCGTGAAGATGTAGCGCTCGCCCTTGTGCAGGTCGTCGAGCAGGTGGCGGATGGCGTGGCCCGGATCGACGATCGCCTCCGCCGCGGCGTGCGTGCTCGAGAGGAGCTCCACGAAGTCCTCGTCGAGGGTGACCGACGGTCCGAACTCGGCCGGCCGGGCCGCGGCGCTGCTGTCGAGGTGACGTGTCGCCATACCGGCCGGGAACAGGACGGTCACGCCGATCTCCTCCGGCGCCAACTCGAGCCGCAGCGCTTCACCGAAACCGAACACGGCGTGCTTGCTGGTCGCGTAGGCGGCCAGCCTCGGCCCGGCCACGAACACGGCCGACGACGCCGTCAGCACGATGTGGCGCGAGCCCACGGCCCGTCGCAGCGACGGGAGAAAGGCACCGACCGTGTTGACCGGCCCACCCACGTTGACGGACAGGACCCACTGCCAATCCTGCGGGGTCAAACGGTCCACTGCCCCGAGTT
>JBKQIP010000141.1:0-5990 GCA_052148295.1 Acidimicrobiales bacterium
GTTCAGCTTCGACCCGCCGCGGATCTGGGCCGGCGGGCCGACGTCGGGACGCCACGGCGGCGCCGCCCGGTTCGCCGCGTTCCACCGCCTCAGCCGCCTGGACGAACTGGCCTGGCGGATGCGCATCGAGGGGTCGCAGGGGCTTCCCGAGCGCGAGTTCAACGGCCCGGTGGTCGGGTTGCAGGAGCGGTACCGTCGCGGACTGGCCGCCCTGGGGGACGACTACACCGAGGTCGACGGCAGCGAACAGCGGCGCCGGCTGCGGGCCGATGAGGAGTTCTGCACCCTGCTCTGGGACCACTGCTGCGAGGGCATGTACGGAGCCCCCGAATACGGCGGGAACCGGGACGGCGTGGGATGGGCCTCCATCGGGATGGAGGGGGACGTGCAG
Organism: Acidimicrobiales bacterium; assembly: GCA_052148295.1. GTDB lineage: Bacteria > Actinomycetota > Acidimicrobiia > Acidimicrobiales > RAAP-2 > Bog-473. Next base: position 392 of record JBKQIP010000141.1, read on the forward strand.
CCGCGGGGCTTCAGCGACGACGAGGTGTCGCAACCGTGACCGTCGATGCCATCGTCATCGGCTCGGGCCCCGGGGGCTCGGCGGCGGCCGAGGTGCTGACCCGCGCCGGGTGGTCGGTGGTCATCATGGAGAAGGGCCGCAACCACCTGCTCGATCCCGACGACCCGACCCGTCCGGCGTCGGACTACTCCAACGACGAGATCAAATTCACGGCCCGGCACTTTCTCGGACCCGATCCGCTCATCGAGCCCCGGGCCTTCCGCCGCTCCGCCGACGAGGGCGAGCACACCCACGTGGGCGAGGTGAACTCCATCCCGACGACCGTCGGGGGTGGGGGGACCCACGCCGACGGCAAGGTGCCCCGGTTCCGCGAGGAGGATTTCGTGCTCCGGTCGACCTACGGGCCCCAGGACGGCGCCCACGTCGACGACTGGCCCGTGACCTATGACGAGCTGGAGCCCTTCTACGCCGAGGTGGAGCGGGCCATCGGCGTCGCCGGCCGGGCCGGGGCCAACCCCTTCGCAGCGTGGAGGTCCGGCCCCTACCCCATGCCTCCGGGCCCGCCCATGTACGGGGCCGTGCTCTCGTCGGCCGCCGCCACGCGCCTCGGGCTCCATCCCTACGCCGCCCCCACCGCGGCCAACAGCGTCGCCTACGACGGCCGGCCCGCCTGCAATAATTGCGGCCACTGCGCGTTCTTCGGCTGTCCCATCCACGCCAAGGGAGATCCGGTGGCCCTGCTCACCCGGACCATGGCGACCGGGCGGGCCGAGCTCATGGCCGAGACCTGTGTCACCCGCCTGCGCACCGAGGGCCGGCGGGCCACCGGGGTCGATTTCATCGGTCCCGACGGGGTGGAGCACTCCATGGACGCCCGGATGATCGTGGTGGCCGGTGGCGCCATCGAGACCCCGCGCCTCCTGCTGCTCTCGGGACTGGAGCATCCAGCCCTGGGGCGCCACCTCATGGTGCACTTCCAGACGATCGTGGTCGGGCACTTCGCCCATCTCCGCCTCCATCCCTACAAGGGACGCTCGGTGACGCACGTGCACGACGACGCCATGGTGCAGGACGAGGCGTCCCGGGCCGCGGCGGCGGAGGGGGGCCTGCCCTGGATCCGGGGTGGGCTGGTCGAGCACGCCGGCGGTGGGCATCCCATCATGGAGGCGCGCCACTCCCCCTGGGGCCGACTGCACGCGCCGGTCATGCGCAACTCGAGCCTGCGCGACCACATGTGGGCCTTCGTCATGCAGGGCGAGGACCTGCCTTATCCGACCAACACGGTCGACCTGAGCCCCTCGGTTCGCGACGTGCGTGGCTTGCCGGTGGCCCGCGTGACCTATCGCCCTGGCCGGCACGAACTGGTGGCGTCGAAGCACCACGGCAAGATCCTCGAAGCGGTGCTCTACGAGATGGGGGCCGAGTGGACCCTCCACACCTCGTCGCCCGCGGTGTCGAAGGGAAACCTCGGGATGTCGGTGATCCCCGAGAGCCGCCACGTCATCGGCACGGCGCGCATGGGCGACGATCCGGCCACCGCGATGGTCGACCGTTGGGGCAGGGTGCATACCCTCGACAACGTGGTGATCGCCGATTCCTCGGTGTTCACCACGGCGAGCGGGTACGGGCCGACCCTGACGCTGGTGGCGCTGGCCGCCCGGGCCGCCCATCACCTGGCCGGGACGAAACCCCCGCCCAACCGCTAACCCACGCCGCGGGTCAGCAGCATGGCGCCGGCGATGGGCCCGCCGCCGTTGCCCACCACCGCCACCTCGGGGGAGCGGCCACCGGGCCGCACCACCTGCCGCTGCCCTCCCTCCCCGCGCAGCTGTAGGCAGGCCTCGTGGATCAGCCCGAAACCGTGCAGCCGCCCTCCGGACAGCTGGCCCCCTGCGGTATTGAGGGGGATGACCCCGTCCCGGGCGATGGCGCCGCCACCCTCGATGAAGGGACCGCTCTCCCCCCGCCCGCAGAACCCCAGCGCCTCGAGCCAGACGATGGCGAGCACCGAGAAGCCGTCGTAGAGCTGGGCGGTGTCGACGTCGCCGGGCCCGAGCCCGGTGCGCTCCCACATGGAGGCGGCCGCATCCCGCGCCGCCATGGTGGTCATGTCGTCGAACTGGTCCCAGCTGGGCCGGCCCCGGAGCGCCGTGCCCACCGCATGGATCTGCACGGCGGGATGGTCGAGATCACCGGCGACGTCGCGATGGGAGACGACGAACGCGGTCGAGCCGTCGCAGGGCGCGTCACAGTCGAAGAGGCACAGCGGCGTCGAGATCATCCGCGCCGCCAGGTAGTCGTCCATGGTCAGGGGATCGGTGTAGATGGCGTGAGGATTGAGCGCGGCGTTGCGGCGCCCGTTGAGGGCGATCTGACCCAGCTGCTGGCGCGTCAGCCCGAATTCGTGCACGCGCCGCTGCCCCACCAGGGCGATCCAGTTGGCCGCCGACACCGCGCCGAAGGGGAGGGACCACTGGAGGAAGCCGCCGAAGCGGGGCGCCCGCCCGCCGCCGCCCATGCCGCCGATGCCCTGACGACCGCCGGTGCCCTGGGCGGTCCCCTCGCTGACGGTCCGGTAGACCAGGACGTGGCGCGCCAAGCCGGCGGCGACGGCCAGGCTGGCGGCGATCACGGCGCGCATCTGCCCGGCGCCCTCGCCGCCGCCGTCGTGCCAGTTGAGCGACAGCCCCAGCGTGTCCTGCACCTCTGGCGTGGTGGGACCGGCAAAGCCGGGGGTGCCCGCCCCCATCCCGGGGTACGTGGAGAGCCCGTCGATGTCGTCGCGCGCCAGCCCGGCGTCGGCGATCGCCGCCAGGCTGGCCTCGACGGTGAGATCGATGTCGGTGCGTCCGAGCCGGCGCCCGATGGCCGACTGGCCGATCCCCGAGATGACGGCGCGGCGCTCGAGCGGCTCTTCCGAGTGACGCGGGCTCAGCGGGGGCTCCGCTCGGCGGTGGGTCGGAAGAGGGGGAGGTAGACGTCGTCGCTCTGCTCGAAGGTGACCTCCACGTCCATGCCGATGCCCACGTCCTCGGGCTCCACGTCCACCAGGTTGGCGGTCAGGCGCAGCCCGGGCTGCTCGTCGATGGACACCCAGGCGACGATGTAGGGGTCGCTGCCGGGGATCCACTGCTGGTGGTTCACGGTGAACGTCTCCACGCGTCCCCTCCCGCTGATCGGCCGGGGCTCCAGGTCGCGGGAGAGGCATCGGGGGCAGATCGGCCCCGGGGGATGGACGTAGAGGCCGCAGGCATTGCAGCGCAGGATGCGCAGCACCCCATCGGCACCCGATGTCCAGAAGAACGTGTTGTCTTCGTCGAGGCGCGGGAGCAGGCGGAAGGAGGGTCCGTGGGCAACCATGGCGGCATGTTAGAGGGACGCGGGATCCCGAGCGGTGACGAGGTTCAGCGGTGGCCCATCCGAGGATCCCGGCCAGGGCCGTTCCGGTGATAGGGACGCCGTAGACGGCGCCGGCGTACCCGACCGATCTCGTTCGGTACCCTTGGTCCTTCCACGCGAAGGGAGCACCGAGTGAAGCTGTCCATGCCGCTGAGCTATGCCGGAGGCTTTGCCGAGTCCGCCCGCCAGACGGCTGCACTCGAGAAGGTCGGCCTCGACGTCGTCTGGGTGGCGGAGGCCTACGGCTACGACGCCCCCTCCCTGATGGGATACCTGGCCGCCACGACCGAGCGGGTGGAGATCGGCGCCGCCATCCTGCCCATCTACTCCCGCACGCCGACCCTGATCGCCATGACCGCGGCCGGCATCGACGCCCTCTCGGGAGGGCGGTGCGTGCTGGGCCTGGGCGCCTCGGGACCGCAGGTGATCGAGGGGTTTCACGGTGTGCCCTACGACCGGCCGCTGACCCGGACCCGCGAGATCATCGACATTTGCCGCACGGTGTGGGCCAGGGAGGCTCCGTTGACCCATGACGGTGCGGTGTTCCACATCCCCCTGCCCGAAGGCCAGGGGACCGGCCTGGGCAAGGCGCTCAAGATCATCGGGCACCCCGAGCGCTCCCGCATCCCCATTTGGGTGGCCGCGCTGGGGGAGAAGAATGTGGCCATGACGGCCGAAGTCGCCGACGGCTGGCTCCCGTTGTTCTTCGTCCCCGAGAAGGCCAAGGAGGTCTTCGGGGCCGCGCTCGACGCCGGTACGTCCCGACGCGACGCCGCTCTGGGGCCGCTGCAGATCGCCGCCGGGGGTCTGCTGGCCATCGGCGAGGAGCCCGAGGTAGCCCCCTTCCGCGAACTCGGTCGGGCCACCGCCGCGTTGTACATCGGCGGCATGGGGGCCAAGGGAACGAACTTCTACAACGCGCTGGCGTGCCGCTATGGCTACGAAGAGGCGGCCGCCGAGATCCAGGACCTCTACCTGGCGGGCCACAAGAAGGAGGCGGCGGCGAAGGTGCCCGACGAGCTCCTCGAGGCGACGTCACTGTGTGGTCCCGAGGGCTATGTGCGCGACCGCCTGGCCGCGCTGGCCGAAGCGGGGGTGACGCACGTCAACGTCACCCCGGTCGGGGGTGACCCGGTGTCCATGATCGAGAGGGTCCGCTCCTGGCTGTGAGGCGGGGTGGGCTCCGGGCCGGCGTTCACCACGACAGCTGTCAATGAGCAATGAGTCCGCTCGGCCGCCGATCGTTGGTCGCCTTGGTCACCTGGCCCGCAAGCGGGCGGTGCGGGCCGACTGCGCCCGTCCCGAAGCCACGATCGCTGGCATGAGCGACGCCGCCAACGCAAGACCGGCCTGATCGGTGAAGTGGACACCGTCGGGTCGGCGTATGGTCACCCCCCGGTAGGTCGCCGTGAACCTGCCCCGGGGACAGACCAAGGCATCGAGGTTGACCACCGAGTCGGTCCTGGGGTATTGGGCGGCCACCTGGCGCACCAGCCGGTTGTACACGGCCAGTCGGGCCGATGACTCCTCCGGCCACGCGGCGCCATCGGGCTGCTTGCCCTCATCGGTGCACGGTGCCGTCAGGAACACCATGTTCGCTCCCGTGGCGGTGACCAGATTCGAGGCCAATTCCAGCTGGCGCTTCACGTAGCGGGCGAACGTCGGGTGCAAGATGTCGGTCCACCTTCCCTCGTACTCGCGATTGACGTCCTCCCAGCGCCCGGCGAGCATGACCACCACGTTGGGGTGGGTCTGGGACATGTACGCCTTCCACTGGACCGGCCAGGGCTGAGACGACAGCGGCGTACCGGGCGCCGGTTTGGCGCCGTTGCACGGCGACGCCGTGAACGCGCGCTTTCCCATGAGCTCAATTTCCGGACCATTGACCACCCCGCATCCCAGGAGTCCCAGGTCCTGGAAGCTGTAGTCGTACTTGGCCTCCAGCGCAGGTGCGTTCAGCGTCCATCCGAGGGTGAGAGCCAGCGAATCGCCGAAGAGCTGGATCTTCACCGGGGGCCGCTCGAAGTGGTGCAACGAGCTGGTGTGGGCGGCCGCGGCGCCAACGGTCAACATCGTCATGGAGGGGAGCAGCGCCAGGCCGAGCGTGATACTCCCGAGCCATCTCCTTCCCCGTCTCAAAGGGGGTAGGGGGCGGGCGAGGACGCACACCGGCGCTCTGCATGCTCCCTTCATGGCATGA
>JBKQIP010000142.1:0-3973 GCA_052148295.1 Acidimicrobiales bacterium
CCCCTGGGACCTCGACCAGGTGGAGTCCACCTGCACCACCTGCTCGGTGGGCTGCCGGGTAGCGGTCCAGTCCTCCTCCAACCGGCTGACCCGCCTGCTGGGCATCGACTCGGACCCGGTCAACCACGGGTGGCTGTGTGACAAGGGCCGCTTCGCCTTCGAGTCGGTCAACGGGGACGAGGTGGACGCCGCGCCCGGCCCCGAAGCCGTGGCGGACGAAGCGGTGGACGTGGCCCCGGCCACGGCGGCCCAGGTGGTCAGCCTGGGCGCCTCGCGGGGCCAGTTCCTGGGCGAGGTGCGCGAGACCGGCCGCTTCGAGCACGGGCGTCTGGTGGAGCCCCAGGTGCGCAAGGAAGGCGAGTTGGTGTCGGTCAGCTGGGGCGAGGCCCTGGCCGCCGCCGCCGCCGGCCTGAAGGCGGCCGGTGACGCCGGTGGACCCGGTGCGGTGGCCGTGATAGGCGGTGCCCGCCTGACCAACGAGTCGGCCTACGCCTGGGCCAAGCTGGCCAAGGGCGTCATCGGGACCGACTCGGTCGATGCCCAACTGGGCGACGGCCTGCCCGCCGACCTGGTGCTGGGACTGCCCCGCGCCACCATCGACGCGGCCTGCGCCGCCCCGGTCCTCATCACCCTGGCCGGGGACCTGCGCGAGGAGCTTCCGGTCCTGTTCCTCCGGTTGCGCCAGGCCGTCGCCGGCTCGACCGCCCTGATCGAGTTCACGCCGCTGCCCACCGCGCTGTCCCCGTTGGCCACGGCCTCGCTGGCCATCCGCCCGGGCGAGGCTCCGTTCGTGGCCCGTGCCGTGCTGGGCGACGACCGCGCCGCCGCCGACTTGGCGGCGCATCCCGAGGGTTCCGCCGTCAGTGAGGCGGCGGTGGTGGCGGCCCGCGCCGCCCTGGCCGCCCACCCCGACGGCGAGGGTGTGGTGGTGGTGGTGGGCCGGCCCTCGTACGCGGAATCGGGCGAGGTCACGGCCGAGGCCGTGCGGGTGCTGGTCGAGAAGCTCCCCCGGGCCACCTTCCTGCCCGCGCTCCGCCGGGGCAACGTCATGGGGGCGCTGGACATGGGGTTGGCCCCCGGGCTCCTGCCCGGGCGGGTCAGCCTGGCGGCGGGTCGGGAGTGGTTCGGCGCGGCCTGGGGCTCGGTGCCCGAGGGGCCCGGCCTCGATACGGCCGGCATCCTGGCCTCCATGGCCGGCGCCGACGGCGCGGACGGCGCGGACGGCGCGGCGTCGGGTGCCCCCGCCATCACCGCGCTCATCCTGCTCGGGGCCGACCCGCTGCGCGACTTCCCCGACCGGGCCGTGGCCGCCCGGGCCCTCGGGGCCGGCCACTTCACGGTGGCCGTGACCGGGCACCCGTCCGAGTCGGTGGACGACCACGCCGACGTGGTGCTGCCCTGCGCCGTGGCCCACGAGCGCCCGGGCACCTCGACCAACATCGAGGGCCGGGTCAGCCGGTTGGGGCACAAGCTGACCGCGCCCGGGTTCGCCTGGCCGGACTGGATGATCGCCGCCGAGCTGGCCGCGGCGCTGGGGGCCGACCTGGGCGTGAGCAGCGCCAACGACCTGGCCGACGAGCTGCAGCTCACGGCGCCGGCCTACGGGGGGCTCACCCTCGAGGTGCTGCACTCCGACGTGGCGCACGACGGCATCGTGGTCCCCTTCGAGGCCGGTGCCGGCGCCCCGGGCGCCCCCGGCGGCGTCGAGCCCATCGACCCGGTGGCCCTCCCCGGCGTGGAGTCGGTGGAGCGCCAGGGCGCCCCCCCACGGGTCGGCCTGGCCGGGGGCGACGGGCAGGCCGACGCCCGGGTCGACCTGCTCGGGCAGCGACCGCCCCTGCTCTCGGGGCCGCCGGCCGCCGCCGGGGCGGTCCACGTGCCGCCGCCCGACAGCTACGCGCTGCGCCTGGTGGCCCCGCGGCGCCTCTACGACGCCGGGAGCTCGGTGACCGGCTCGCCCTCGCTCACCCCCCTGGTGCCCACCCTGGTGGCCCGGGCCAACCCCTACGATCTCGACCGGCTGGGCGCCGGGACCGGGGACCGGGTGAGCCTGCGCTCGGCCCGCGGTGCGCTGGTGCTCACGGCGGAGGCCGACGCCGCGGTGCCGCGCGGCGTCGTCGCCGTCGACTTCAACGTGCCCGACGGCCCGGGATCCCCGGCCAACGCGGTGTCCTCCCTCATCGACAGCCGCGCCGCGGTGACCGACGTGCGGATGGAGTCGGTGTGAGCTGGTTCGACCACGTCGCGGTGGACCCGCTCTGGAACAACGGGGCCAACTGGCAGGTCCTGCTGATCGTGGTGATCAAGGTGCTGGTGGCCTTCGTGGCCCTGCTGGTGGCCACCGCCCTGATGATCTGGTTCGAGCGCAAGGTGATCTCGGACATGCAGAGCCGGATCGGGCCCAACCGGGCCGGGCCGTGGGGCCTGCTCCAGACGCTGGCCGACGGCACCAAGCTCGTCTTCAAGGAGGACCTGCTGCCCGACCAGGCCGACTCGTTCGTGTTCAAGCTGGCGCCCTACCTCTCGGTGGTCCCGGCGGTCATCATCTTCTCGGTCATACCGGTGGGCGGCGTCATCACGGTGGCCGGCCACACCTTCGAGCTGCAGGTGGCCGATCCCCCCATGGGGATCCTCGTCGTGCTGGCCATGTCGGGCATCGCCGTCTACGGGGTGATGCTGGCCGGGTGGTCGTCGGGCTCGAAGTACCCGCTCCTCGGCTCGGTGCGCGCCTCGGCCCAGGTCATCTCCTACGAGGCCGCGCTGGGCATGACCACGGTCACCGTGGTCCTGGTCAGCCACTCGCTCTCCACCCGGGCCATTGTCGACGCCCAGGCCGGCGCGTTCTGGGACTGGAACTTCATCCGCCTCGGGTTCCTGCCCTTCATCTTCTTCATGATCGCCATCACGGCGGAGCTGACCCGGCCGCCCTTCGACCTGACCGAGGCCGACTCGGAGCTGGTCGGCGGGTTCCACACCGAGTACTCCTCCATCCGTTTCGCCCTGTTCTTCCTGGCGGAATTCATGAACATGATCACGATGTCGGCGATCATGGTGACGTTGTTCTTCGGTGGTCCTGATGGCCCGGGCTTCCACTTCCTGCCCTGGGTCTGGCCGATCGTCTGGTTCGTCGGGAAGACGTTCGTCTTCCTCTACGTCTACATCTGGATCCGGGCGGCTCTTCCGAGGCTCAGGTACGACCAGCTCATGGACCTCGGGTGGAAAGGGCTCATCCCAGCGGCCCTCGGATGGCTCCTCGTCATCGCGGCGTTCCGCCTCTCAAAGCCCTGGGGCTTTGCGGTCCTTGCCGCCTGTGCGCTTGCGGCGGCAGCTTTGCTCCAGTCGCTCCGGGTGAGCCGCCGGCGCCGGGAGATCGAGGCAGCGACAGCGGGCGAGGGAAGGGCGGCGCGTGCCGCCACGCAGGTGCAGCTCCGTGCGCTGCCTACTGGGAGTGAGAAAGGTGGTGAGAGGTGACGTTGCCGAGTTTCTTCGGGGGGTTCAAGGTCACCCTCAAGCAGGTCCTCGAACCGCGGGTCACCCACCAGTACCCGAAGGTCAAGCGAGAGAAACCGCCGCGCCTCCATGGACGCCACGTCCTCAACCGGTACGAGGACGGGATGGAGAAGTGCATCGGCTGCGAGCTGTGCGCTGCCGTGTGCCCAGCCGACTGCATCTATGTCCGCGGGGCGGACAATCCTCCCGATGCGCCCGTCTCGCCCGGCGAGCGCTACGGGTTCGTCTACGAGATCAACTACCTGCGCTGCATCCACTGTGACCTGTGCGTGGAGGCTTGCCCGACCGAGGCCATCACGGAGTCGAAGATGTTCGAGTTCTCCTTCGTCAACCGGGCCGACGCCATCTACACCCGCGAGGAGCTGATCGTCGACGACGACGGCATGCCTAAGAAGATGCCGTGGGAGGACTGGCGCGAGGGTGAAGCGGCCATGACCGGTGGATGGATGCGCGCGACCTCACC
>JBKQIP010000143.1:0-8434 GCA_052148295.1 Acidimicrobiales bacterium
TCCCCTGAGCGTGCGACGCCCTGAACCGTACAGGCGCGTGACCGGCTCGCGGGCCATGCTCCACCATCCCGGTGCGACCGATCAGGCGGGACCCGGGAGCAACGCGGCGAAGTCGTCCAGCGTGCCCCGCGCTTCCGGAGGCACGCGCACGCTCAGCCAGGGCGCCTCCGCCTCCACGTCGATGGAGAACGCAAAGAAGGCACAACAGGCCTTCTCGCGGCGCGCCAGGTCGGCCGCCGCCTCCACGACGCCCGGCGAGGCATCGAGCTCGACCCGCAGCAGCAGTGGGGTCGGCCGTTCGAAACTCTGCACGGAGCGGGCCAGGAACCGTCGCCACTCGTCGATCCGGCCCTCGACCGCGTCGGCGCTGAGCGTGCAGGCGATGGGCGGACGCACCACGACAGTGTGCCACTCTCCGAGACCGACCGAGTGGCCGGCCGAACGACCTCCCGGCGAGGAGATTCCCGCGCCAAGGCGGATGCGGGTCCGCCGATCGCCTACCCCGCCTCGATCCGTGACGTCAGCACCGCGATCATCGGATTCTCGGTCCTGTGACCCACACCGGGGACGTCACGATCACCGGAGCGCGGGCGTTGCGCCGCCGCGATCCGGAGGCTGCGGTCGTTGATGGCCAGGGCCCGCACCAGCGCGAAGACCTCGTGCCAGTCGAGGTTGGCCACGGTGCGGCCACTGCGCTCCTCGTAGCGTGCCACCGCCACGGCGCGCTCGGGGAAGCCCGCCACGCGTCGGCCGAAGAGCCGCTCCATCATGAACTCCAGGCCGAAGTACCACCCCAGGTCCATGTCCGCCGGTCCGAGGGTGGCCAGGTCCCAGTCCAAGACGGCGTGCACGTCACCGCGGTCGTCGAAGACGAGGTTCCCCAGCCGGGCGTCCCCCCACAGCAGGACCGCCGGCTCGTGGTCGTCGGGCGGGCGGTGGTCGGCACACCAGGCCAGGCCCTCGGTGAGCACGGGGAGCGGATCACCCTCGCCGGCCCAGGCGACGTAGGCCGCCCAGTGGTCCAACGCGTCCTCCACGGCCGGGCCCGGCACGACACCACCGAGACCATGGGCGGCCCAGTCCACCGCGTGGAGCTGGGCCAACATGTCGATGAGCCCGTCGACGAAGTGGCGCTGTCGCTCCCGGGGCGCGCCGGTGACCGCGGCGTCGAAGACCGGTGCCGGTCCGGGAATGAGCCCGTCGACCCGGGGCATGACCAGGAAGGGCGTCCCGATCCATTGCGGGTCGGGCACGAACACGGCGGGGGCCGGGGCGGGGATCCCCGCCGCGGCGACCTCGTTCTGCACCCGGGCCTGGCGGGCCAGGTCGTAGGTGGGGAACATGGGATGGACGGGCGGCAGGCGCAGCACGATCCCGGGGTGAGCCGGCCCCAGCTCCACGACCACCGTCTCGTTGGCCATCCCCGCCTCGGCGTGGGCCACGGCCCGCACCTCGAGTGCCGCCGCGGCGCGGCGGTCGGCCCCGGGGACGGGGTCCGCTCCCGCTCGCAACCACCGAGTGACGCCCTCACGCAGCTCGCCGCGGTCTCTCTTCGTTGGCGCACCCATCAGGGGAGGTAGACCACAGCTTGCCACTCCCCGGTCAGGTCCTCCCGGCACAGGGCCGCCCCGGCCTCGAGGCTCCACTCGACGATGGCCCGCTCGGGCGTGCCCCCGGGGGCCCGGACGAGCAGCCCCCGCCGGGCATGATCCTGACGCACCTGCCAACCGTCGGGCACGGGCACGCCCGCTTCGGCCAGTCGCGCCACGGCCTTGCCCCCGGTCGGGTGGAGCAGGCCGATGGTGACCCCCTCGCTCGCCTGCCGGTTGGGCGGAGCGGGCATGACGGTGGTCATGGTCACGGGAGCCTGGCGGTTGCCGAAGAGGGAAAAGAGGCCGGCGGAAACGGTCGTGGTCTGCTTGTCGTCGAGCGCGACCCCCGGCATCAGGTTGATCCATCCCCCGCCGGCCTGGTTGAGGTGCAGGAGGTAGCCGGTGATCCGATCGAGGTCGGGCGGGGTGAAGGCGAAGGTGTCCTTCTCGCGGCGATTGCTCACGGTCCCCCCCGCCGTCCCCCCGCGCCTGCCATGGGCCCCAAGTCAAGCACCCGCATCGGCCGAGACGGGTTACCGTGCCTCCATGGACCTGAACGACACCCTGCGCACCACCGGCGCGGTTCGGGCGTTCGACCCCGAGCCCGTCGACGACGCCGTGCTCTACCGCCTGCTCGATACGGCCCGTTTCGCCCCCAGCGGCGGCAATCGCCAGGGTTGGCGCGTCATCGTGGTCAAGGACCCCGACAAGCGGCGGCGGCTCCGCGACCTCTACCTGTCCGGCTGGTACGAGTATCTGGCCCTGGCCGGCGCCGGCCTGGTCCCGTGGGCACCCGTGACCGACCGGGCGGCCGAGGCGGAGGCCATCACCCGCGCCCCGGCGTTGGCCGAGGCGGCGGCGGCGGGCCAACCCGGAATGGCCGAGACCCTCGACACCGCCCCCGCCCTCCTGCTGGTCCTGGCCGATCTCTCCGCCCTCGCCGCGGTGGACCGCGACCGCGCGCGCTACAGCTTCGCCGGCGGCGCCTCCATCTACCCCTTCGTGTGGAGCCTCCTGCTGACGGCCCGCACGGAGGGACTCGGCGGCGTCATGACCACGGTGGCCATACGCAAGGAGGACGAGATCCGGGCCCTCTTCGACGTCCCTGACACCTGTGCCGTGGCCACGCTCGTCGTGTTGGGCCGCCCGTTCTCCGCCCCACGCCGGTTGCGGCGGCAACCGGTCGAGGACTTCGCCTGGCTCGACCGGTATCGGGGCACCCCGATCACGGCGACCTGACCCGCTCGACCGCCGTGGTGACGGCATCGCCGACGTGCTGAAATAGCGCCATGGCACACAACGTCCTCGGCACCGAACTGCAACCCTGCAGCTACAACCCATTGACCGGCTACTTCCGCGACGGATGCTGCAACACCGGCGCCGACGACATCGGGGTCCACACCGTGTGCACACGGGTCACGGCGGAATTCCTGGCCTTCTCTGCTTCGGTGGGCAACGATCTCTCGACCCCCCGCCCCGAGCACGGCTTCGACGGCCTGCAGCCCGGAGATCAGTGGTGTCTCTGCGCGGGACGCTGGCAGGAGGCCCTCGAGGCCGGCATGGCACCGCCGGTCGTGCTGGAATCGACGCATGCCTCGACCCTCGAATGGGTCCAGCTGAGCGACCTGGCCCAGTTCGCGGTCAGCGAGTAGCCCGTCCGCGAGGGCACGCTGAAGGGAAGGAGACCTTTATGGATGGACACGTGGTCAGCGTCTCGAAGCTGATCGACGCTGCGCCCTCGGCGCTCTTCGAGGTGGTCGCCGACGCCAGCCGTCACCCCGAGATCGACGGCTCCGGCGCCCTGGTCAAGTTGAAGGACGACGCGCCCCAGCAGCTCTCCCTGGGTTCGAGCTTTGGCATGTCCATGAAGATGGGCGTTCCCTACTCCATGTCCAACACGGTGATCGAGTTCGAGCAGGACCGGCGCATCGCCTGGCAGACCGTCCTGTCGGGGCCGCTGGGCCGATTCGTCGGTGGGCGCATCTGGCGCTACGAATTCGAGCCGGTCGACGGCGGCACCAAGGTCACCGAGAGCTGGGACATCTCACAGGACAAGCAGCGGTTCTTCCTCGAGAAGGGCAGGATGCCGGCCCAGACCGCCGAGGGCATGACCAAGTCGCTGGAGCGGCTGGCCACCGCGGCCACCGCGTAAGGGCGCCACCGCGGCCACCGCGTAAGGGCGCACCGCTCCGGCCCGGGGGCGGGCGTCCTAGCATGCCGACGATGATCGATGCCGCCTGGGAGGAGCGCATTCTCCCCACCCTCTCGGAGTACACACGTATCGCCTGCCTCTCCCCCGCCTTCGACCCCGAATGGGCCGAGCGGGGCGCCATCGCCGAGGCGGCCGAGCTGCTCCGGTCCTGGGCCCAGGACCAGGATGCCGGGCTCACCACCCAGATCGTGCAGCTTCCCGGGCGCACCCCGGTCCTCCTGGTCGAGAACGGCGGGGCCGGTGACCCCATCCTCGTCTACGGCCACATGGACAAGCAGCCGCCGCTGGGCCAGTGGCGCTCGGGGCTCGCCCCCTTCGAGCCGGTCCGTCAGGGCGACCGCCTCTACGGCCGGGGCACCGCCGACGACGGCTATTCCCTCTTCGCCGCCGTGACCGGCCTGCTGGCCGCCGACGGCGGGCGGGGCCGGGTGATGATCCTGATCGAGGCGTCCGAGGAGAGCGGGAGCCCCGACCTCTCGGCCTACGTCGAGCACCTGGGCCAGCGCATCGGTCGCCCCCGCCTGGTGATCTGCCTCGACTCGGGGGGGCTGAGCTACGACCGCCTCTGGCTCACCTCGTCGCTCCGGGGCAATCTCGTGTGCAGCGTGCGGGTCGACGTCCTGACCGAAGGCGTGCACAGCGGCAGCGCCGGCGGGGTGGTGCCCTCGTCCTTCCGGATCCTGCGGCGGATCCTCTCGCGCCTCGAGGACGAGACCACCGGCGAGATCCTCCTCCCCGAACTGCGGGGGGCCGGCATCCCGGAGGCCTACGCCACCGCACTCACCGAGGTGGCGGCGGAGTTCCCCGACAGTGCGCTGCCCGCCGTCGACGGGCTCCGGCTTCTGGGGGACACGCCGGCCGATCGCCTCATCGCCAAGGCCTGGTCGGCCGCGCTGGAGGTGACGGGCGCCGAGGGTCTCCCGTCCCTACGCCAGGGCGGGAACGTCCTGCGGCCCTACTCCACCTTGAAGTTCTCGCTGCGCCTGCCACCCGATGTCGATGCGCAGGTGGCGGCCGACGCGCTGATCTCCGCCATCACCACCGACGAAGGCGCCCACATCACGATCGACCTCGAGACACCGGCCAACGGATGGGTGTCACCGCCCCTCGACCCCGCGGTGTCCGACGCCCTGGCCCGGGCCTCCATCGAGCGCTTCGGCCGGCCGCCGGGGTCCTTCGGCGAAGGCGGCACCATTCCCTTCCTGGCCGACCTGCAGCGGAGCTTTCCCGACACCGGGATCGTCGCCCTCGGCGTGCTCGGCCCGCATTCCAACGCGCACGGCCCCAACGAGTTCCTGCACATCCCCATGGCCAAGGCCGTCACGTGTGCGGTGGCCGAACTCCTCAAGTAGCTTGCCTTCATGTCCTGGGACTTCTCCACCGACCCCGAATTCCAACAACAGCTGGACTGGATGAACGCGTTCGTGCGCGAGGAGGTGGAGCCCCTCGACCTCGCCTTCGGCCACCGGACCTTCCACCCGATCGACGACACCCTGCGTGCCGTCATCGACCCCCTCAAGGACCAGGTACGCGCCCGCGGCCTGTGGGCCTGCCACCTCGGTCCGGAGCTGGGGGGGCAGGGCTACGGCCAGGTCAAGCTCTCGCTGATGAACGAGATCCTGGGCCGCTCGCAATGGGGACCCCAGATCTTCGGGACCCAGGCGCCCGACACGGGCAACGCCGAGATCATCGCCCACTACGGCACCGAGGAGCAGAAGGAGCGCTACCTCACCCCGCTGCTGACCGGCGAGATCTTCTCCTGCTACTCCATGACCGAGCCCCAGGGCGGGTCGGACCCCGCGCTCTTCGAGACCACCGCCACCAAGGACGGCGACGAATGGGTGATCAACGGGTGGAAGTACTTCTCGTCCAACGCCCGGACCTCGTCGTTCCTCATCGTCATGGCGCTCACCGACACCGAGACCGACGTGTACCACGGGATGTCGATGTTCCTCGTGCCCACCGACACCCCCGGGATCGAATTCGTGCGCCACATCGGCCTCATGGGTGAGTCCCACGACGAGGGCATGCACGCGCTCATCCATTACAACGACGTCCGGGTGCCGTCCGAGGGCCTGCTGGGCGGCGAGGGCCAGGCCTTCGCCATCGCCCAGACCCGGCTCGGTGGTGGCCGGGTCCACCACGCCATGCGCACGGTGGGCAATGCGCAGAAGGCCTTGGACATGATGTGCGAACGGGCGCTCAGTCGCAAGACCAGGGACGGCACGCTGGCCGGCAAGCAGTCGGTGCAGGACGCCGTGGCCGACTCGTACATCCAGCTGCAGCAGTTCCGCCTCTTCGTCCTCTACGTCGCCTGGTCTATCGACCGGGCCCAGGACGCGCGCGCCGTGCGCAAGGACATCGCAGCCATCAAGGTCCTCACGCCCCAGGTCCTCCATGACATCGTCCAGCGCTCCATCCAGATTCACGGCGCCCTCGGCGTCTCCAACGAGATGCCCCTGGGCGGGATGTGGGTGGCCGCCGCCGTGATGGGCCTGGTCGACGGTCCGACCGAGGTGCACCGCACCACCGTCGCCCGGCAGGTGCTCAAGGGCTACCAACCCGTCGAGGGGCTCTGGCCCAGCCAGCACCTGCCGGCCCGCCGAGCCGCCGCCCAGGAGAAGTACGCGCGGTATCTGGAGCACGAAGTGGGCAACCTGTGAGTCTCGGCCTTCCGGTCGTCGCCGGCGGTGCCGACCGGGCCGCATCCACCTCGCGGTGAGCAGCCCGCCGGCGGGCGGCGCGGCGACGGGCGGCGCGGCGACGGGCGGCGCGGCGACGGGCGGCGCGGCGGAAGGCGGTACACCCGGCGCTGCGGGCGCGGCCTCCCCCCGCGCAACCGGTCCTGCAGCCGGCCCTGCAGCCGGCCGTGCAGCCGGTCCTGCAACCGGTGGCGGCCCCGGCGTGCTGCAGGGCAAGGTGGCCCTGGTCACCGGGGGCAGCCGCGGGCTGGGACGGGCCATGGCGCTGGGCTTCGCCGACGCCGGCGCGGACGTCATCGTGGCCAGCCGGAAGCTCGGGAACTGCGAGGCGGTGGCCCGTGAGATCGAGGGTCGGGGCCGACGGGCGCTGGCCGTGGCCTGCCACGTGGGCCACTGGGACGAGCTCGAAGCCTTGGTCGAGACGTCCTACACGGCATTCGAGCGGGTGGACGTGCTGGTCAACAACGCCGGCATGTCCCTGCTCTACGAGTCGCTCCCGGCGGTGACCGAGGCCATGTGGGACAAGGTGGTCGACCTCAACCTCAAGGGGCCCTTCCGCCTGACCGCGCTGGTCGGTTCGCGGATGGCGGAGGACCCCTATGGTGGATCCATCATCAACATATCGAGCACGGGCTCCATCCGGCCGGCACCCTTCATGTTGCCCTACGACGCCGCCAAGGCGGGGGTGAACGCACTGACCGTGGGCTTCGCCCACGCCTTCGGGCCCACCGTCCGGGTCAACTGCATCATGGCCGGACCCTTCATGACCGACGTGACGGCCGCCTGGGACATACCGGCCTTCGAGAAGGCGGCCCGGGACAACCATGCCCTGCAACGGGGCGGGCAACCCGAGGAGATCGTGGGCGCCGCCCTGTATTTCGCATCCGAGGCAAGCAGCTACACGACCGGCGCGATTCTGCGCGTCGATGGAGGTATCCCATGACCGAACACGCCGACTTCTGGTTCGATCCGGCCTGTCCCTGGGCCTGGCTCACGTCCCGATGGATGCTCGAGGTCGAGCAGGTCCGTGACGTGGTCACCCATTGGCATGTCATGTCACTGGTCATCCTCAACAAGGATCGGGAGGGCCTGTCCGACGAGTACAAGGCGCGCATCGAGCGCACCCTGGGGCCGGTGCGAGTCTGCATCGCGGCCGAACAGGAGAAGGGCTCAGACGTCCTGTTGCCCCTGTACACCGCGCTGGGGAACCGCATCCACCTCGAGCAACGCCGTGACGACCCGAACCTGATCACCGACGCCCTCGAAGAGGTGGGTCTCTCCGCGGATCTCGCGGCGGCAGCCACGTCGACCGACTTCGACGAGGCGTTGCGCAAGTCCCACCTTGAGGGTATGGACCTGGTCGGCAACGACGTGGGCACGCCGGTGATCCGTGTGGGCGACGCCGCCATCTTCGGTCCGGTGGTCACCCCCTGCCCACGCGGCGAGGCCTCGGGGAGGCTCTGGGACGGCATGCTGCTCGTCATCGGCACCGACGGGTTCTTCGAGCTCAAGCGCACCCGGGACCGGCGGCCCGCGTTCGACTGAGCGCGGTCGCCTGAGCACGGTCGACTGATCGCGGTCGCCTGAGCGCGGTCGCCTGGGCGCGGTCGCCTGAGCACGGTCGCCTGGTTGCGGTCGCCTGGTGGCGGCCGACCGGTCGTGGTCGACTGTTCCGGATCGGCCAGGCCGTCCGGGGGCCGGCTGGTCGCCGCTACCCTGGCCCGGTGGAGGCGAGCTAGGTGCCGGTGCAACTCAATCACACCATTGTGTGGTGCCGGGACAAGCGGCGTTCCGCCACGTTCCTGACGGAGACGCTCGGACTGCCCGCCGCCACGCCGTTCGGGCCCTTCCTGGTGGCCGAGATCGACAATGGGGTCTCGCTCGACTTCCACGAGACCGACGAGACGATCGCCCCGCAGCACTACGCG
>JBKQIP010000144.1:0-8654 GCA_052148295.1 Acidimicrobiales bacterium
GCGTCCAGGCCACCGCCCGCATGCTGCACCGGGCCGGTGTCACCTTCGGCATCCTCGGCCCCAAGGAGTCCTGCACGGGGGATCCGGTCCGCCGTCTCGGCAACGAGTACCTCTACCAGGAGCAGAGCAAGCTCAACATCGCCACGCTCGATGAGGTTGGCGCCAAGAAGATCATCGCCAGCTGCCCCCACTGCTTCAACACCATCAAGAACGAGTACCCGGCGCTCGGGGGCAACTACGAGGTGATCCACCACGCCCAGCTGCTCGAGCACCTGGTGACCTCGGGGCGGCTGGTGCCGGGCGGCGGGTACAGCGGCAAGGTGACCTACCACGACCCCTGCTATCTGGGCCGGCACAACCGGGTGATCAACGAGCCCCGCACCGTGCTGAGCGCCATCCCCGGCGTCGAGCAGGTCGAGATGCGCCGCTGCAAGGAGCGGGGCTTCTGCTGCGGGGCGGGCGGGGCCCGCATGTGGCTGGAGGAGAACATCGGCAAGCGGGTCAACATGGAGCGCACCGAAGAGGCCCTGGGCACCGGGGCCGACGTGGTGTCGACGGCCTGCCCCTACTGCATGATCATGCTGGACGACGCCGTGCGGGCCCACAGTAGAGAGGACGACGTCCGCGTCCTCGACCTGTCCCAGCTGGTGGAGGAGTCGTTGGCCCAGGCCGAGCAGCAGGCCTGACGAGCGCGTTCGGGGGAGCTCGTTGGGGCCCGCTCAGATCCCCATGCCGTAGGCGCGCTCGGGGTGGAAGGCCACGATCAGGCGCCGATCGGCCACCATGGTGGCCCGGTACTCGTCCCAGTCGGGGTGCTCCCCGCTGACGGCCGTGTAGTAGGCCACCAGCTGGTCCACCGTGTCGTCGTGGGGATCGGCCGCCACCGGGGTGAGCTCGGCCGTACCCTCCATGACGACGTACTGGTAGAAGTGGTCGCCCGGCAGGTAGAGCGAGGCCCGGGGGTCACGCCGCAGGTTCTTGGTCTTGGCCCGGTCGTCGGTGACCGAGATGCGCACGACGTCGTCGTCGCCGGTGGCGAAGGCGATGTTGGAGAGCTGGGGCCGCCCGTTGGCCCGGATGGTCACCAGCACCCCTTGGTTGCGGGGGCGGGCGTAGGTGAGGGCCTGGGGGAGTTCCACTCCCCCATTCTTACCGGGTCTCCCCTGCTGCCCTCCTACTTGGTTGTCGTCCTACTCGCTACTTGACCTCGACCGCGGACTCCTCGGCCGCGCGGTCGGCCAGCAGCAGGTGCACCACGGCGGCGATGATGGCCCCGACCAGGGGCGCCACAATGAACAGCCACAACTGGCTGAGGGCGGTTCCCCCCACCACCAGGGCCGGCCCGATGCTGCGGGCCGGGTTGACCGAGGTCCCGGTGAGGGGGATGCCGATGAGGTGGACCACCACCAGCGCCATGCCGATGGCCACCCCGGCCAGGCCCTGGATGGCGGCCTTGTGGGTGGCGAAGAGGACGACCGAGACGAAGACGAAGGTCAAGATGGCCTCGGTCAGGAAGGCCCCGGTCTGGGAGAGCAGCAGGTGGGACGCTGCGCCGTAGCCGTCGGCGCCCAGGCCCTGGATCTGCTTGTGGTAGAAGGGCACCTGGAGGAAGACGGCGTAGAGCAGGTAGGCCCCGCCGATGGCCCCGGCCACCTGGGCCACCATGTAGGCCGCCGCTTCGCCGATCTTCATGCGCCCGGCGCCCAGGAAGCCCAGCGTCACGGCCGGGTTGACGTGGCAGCCCGAGATCGGCCCGATGGCGTAGACCAGGCCGATCAGGACCAGGCCGAAGGCCAGGGCGGTGGCCACCACGCCGGCCGAGAAGCTGAGGCCGTGCAGCTTGAAGCCGAAGGACTCGGTGGCCACGCCGACGGCGATGAAGACGAGGATGCCGGTGCCGAGGAATTCGGCGCCCAGCTTGCGGGCGAGGGACGCAGACATGGGGGACCTCCGTGGGGGCGAGGGTTGAGGTGGACGAGGTGATTCTTCCATCGCGCCGGGTACCGGGCGCGGATGATGGTCGGTGGGCTGGTCGGTCGGCTAGTGGAAGGCCCGGGCGTCGGACTCCCGCAGGCGGGTGGCCATGGCGGCCAGCAGCTTGCGGGACAGCGGGGGCACGGCGTCGAGGACGCCGTTGAATTGCCGCTGACCGAGGATGAGCAGGTCCATGTCGGTCTCGGAGACCACGCTGGCCGAGCGGGGCCGGCGGTCGAGCAAAGCCAGCTCGCCGAAGTACTGCCCGGGGCCGAGCGTCGCCTGCTTGCGGTTGTTGATCTTGACGGCGGCCTGGCCGCTGACGATGAGGAAGAACTCCCGCCCGATGGTGCCCTGCTCGCACAGGACGCGCCCGGGGGGCACGGTCACCTCCTCGAGGGACTTGCGGATGGTCCGCAGGTCCTTGGACGAGCAGGTCGAGAACAACCAGATCTTGGACAGGTCGATGCCGTGGTCTCCTGGGCTCATGGCCGAAAGGCTATCCCGTGGGCAATCTTCACGTGCTGGTAACACGTCGGGCCCGGGGCCAGCGTGCAGGCACGGAATGACCGCTTGGGCGGCCCGGAACGGCGGTGGGTCGGTGCCCGCCCCCTCGCGGCCCGGCGACGGGGCGCGGTATCCTCCCGGGGTGCCTGTGGACAGCAGCGCTGAGAACGGGGAGAGCGACGCGGCGCGCCCCACGCTCTGGATGCGCTTCCAGAACGCGGTGGTCAAGCCGGACAGCGCGCCCAAGAAGGACAAGGCCCCCGACGACCGCACGCTGGAGGAGATCGACGCCCAGATCAAGCGGGCCGACGACAAGGAGCGCGCCATCGGGCTGGTGGCCGCGCCGCTGGCCGGCGGCATCGCCATCATCATCTCGGGCAGCCTGATCAACCACGCGGTCGCCACGCACCAGAGCACGACGGCCTACTACGAGCTGATGTGGGTGCTGGTCCTGATGTCGGTGTTGATGCTGGGGCTGGCCTGGTTCCGCAAGCGGCTCCCCCTCGGCATCGTGATGGCCCTCTTCGGCCTGTCCATCTTCAACCTCAAGTTCTGGGGCTTCGGCGTCCCCTTCGTCATGGTCGGCGCCTGGTACCTGGTGCGGGCCTACCGGCTCCACCAGGCCCGCAAGGCGGCCGGCGGCGAGTCGGCTTCCTACCGCCCCGGAAGCGCCAATGCCCCCCGGGCCGCGCTGCCCCGGCCCAACAAGCGGTACACGCCGCCGACGGCACCGGTCAAGCGACCGGCCAAGCCCAAGCCCGAGCAGAAGGCCGGCTGAGCCCTCACGATTCGCGGTACGGGGGCGATCGTCGCCGTCGCCGGACGAGGATCAACCCGCACGCCACCAGCACGACCAGCAGGACGCCGGGCAGGATGAACACCCGCCACGAGGTGTGCTCGCCCGCCACGACCCGCACCGGGGCGAGCAGGGCCGGATCGCTCGGGACGGCGACCACCCGCAGCATGGCGCCGGGGCGGTAGAACCGGTCACCCGGGAGGGTCTCGTGGTACCGGCGACCGCCCAGGGTCAGGGCGCCCCGGCACACGTCGCCGGCCGCATTGCTGCCGCTGCCCCCCAGCTCACCCTGACAGCCCGTCACGGTGACCGTGACGACCACGCCGTCGTCGTGCAGGCGGGCGATCTGGGCGTTGCGGTGCACGCCGCTCAGGACGAGCAGGACGACCAGCACGGCCAGGGCCAGCAGGCCGACGGCCACCAGCACGCCGACGAAGCGCCGGACGTCGACCTCCACGGCGGGCCCCCGCAGGTTGGTGAGGGGCGCGTCGCCGGGGGTGCCGGTGGGTGTGGCTGGGGCGGTGGTTGGGCCTGAGGCGGTGTCTGGGCCTGGGGCGGTGCCTCCTGTGGCGGCGCCCCGGCGGTCCCCCTGGTTGCTGTCCTCCATCGGTGCGGAGATGGTAGGCGACGGGGGATCGACCGGGTGGGGGCCCGATCGGGGTGACACCCGGGCGCCACCTTTGGATTAACGCACTGGAAACACTGGCGTGACGGTTCGGAAACCCCGACCCATCATCCTGTGGGAGGCGGGGCGAACCGCTGGCTAAGGCCTTGCCGTATCCGGTGCCCTGTGCGTCGGTGCCCATTGACAGTTAGGAGAACTCGAGTGCTGCACCTTGTAGGCGCAACAGTGCCTGTTCCTTATCCCAGTTGGCTCAACACGGGGGACAACACCTGGCAGATAACGGCCGGAACGTTCGTCGGCTTGATGAGCCTTCCCGCACTGGCGGTCCTCTACGCCTCGATCGTCCCCAAGAAGTGGGCGGTCAACGTGCTGGCCATGATGTTCGCCGGCTTCTCGCTGGTCCTCATCGCCTGGGTGCTGTGGTCGTACAAGATGGGCTTCGGTGCCACCTCCATCGGAGGGGGGGTACGCAACGGGGTGCAAACCCAACTCAGCGGCGTGGGGTGGGTCAAACACTTCTTCGAGAACTTCGTCGGGAAACCGGGCGGCATCACCAGCGCCAACGGACAGGGAGGGGAGGAGAGCCAGGCGCTCTCGGCGGCCAACACCGTCATACCCTTCCACTTCCCGACGGATTCCCTGGCCTGGTTCCAGTTCGTCTTCGCCGCCATCACGCCCCTGCTGTTCATCGGGAGCGTGCTGGGCCGGATCAAGTTCAGCGCCTGGTGCATCCTGATCGTGCTGTGGTCCACCTTCGTCTACGGCGTCGACGCCTTCCTGCTGTGGGGCGGCGGCTACTTCTCCCAGGAGGGCGCCCTCGACTTCTCCGGTGGCTTCGTCATCCATATGTCGGCCGGGGTGTCCGGCTTCGTGGCCGCCTGGGTCCTGGGGCCACGGCTCCTGCGAGACAGACAGCACGCCTTGCCCAACAACCTGATCATGGCCGCGGTGGGGGCCGGCATCCTGTGGCTCGGCTGGTGCGGCTTCAACGGTGGCGACCCGTACTACGCCGGCACCGACATGGCGGCGGCCGTGGTCAACACCAACCTGTGCACCGCGGTCGGCGTGGTGACCTGGATGGCCATGGACGCCTGGCTCTCCAAAGAGAAGAAACCGACGTTCCTGGGCGGTGTGAACGGCATGATCTGCGGCCTGGTCGGGATCACCCCGTGTGCCGGCTGGGTGAACGGCCGGGGCGCCATCTACATCGGCCTGATCTGCACGGCCGTCGTCTGGGTCTGCTGGAACTACCTGTCCCGGGTGCGGCCCTTCTCCAAGGTGGACGATGCGCTCGGGGTCATCTACACGCACGGCATCGCCGGCCTGTTCGGCGGCCTCCTGCTGGGTATCTTCGGCGACCCGAACATGATCGAGTACGGGTGCGGCCATCTGACCCCGGCGGGGCAGGTGATCGCCACCTCGTCCACCACCTTCGTGACGGCGCACGGGGCCTGCACGCCGTTCTCGGTGCAGGGGCTGCTCTATACCGGATCGGCGCACCAGCTCTGGGAACAGTTCCGGGCGGCCATCTTCGTCATCATCTGGTCGGCCCTGATCACCTTCATCTTGATGAAATTGATCGGGTGGGTCCTCCGAGGAGCCCGCTACAGCGACGACATCCTCGAGGTGGGCGACCTGGCCATCCACGGCGAGGAGGCGTTCCCGGAGGACGCGTTCGCCATGCGGACCGGCGGGGCGTTCGCCCTGGCCGGTGTGGGCCGAGAGGGCGGCGAGTCACCACCGATAGCGTCGGGTGATCCGTCCCCGCCACCCGGCGACGGGTCCTAGGGCCACCCGGACGAAAGGAGCGCAACAATGAAATTGATCGTGGCAGTCCTCAAGCCGTTCAAGCTCGATGACGTCAAGGAGGTCCTGAAGAACATCGGGGTCCAGGGCATGACCCTGACCGAGTCGCAGGGCTTCGGGCGCCAGCGGGGCCATACGGAGGTCTACCGGGGTGCGGAGTACGAGGTGGACTTCGTCCCCAAGATCCGCATCGAGGTCCTGGTGGAGGACTCCCGGACCGAGGAGGTGGTCGACGCCATCGTGACCTCGGCCGCCACCGGCAAGATCGGTGACGGCAAGGTCTGGGTCATCCCGGTCGAGACCGTGGTGCGGGTGCGCACCGGAGAACGCGGGGCCGACGCCCTGTAACGAGACGGTCGGGTCGGGGCGCGGCGAGGCGCCCCGACCTGCCGGCCCTCCCGTCCGCCCGTCCGGCTGGCCCCGCCCCTCCCCAGGGTCAGCCGGCCTGGCGGGCCACGGCCGCCGCCGCGGCCGCCGCCGCCTCGGGATCACCGAGATAGGCGGCCGAGCGCACCGAGAGGTCGTCGCCCAGCCGCATGCGGAAGGGGATGCCCGTCGGGATCTCGAGCCCGGGGATGTCGGCGTCGGCAATGCCCTCGAGGTGCTTGCGCAGGGCCCGGATGCTGTTGCCGTGGGCCACCACCAGCACGGCCCCGGCTCGTTCGGCGGTGGCCCGCAGGTCGGGCACGATGGCCGACTCCCAGTAGGGGAGCACGCGCCGCACCACGTCGGCCAGGCACTCGGTGCGGGGCACCGCCCCGGGGGGCAGGTCCCGGTAGCGGGGATCGCCGGCCACGTCGTAGGGGTTGTCCGGCCCGAGCGGCGGCGGCGGGGTGTCGTAGCTGCGCCGCCACCGCTGCAACTGCTCGTCGCCGAACTCCCGGCGGATCTGGACCTTGTTCTTGCCCTGCAGGTCCCCGTAGTGGCGCTCGTTGAGCCGCCAGTCCCGCCGCACCGGGAGCCAGGACCGTCCGGCCACGGCCAGGGCCAGCTCGGCCGTGGCGATGGCCCGGGTCAGCACCGAGGTGTGCAGGAGGCGCAGGTCCAGCCCGGGCTCGTCGGCCAGGAGCCGGCCCCCGGCCCGGGCCTCGTCCTCCCCGGCCGGGGTGAGGTCGACGTCGACCCAGCCGGTGAACAGGTTCTCGGCGTTCCAGGTGGACTGGCCGTGGCGGAGCAGGACGAGATCGAGCACGGCCCGATGGTAGGCCCCCGGCGGGACGCCGGCGCTCAGCGCAGGCGGTAGCTCTTCTCACCCACCCGGAAGGCGCTGTGGCCGGGGGGTGGGGGGTCGTCGGAGGCCATGAGCCGACTCTACGCGGGTGCCGCCGGGCGCGGAAGGGCCGCGCCGCCGGTAGATTGGGCGGGGAGCCGGGGCGGCCGCCAGGTCATTGAACTGGGGATTCGCAACGAGGGTTGAGAAGATGTGCAGAAAAGTTGACAAGCTAGCACTCAAGTTTGGTATAGTTGTTGGCACACACACGAATGGAAGGACTGCAGATGGCTAAGGCCGTGGGAATCGACTTGGGGACCACCAACTCGGTGGTCAGCGTGCTGGAGGCGGGCGAGCCCGTCGTCATCCCCAACGCGGAGGGGGGCCGGACCACGCCGTCGGTGGTCGGCTTCTCCAAGACCGGCGAGGTGCTGGTCGGCGAGGTGGCCAAGCGCCAGGCCATCACCAACCCGGACCGCACCGTGCGCTCGGTCAAGCGCCACATGGGCACCAACTGGACCGTCGACATCGACGGCAAGAAGTACAAGGCCCAGGAGATCTCCGCCCGCATCCTGGGCAAGCTCAAGAGGGACGCCGAGGCCTACCTGGGCGACACCGTGACCCAGGCCGTCATCACCGTGCCGGCCTACTTCGACGACGCCCAGCGCACCGCCACCAAGGAGGCGGGGGCCATCGCCGGGCTCGAGGTGCTGCGCATCATCAACGAGCCGACGGCGGCCGCCCTGGCCTACGGCCTCGACAAGGAGGACTCCGACCGCACCGTGCTGGTCTTCGACCTGGGCGGCGGGACGTTCGACGTCTCGGTGCTCGAGATCGGGGAGGGCGTCTTCGAGGTCAAGTCCACCTCGGGCAACACCAAGCTGGGCGGCGACGACTGGGACGACAAGGTCATGGAGTGGCTGGTCAAGTCCTTCAAGGACACCGAGGGCGTGGACCTCTCGACCGACAAGATGGCCATGCAGCGGCTGAAGGAAGCGGCCGAGAAGGCCAAGATCGAGCTGTCCAGCGTGCAGGAGACGCAGATCAACCTGCCCTTCATCACGGCCACCAACGAGGGCCCCAAGCACCTCGACCTGAAGCTGACGCGGGCCAAGTTCAACGAGCTCACCGCCGACCTGGTGCAGCAGTGCGTCGGCCCCTTCGAGTCGGCCATTAAGGACGCCGGGCTGTCGACCTCCGACATCAACCACGTGGTGCTGGTCGGCGGGTCCACCCGCATCCCGGCCATCCAGGAGCTGGTACAGAAGCTCTCGGGCAAGGAGCCCCACAAGGGGGTCAACCCCGACGAGGTGGTCGCCGTGGGCGCCGCCGTCCAGGCCGGCGTCCTCAAGGGCGAGGTCAAGGACGTCCTGCTGCTCGACGTGACGCCGCTCTCCTTGGGCATCGAGACCAAGGGCGCCGTCATGCACCGCCTGATCGAGCGCAACACCACCATCCCGACCAAGCGGTCGGAGGTCTTCACCACGGCCGAGGACAACCAGCCCTCCGTCGAGATCCACGTGCTCCAGGGCGAGCGCGAGATGGCGATGTACAACAAGACGCTGGGCAAGTTCCAGCTGGTCGACCTGCCGCCGGCACCACGGGGCATCCCGCAGATCGAGGTCTCGTTCGACATCGACGCCAACGGGATCGTCCACGTGTCCGCCCAGGACAAGGCGACGGGCAAGGAGCAGTCGATGACGATCACCGGCCAGTCGTCGCTGGCCAAGGACGAC
>JBKQIP010000145.1:0-4397 GCA_052148295.1 Acidimicrobiales bacterium
TAGCGGGTCGATGCCACGCTGCCGATGACCGCCACCCCGAGCGCCCCTCCGACCTGGAGCGCGACTGCGTTGGTTGCTGACCCCATGCCAGAATCACCCTGAGGGACCGAGCCCACGACGGAGTTGGTCGCCGTCGGGAGCAGTAGCCCGGCGCCGAGGCCGATGAGCAGGAGCCCGGGCAAGACGTCCCCGTAGCTCGTCGCGAACGAGGAGGCTGCGGAGATCTGCCACAGACCCCCCGCGATCGCCGCCAGGGCGGTGGCGACGGTGTACTTGACTCCGATGAAGCGGGCGATGAACGGGGACAACACGGCGCTCACCACGAGCGTGGCGGCCATCGGCAAGATGCGCAGTCCGGCTTGGAGGGGTGAGTAGCCGAGATCGAACTGCAGAAACTGCGTTTGCAAGAACAGCGCCCCCAGGAGGCCGAAGACCCCGAGGCACTCGGCTGCCGCCGCAATTGAAAATCTCCGATCGCGAAAGAACGCCAGTGTGAGCATCGGATGCGGGGAGCGGGCTTCCCAGGCCACGAACAAGCCGAGCACGACGATGCTGGCCGATCCGGCCACGATCACCCGCGGAGAGGTCCAGCCTTGAGTCGGACCTTCGATGATGGACCAGAGCAGGAGGCCCAAACCGAGCATCGAGAGGATGGCGCCGCCCGGATCGGGACGGTCGGCCGCGGGGTTCTTCGAGTTCGGAACGAAAACCACCGCTCCCACGAACGCCGCGATGACGATGGGGACGTTGACAAGAAAGATAGAACCCCACCAGAACCGGGCCAGCAACAAGCCTCCGGCGATGGGGCCGATGGCTATGCCGAGGCCGATGGTCCCGCCCCAGGCGCCGATGGCCTTCGCCCTCTCCTTGGGGTCACGGAAGACGTCGTTGATGATGGAGAGCGACGAGGGAATAGTGAGAGCTGCGCCGGCTCCCATCACGGCACGAAAGCCAATCAGCAGGTCGACCGAACCTGACAGGGCGGCGCCGATCGATCCGGCGGCGAAAACAGCCAGTCCAATGAGGAAAACCGCTTGCGGCCAAATCGATCGGCCAAGCTGCCACCGACGAGCAACAACCCCGCGAAGACCATGGCGTAGGAGTCGACGATCCATTGCAGCTGGCTGGACGTCGCATTGAGGTCTCGCACGAGGGTGGGGAGCGAGACGTTGAGGATCGTGTTGTCCAAGTTAATGATGAGAGCAGCAGCACAGAGCACCACCAACGCGCCCCAGCGGTGCGGCTGTTGCTCGGCGGCTGGTGCATCAGCCCGGAGAAGGGTCAGACTCACCTCCCGCTCGAACCCATTGTGCGATCTCCTACCTGAAAAACTTGTTACAGAGCAGAGTGTTCGACAACCACCAGAGGAAGGTTCTGGACGGTCGCCTTGGACATGTTCACATCGATGCCTCCCTCGAATGCGGTTACGGCACGAATCGGGATGGCCACGTCTCTGCGGCCCCACAAGTGCCCTTCCAGAAGGAGGACATGGGTAACGTGATGGGTCCGACGTTCGATGACGAGGCCCTTGACCATTCCGATGTCGCCATCCGTGGCATGAACGCAATCGCCTCGGTGAACCCCCACCTCACCCAAGGGGAGCGCGTCATGGGTGACGGCCTGCGCCGTATTCTCAGCAGCGGTCACGGTTATCAATCCCCGCCCGTAGTACGGCAGGGTGAGCGTCTCTTGGGGCCCGTAGGTGGCGTAGCCGACGCTGCCGGGCATGAACTGAATCTCCCCGGCCACTCCGAGGTCCTCGAAGGCGGCCAAGTCACATCTCAACGAGATGTCGTTCCCCGCTGCACTGATGAGATCGAGAGGAACGAGCCGACCCAGCCCCTGCCGGTCCTTTGCTTCGACAACAATGTGGGTGACTTCTTGAGCCACGGGATCGACAACGACGCACCGCACCTGACCGCACGGGCCATCACTACAGCGGACCTCGGCATCGATCCCGATGACCTGGTCATCGCCGGGCGAGCTCCCTGCTTCTCGGTTCTTAGCCTTGCGATCCCGGGCTTCATGAGCGTTCTTGTCGGCCGCTCGCTTGTCAGCGATCTTCACTCGGTCTCCTCAGTTCAAAGCTTTGCGCGTGGCCGCATCTGGGCCGAAATAAGCGTCATCGAGACGGCCGCAATTCATGCATTGCTCGTCTTAGGGCTGCCCGCCCCTCTAACGATGATCGACGACGTCTCTGCGGTCCTGTCGGGCGTTCGCCACGACAAAACCAAGCCCCAGGGCGAGTACGAGGATTGCGACGATCCACAGCGTCGGGAAGGCGAATCCGAACAGGCCAAACAGCAGGGCCAAAGAGAGGACGGCTGCCATTGCGGTGCTGGAAACCCTTCGCTCTGAGAGCAGAGAGGAGATCCGCCGGGCCTCTGGCGATCTAGTAGGCATGACAAAACTCTCCTGTTTCCAAGCTCATCGCTTCTCATTCGGTTCATCGGTCACAGCTGACCGCTCAATCAGTGTGATCCTCGGACAGCAACAATTGCAGCA
The DNA here is from genome assembly GCA_052148295.1 of Acidimicrobiales bacterium. GTDB lineage: Bacteria > Actinomycetota > Acidimicrobiia > Acidimicrobiales > RAAP-2 > Bog-473. The sequence goes on from JBKQIP010000145.1 coordinate 2,506, forward strand.
ACTCTGCCTATGACCGGGTCGGCGTCAATTCACGTAGCCCGCGCCCTTGAGCATTCGACGCAGGTCAACCACCTGCTGAGTGTCGATTCCCTTGTGTCGGGGCGGCTCAAAGGTCTCTGTCTCGTCGCCGCGGGTCACGAGGAGCCTGCCGTTGTGTGTTTCTTCGACCTGTGCCACGGCCCGAAGCACTGAGACGACCGCTCGCCACTCGATGTTGTGACTGAACGGGTGCTGGAGGTTCCGCGAGATGGTCTCCCGATGGTGCCCGCTCAGATGAACGCGTTGGTGTGACGATGGCGCAGCGTCTTGCTTCGTGCCGGCAGTGCCCTGCGCCTCGTGGTCAGGGAGCACGGGTGAGCACTACCTTGAGCGCTCCAGTCTCCTCAGCCCGCGAGAACACGTCGTAGGCCGTCATGAACTCGGCAAAGCTGAAGTGATGGGTCGCAAAACGGCCCGCATCGAGCTGACCGGCCGCCATGAGACTGCTCAGCATCGGCGTGGAGTAGGTGTCAACGAGGCCCGTCGTGATCGTGACATCTCGAGTCCAAAGCGTCTCGAGGTGCAGGACCGCCGGAGCGCCGTGGACGCCGATGTTGGCGACGTGTCCACCGGGGCGGATCAACTCGGTGGCTAACTCAAACGTCTGGGGCGTTCCGACCGCCTCGATGGCCACATCGGCGCCGAGGCCGCCGGTCAGCTCCCGGACGATCGCCAGAGGGTCCTCGCGTCCGTTGTTCACGATCACGTCGGCTCCGAACAGCTTGGCCGCTTCCAGTCTGGAGTCGGCGAGGTCGATGGCAACGATGTGACTCGGGCTGAGTAGGTGGGATCCGACGATGGCCGAGAGACCTATGGGACCAGCGCCCACGATGGCGACCACGTCGCCGGGCGACACTCGGCCGTTGAGCACACCGACTTCGTATGCCGTCGGGAGGATGTCGGCCAGCATGAGGAACTCCTCATCGCTTGTCCCGGCTGGGACCGGGTAGGTCGAGGTGTCGGCGAACGGGATCCGCACCTTTTCCGCCTGCGTCCCGTCGATCGTGTGGCCCAGGACCCAGCCGCCGCCATGGAGGCACTGACCGAAGCGCCCCTCGCGGCAGAATCGGCACCCGCCACAGGCCGAAATGCACGACACGAGGATGCGGTCACCCGCCTTGCGGTTGCGCACCGAGGAGCCGACCTGTTCGACGACGGCAATGGCTTCGTGGCCGAGAATCCGCCCCGCTTCGACTTCGGGCACGTCACCTTTCAGGATGTGGAGGTCGGTCCCGCAGATGGTCGTGGTCTCGACGGAGGCGATGACATCGGTGGGATCGATCAGTTCGGGATCGGGCACCTCGTCCCAACGTGCGTCGCCGGGACCGTGGTAGACGAGTGCTTTCATGGCAAGGCTTTCTATTGGTTGGGAGGACTCGGATGTGGTCAGAGCGTCGGGACGGGGAGTGTGGCCGAAGCCCGCCTATGCCCGGCACGCTCGGTGATCCCGCCGAAGTGGCGGTGCCACCAGGCAGCGTTGAGCGCATAGCGGTCCAGCCCGAGGTAGCCGGCGTTGCGCCAGGCCAAGATGAGGGGGACTTCGAGGATCATGTAGGCCGGGTTGACACCCGCCGATCCGGTGAACATGTAGATCATGTTGAGCGTCAGCCCACCGAGAGCGGCCAGGCCGGTGAACAGCCCGAGGATGAGCGCGACGCCGATGGCGAGCTCACCGAGCGCGATGAGCTTGGCGATCCACGAGGCGTTGGGGACGACGAAGTTGTGGAGGAAGCCAGCCCACCAGCCGTAGCTGGCTCCGCTCTTACCCGTGGCCGACCCCAGGACGCCGGCGGCGGCGAAGCCCTTGACGCCAACACCGCCCCCGAACCAGAAGGCGGCCTTCTCGCTGCCCC
>JBKQIP010000146.1:0-25340 GCA_052148295.1 Acidimicrobiales bacterium
GCTCCGAGATTGATCGTCATGGTGGTGACCATCGGGCTGGCTCAGCACTTCGGTGGCCTCCAGCTATTCGTACCGGCCTGGTTCGGGGGCCCTTCCTTGGTCGGAGGGGTCCCGACCCCACTCACCAACCACCACCTGTTCATCTTCCCGGTGCTCTTCGACGGGAACGACCTCCTGATCCTCATCGTCATACCCGCCGTCCTGATCGCCCTGAGCTGGTTCCTACTCAAGACCGACGTCGGAATCGCCGTTCGCTCCGTCGCGGACAACAGCGAGCGGGCGATGCTGCTCGGCATCCCCGTGAAGCGACTCTCCACGTTGGTGTGGGTCATCGCCGGGACGCTGGCCGCGTTGACGATCATGCTCAGTGCACCCTCGCAGGGGATCCAGATCAGCGGTGATGCCGGCCCGGAGCTCATCCTTCCCGCTCTCGCCGCGGCGGTCATCGCCGGCATGGAAAACCTCCCCCTCGCCTTCGGGGCCGGCGTGGGGCTCGGGGTGATCAACGGCATCGTGGAGTTCAACATTCGTCAGGAATCCGCAACCGACGTCGTTCTGCTGGCTGCCGTCCTGTTGGGCCTGCTCTTCCAGAAGAAGAAGTCCGGTCGGGCCAACGACGCCGACCAGTCGTTCTCGGCCGCCGGCATCCTCAAGCCAATTCCCGAGGCCCTGCGAAGGCTGCCCGAAGTCGTGGCCGGAAGAATGGCGGCGGGTCTGCTGGTCGGTGTCGTCCTCATCGCCATTCCGCTGTTGGCGGGGCCGGGTACCACCTTCGAGTACACCGCCGCCATGATCTACGGGATCATCGCCCTCTCGTTGGTGGTGCTGTCGGGATGGTCCGGCAACGTCAGCCTGGGACAGTTCGCTTTGGCCGGCGTCGGCGGGATCGTGGCCGGCGATCTCATCGAGAAAGCGAACCTGGACTTCTTCCTCTGCCTGGCGGCCGCCGGCGCTGCCGGCGCTCTCATCGCGCTGCTGGTGGGGCTGCCCGCGTTGCGGATCCGGGGTGACTTCCTCGCCGTCACGACGCTTGCGCTGGCCGTGGCGATGAACTCGTTCTTCCTCAATCCCACCAACTTCCCCAACGCGATACCCCAGCAATTCGTCCGCGACGTCTTGTGGAAGCGGTTCAACCTGGCCAGCAACAAGTCGTACTACTTCCTCTGCCTGGCCTTTGTCGTTTTGACCATCCTGTTCATCCAGGGCTTGCGACGCGCTCGGTCCGGGCGCGTCCTGCTGGCCACCCGGGACAACCAGAAGGCCGTCGGGGCCATGGGCGTCCCTCCGGTCAACGTCAAGATGAGCGGTTTCCTCCTGGCCGGTGTCCTGGCCGGCGTGGCCGGTGGCCTCTATGCCACGCTTCTGGGCGCCGTCGGCTACGAGACCTTCGACCCAACCCTGAGCATCGTCGTCTTCTCCATGGCCGTCATCGGTGGGCTGAACTCCATCGGCGGCGTTCTCATGGGGGTCGGCCTGATCGAGGTCCTGAGTTACGCCTTCCCGCAGTACCAGCTGGAATTCACCGGGATCGGACTGCTCCTGGTGCTCATCTTTCTGCCGGGTGGCTTGGGCGAGGGCGTGCAGAAGATCCGGGATTATCTCTTGCGCAAGGTGGCACTCAGGCGCGACATTCTCGTGCCCAGCCTGGTGGCCGATCGCCTGGTGGCGCCGGACGTCGGGGTCGATAGCCCCCGTGAGTCCAAGGTGCTGGTCACCGCCCAGGGGCCTCACCGGGACGGTAACGGCCACCTTGCCGCTGACGGTTCCCGATCCGGGACCCTGGGCGAGGAAGGAGGGCTCGACGACGATCTCGACGACGATCTCGACGACGATACAGCGCGCCTTCCGATCGTCGGGTCATCGGCCGCCGCCGCATCCGCCGGCGCCATCTCCGCGTCCGCCGCCGCCGAGGTCGCTCGGGTCGACCCATCGGTGGTGTTCTCGTGTCATGGGGTCGAGGTCTCCTACGGTCCGGTCCAGATCCTCTTCGGGGTCGACCTCGAGGTCCACGAGGGCGAGATCATCGCGCTCCTCGGCACCAACGGCGCCGGCAAGTCGACCCTCCTCAAAGGGGCCAGCGGGCTGATCAAGGTCGGCGGCGGCACGGTCACGTTGGGCGGCCGCGACATCACCGGAGAACCGGCCGAAGCCATCGTCCGCAGGGGGATGGCTCTGATGCCCGGTGGGCGGGGGATCTTTCCGACCCTGACCGTCGACGAGAACCTGCGCCTCGGCACCTGGATGATCCGTAAGGACCACAAGGCAGTCGCCGACGCCAAGTCGCGCATGGTGGCGATGTTCCCGATCTTGGCGATGCGGTCGGGGCAGCAAGCCGGCAACCTCTCCGGCGGCGAACAGCAGATGCTCTCGTTGGCCCTGGCCCTGATGGTGACGCCCAAGGTGCTCCTGATCGACGAGCTTTCCCTGGGACTAGCCCCAACCATCGTCTCGCAGCTGCTCGACGTCGTTCGGATGCTCCATCGCGGCGGTACCACCATCGTCGTGGTCGAGCAGTCGGTCAACGTGGCCCTTGAGTTGGCCGAGAGGGCGGTCTTCTTGGAGAAGGGCGAGGTTCGCTTCAGCGGTCGCGCCGCCGACCTTCTGGATCGTCCCGACATCCTGCGCTCGGTCTTCATTGCCGGAGCCGACTCCGTCGTCGGCACCGCCGCCGAGGAAGAGACCCGGTACCAAAGAGCTGACCACGACCCCCGAGACCGGGAGCCCGTCGATTACGACGGACTGGACACCGTCGATGCGGAGCGGCCCGCCGGGGACCGTGTGGCAACGGGTCCCGACCCATCGGCCACCTCCCACGACGGTGTCGCCTATGCCAGCGCTTCATCTGCCTTGGCCATCGAAGACGCGACACGTATCCCGCCTTCGGCGGAGGCACCGGCCATTCTCGAGTCCTTCGGTGTCCAAAAGAGATTTGGTGGCATCGCCGCCATTCAGGACATTTCGCTCAGCTTGCGTGACGGCGAGATCCTGGGTCTGATCGGCCATAACGGGGCCGGCAAGACGACGTTCTTTGACTGCGTATCGGGGTTCCTGACCCTCGATAGCGGGCGCATCCACCTGGGCGGTGTGGACATCTCGTCGTGGCCGGCGCACCTGCGGGCTACGGCCGGACTGGGCCGCACGTTCCAGGAAGCCCGCCTCTTCCCGTCGCTCACGGTGTTCGAGACCATTGCGGTCGCACGGGAGCGACATCTCGAGTCCCGCGACATGGTCGCGGCCGGATTGCGCCTACCCGCCTCGTTGGACTCCGAGGCTGACGTTGCGGAGCGAGTCGAAGAACTCGTGGCCCTGATGGGCCTGAGTGCCTTCCGCGAGAAGCTCGTCGGTGAGCTCTCGACCGGCACGCGACGCATCGTCGAGCTGGCCTGCGTCCTGGCTCAAGAGCCCGGGGTCCTCCTTCTCGATGAGCCGTCGGGTGGTGTGGCGCAGCGTGAGACCGAGGCGATGGGTCCGCTGCTCTTGAGAGTGCAGCGGCACACCGGCTGTTCGATGCTGGTGGTGGAGCACGACATGCCATTGCTCAGGGGCATCTGCGACCGCATGGTCGCGCTCGAGCTGGGCGAAGTCATTGCCGAGGGAACGCCCGCCCAGGTTCTGGAACACCCGGCGGTGATCGAGTCCTACCTGGGTACGGACGAATCCACCATCCACCGCTCGGGTGTCAAGGTCTGACTGCGCCCGAGCCCGATCGTTCCTTGCGTTTCGTCCACAGAGGCGAGGGGCGCGAGGTCATGGTGCGGCCGGTGGGGCCGGTGAAGCGCAACACGCCGTTGGCGTTGCCCAAGACGGTCCATTCACGGGAATGGACTCGGTGATGGTGATGGTTGCACAGCGTCACCAGATTTTCGAGATCCGTTGGTCCCTCGTCCGCCCAGTGCACGACGTGGTGGACATCGGTGAACGTGGAGTTGGTACAGCCGGGAAAGCGGCAGCGCCGATCGCGGCGAAAGGCCTCCCGACGTTGCGGGCCCGAGGGGTAACGGCGGGAGCGTCCCTCGAACATGGTGTGGCCGAAGGCGTCATCGAGAGCAAGGGCGACTGACGCATCGCAAGTGATGCGACGAATGGTCTCGCCACTCAGGAGGCCGAACCGCTCGATCTCGGCCGTTCCCGTACCTCCTCGTAGGAGCGAGAGGTCGGTGTGGGCCACCACGAAGAAACCCTGGGTTGACGTCGGACCGATGCTGCCCGTCGGGATGCCGAGGGCGTCGATGTCGAGGTCACCAAAATCGCCGATGTCGCCGAGATCGCCGTCGTATTCGCGGTTGAGGGAGCCAGGTTCGTGAGGTGTGTCCGCAGAGTGAGGTGCGCCGGCCGCGCGGCCGACCGACCCAGCTGCCCCGGACGCACCGGACATACCGGACGCCCCGGCCGTCCCGGTACGATTCCGACGGCCGGCCGCTGCGCGGGACCCCTGCGTGGTACGGATACCGCGGGCCATCCGGCACAGTTCGATCAGTGCATCACACTGGCGCTGATCGTACGGAGTTTCACCGTCGGAGGGGAAGGCGCGCGCCCCTTCGGTGATGGCCGACCGGACGACGGCGTAGGCGTCGTTGGGCATGCGGGCCTGGAGCGAACAGCTGGCGTCGTTGAACCGCAGGTACCGAGTCTCGTGATCCGACGCGGCTTTGGCGTCGGTGGCGTCCTGGTCGGCACGGACCAGATCGCGCAGCTGACGCACCGAGCACTCCTCGGCCTGGCGCAGCACCGATGCGTCGGTCTCAGGTGTGGCCAGGTCAACGGCGGCGCGGACCTTGTCGTAGCTCAAGGCACCCACCTTCAGACCCTGGGCCAGATGCGGGAGATCGTCGAGGCGCTCGGCAACGTGGGCCCAAGCCCGTCCCGTGCTCTCAGAGATTCCACAGCGTTGGGCCAGCCACGATGCCAATGAGGTCGCTCCCTCGCTCCGCCAGCCCTCCCGCCGGTCGAGCTCACCGATGATCGCCATGAGCGCCCCCATGGAGGCGGCGATCTCCGTCCCGAGGCGCTCGGCTTCCGCCATCAGCTCCTGCGTCGAGGATTTCGTGACAACGAGCTCCATATCCAATGAACCGTCGCCCCACCCATCGATGCGCGCCGGGTTGGGCGAAATTGGGCCAGGGTCAGCCCCATTGCCCCCCGGCCGAGTCGGCCCGTGAACCGGGTCTTGGAGCCGGCGAAGGCCGCGTAAACCGACCCAACCCGACCGGCCCCCACCCAACCCGACCGGCCCCGATCTACCCCGACCTATCCCGACCGGCCCCGACCCAACCCGACGGGCGCCGACCTACCCCGACCTATCCCGACCGATCCCGACCGGCACTTTCCGATCAGCTGGCCTGGCTGACCGAGCTCATGTTGAAGTCGGGTATCCGTAGGGGCGGCATCACACAGCGGTTGAGGTATTCGCCCAACTCGCGGCCCAGGGCCCGCACGCTGGTGCCGACTTCGGTCGCTCGGGCCAGCAGATCGACCGGGCTCTCGTTGAACCGGAAGTTGTTGGCCGCGCCGACGACCGCGCCGTCCTCCACCACGTAGACGCCGTCGCGGGTCAGTCCGGTGAGCAGCAGCGTTGCCGGATCGACCTCGCGGATGTACCACAGGCAGGTCAACAGCAGCCCGCGCTCGGTCCGAGCCACCATGTCGTCGACGGTCCCGCCACCGGCCTCGTCCGTTCCGCCGGCCGCATCCGCTCCGCGCTCCGTCCCCGTCCCCGACCCCGACCCCGACCCCGACCCCGACCCCGTCCCGACCCGCAGGAGAAGGTTGTCGATGTAGGGCGTCGCCTCCACCCCCGACCGCGCCGCGCCGGCCCGGTGATAGCGCAGGTGGGCCAGACGCCCGTCCCGTATCCAGTCGGTCCGCCCGAGGGGTAGTCCATTGTCGAAGACGGACGCATCCCCGCTCGATGAGCCGCACGCCACAAACGGCATGCACTCGATCCCCGGCTCGAACGGGTCGCTGTAGAGAGTGAAGGGCACGGTGGAGAGCTGCTCGCCCACCCGCGTCAGGCCCGGAGCGGCCGAGAACACCGTGCGCCCGTCCTCGGCGTCCTGCCCGCCCAGCCCGTAGAAGCAGAGCGACCCCATCAGGTCGGCCATACCCGACGGCGGCAGGATGACCTCGTAGCGCCCGGCCTCGAGGGCCAGCGGCCGTCGGGCCCACTCGAGTCGTCGCCACAGCTCCGATTCCATGGTCTCGAAGGACAGGTCGCTGATCCGTTCCGCCCCGGCGCCGGTCCACGCTGATCGGGCGCCGTCGGACGAGCGACCCACCAGGTTCACCGCCCCGGTCGGTTGCGGGTACGAGAGCCGCACCCCGGTCGAACTGCCCAGGTACAAGGTCGACACGCCGAACTCGGCGAACCCGGCGAGCACCACGTCCCGGTCACGCGCCCGCCCGAACGCCCCGGAGAGCCCCGAGAGCACGTCGCCCAGTGCCGACAGGTCGGTTTCCGACGGCGCCCGGCCAAAGGCCACCGAGGCGGCGCCACCGCCCCCCGGCGCGGCGCCCATGCCATCCACCAGGGTGAACGCATCTTCGGCGGGCGGCGCCCCTTCTGCATCCGTCAGCGCGGCCGACACCATCTGCCCCACGTCGACCACGCCGCTACGCCGGGCCACCCCGACGGCGCCGGCCTTGATGGCCACCACGGTCACCGAGCGGTCCCGCCGGACCCCGTTGGTGGTCGTCGTGTTGAGGGCGAATCGCACGTCCGCGTGGCTGGTCTCGTCAACCAGCACGATGCAACCGTCGGCACCGCGTCCCGACGCGGCTGCCAGGCCTTCCTCGATGACCGCTTGGGCCTCAATCACCGATGGTCACCGGATCGCCAGCTCGTCCCGACCGTCCCGACCGTCATCGACCGGCCTCCTCGCGGGCGTTGAGGACGCGGACGCCGCGCACCAGTGCGGACGGGCAGCCGTGGCTGACCGGCGCCACCTGACCCGGCTGGCCCTTGCCGCAGTTGAAGGCCCCGCCCAGCACGTAGGTGGAGGTGCCACCCACGGCCTCCATGGCGCCCCAGAAGTCGGTGGTGGTGGCCTGGTAGGCCACGTCGCGCAGCTGCCCGACGAGCCGTCCCCGCTCGATCCGGAAGAACCTCTGGCCGGTGAACTGGAAGTTGTAGCGCTGCATGTCGATGGACCAACTCTTGTCGCCCAGGATGTAGATGCCCCGCTCGACGCCGCCGATGAGGTCGGCCGTGGTCGGACCGCCCGTCCCGCCCGTCCCGCCCGCCCTGCCCGCAGGCGCCAGCGACACGTTGGCCATGCGCTGGATCGGCACGTGCAGCGGCGAGTCGGCGAAGGCGCACCCGTTGGAGCGGGCGAAGCCCATAGATGCGGCAATGAAGCGATCCAGCTGATAGCCCACCAGCACGCCGTCGCGGATCAGGTCGAAGGACTGCCCGGCCACGCCCTCGCTGTCGATGGCCACGGTGGCCAGCCCGTGCTCCACCGCGCGGTCGCCGGTGACGTGCATGACCGGTGACCCGTACTGCAACGAGTCCAGACGGTCGAACGTCGCGAAGGAGGTACCGGCGTATGCCGCCTCATAGCCCATGGCTCGATCCAGCTCGGTGGCGTGCCCAATGGACTCGTGGATGGTCAACCACAGATTGGAGGGGTCGATGACGAGGTCGTAGGTGCCGGCCTGGACCGAAGGGGCGGCCAGTTTCTCGGCCAGCAGGTCGGGCAGCCCGGCCAGCTCGCCGGCCCAGTCCCACCCGGCGCCCGGCCCGCCGGCGAGATACTCCCAGCCCCGGCCCACCGGGGGGGCCAGCGTGCGCATGGTCTCGAAGCCGGAGTCGCCCAGCGCCAGCGCCTCGAGCTGCGGGTGCACGCGCACGCGGCGCTGCGTCGCCCGCGTCCCGTTGAGGTCGGCCAGATACGTCTCCTCGCCCACGCTCAGCACCGACGCCGTCACGTGTGAGACGCCGGCTGCGTCGAGCAGTCCCCGGCTCCAGCTCTCGAGCAGGGCCACCTTGTCGGCCAGCGGCACGTCGCCGGGGTCGACCTCGAACGGACTGCTCCACACCACCTCGCCGTGCGCGGGCTCGGGCGCCAGCTCGACCCGCCCGCCCCCGGCCCGCGCCGTGACCCGCGCCGTGTCGACGGCCTGACGGATCAGGGTGGCCGCCTCGGCGGGGCCCACATCGACGGTGGCGGCAAACCCGACGGCGCCGTCGACCACCACCCGGACCCCCATGCCGAACTCGGTGTCGTCGGAGCTCCCCTCGGGGACGGCATCGCGCAGGCGGACCTCCTGGGACCGGATGCGCTCCACCCGTATCTCGGCGTGGGCGCAACCCGCCGCCTCCGCTGCGGACAGCGCGGCGTCGGTCAGGGCGTGGAGGTCGTCGGGAGGGAGGGGCATGGATCGGTCGGTCAGTCGGTTCGGTCAGTCGGTTCGGTCAGTCGGTTCGGTCGGTCAGTCGGTTCGGTCAGTCAGTCGGTTCGGTCGGTCAGTCGGTTCGGTCAGTCAGTCGGTTCGGTCAGTCGGTTCGGTCAGTCGGTTCGGTCGGCCAGTCGGTCGTGGGGGTGGGCTGGCGGACCGGGAGCCCGGCGGCGACGTACACCGAGTCGATGAGCTCCATGGTCCGGATGGCGTCGCTGGCCGTGGTGGGGAACGGCGCGCCGTCCTCGACGGCGGCGGCGAACGCCTCGAGTTGGTAGTCGTAGGTGGCCCGGCGGCTGAACTTCTCCCGTCGGGTGCCCGACGCCGTCACCACCTTGACCCTGTGCCCGAACTGGGGGGAGAACGGGTTGAACACGGAGAGTGTCCCGTCGGTGCCGGTGACCTCGGCGTGCAAGCGCAGCACGGACGACGAGAACATGGAGCACCGTATCCGGGCCGTGCCGCCTTCGGGGAGCGAGAACCGGGCATCCATGGCCCGGTCGACCCCGGCCGACGCGAGCTTGGCCTGCGCGCTGGTGATCCGGGGCCCGGCGGCCAGCAGTCTGAGCAGCGAGATCGGGTAGCAGCCCATATCCATGGTGGCCCCACCAGCCAGATCGAGTTGGTACCGGATGTCGCCGGGCTTGGCCAGGGGGGCGGCGAAGGCGATGGCGACGTGGCGGATGTCGCCGAGCTCGCCGGAGCGGACGATCTCCACCAGCCGCTTGGTCATCGGGTGGTACTGGTAGTGAAAGGCCTCCATGACGACCAGACCGCGATGGGAGGCATCGGCTTCGGCCACCAGGCGGGCCTCGTCGGCGTTGGCCGTGAAGGGCTTCTCGCACAGGACGTGCTTGCCGGCATCGAGCGCGGCGATGGTCCAGTGACCGTGGAGGCCGTTGGGGAGCGGGATGTAGACGGCGTCGATATCCGGGTCCTCGAGGAGGGCGGCATACGACGCGACCACCTTGGGGATCTTGTGCTTGTGCGCGTACTTCTGCGCCTTGTCGAGGTCCCGCGCCGCAACCGCCGCCACCTCGGCCCGGCCGGTCCGTTGCGCCGGCTTGATGAGGGCGGTCGGGCCGATCCTCGCCGCGCCGAGTATGCCGATCCTCAACATCCGACCGCCGTCCTCAACATGCGGCCGCCGTCTTCGTCGTCGCCCGCGTGACGTCCGCCTGCGGGAGGGACGTCATCACGGGCACGAGCGTCTCCCAATGGGTCGTGCTTCGGCAATGCATGGCACCGGACGCTAACGCAGGATCGAGCACCGACGTTCGAGCCGCGGCCACGGCGGACCCCGGCCGCGATACGGCGGACCCCGGCCGCGATACGGCGGACCCCGGTCGCTGGCATGGCGGTCCGGCATCTGCCACCATCATTGCCGTCATGTCTTCCCAGGCCTCCTCGTTCCCGACGTTCCCGCCGAGCCACTCAGCCGGATCTTTCACGGGCGTTGGAGTGGGCGGCGGGACGGGCAGTGGGGCGGGCGTGGGGACGGTGGTCCGGCGGGCGACCCGCGACGACGTGGACCCGATGGCGGCCCAACTGGCCCGGTCCTTCGTCGACGACCCGGTGATCGGGCACATCTTCCGCGACGAGCGCCGCCGGGAGGCGGGGTTGCGCCGCTACTTCTCGACGCAGATGCGCGCCGACTATCTGCCCTTCGGGGGTTGCTACACCACCGACGACCACCAGGGCTCGGCGATCTGGGCTCCGGCCGGCAAACCGCTCCTGACCGGAGTGAGGGCCATCACTGTGATGCTGCCGGTCTTGCCTTTCGTGGTCGCGCATCTGAGTGTCACCCTCCGGCTGCTCAATCTGGTCGAGACGATGCATCCGCACGAGCCGCACTGGTATCTGGCCACGTTGGGGACCGAACCGGCGTGTCAAGGCCAAGGCATCGGCTCCGCGCTGATGCGGACCGTCCTCGATCAGTGTGACCGCGAGGGCCTGCCCGCCTACCTCGAGTCGTCGAAGGAGCGCAACGTCCCCTTCTACCGGCGCCACGGATTTGAAGTTACCCGCGAGGTCGACCTACCGGGAGACGGCCCCAGGATCTGGACCATGTGGAGGTCGCCCCGGCTGCCGTCCGACGCCTGACGCCCCACGCCCCCCGCCTCATGCCTCACGCCTCACGCCTGACGCCCCACGCCTGACGCCGTCTGGCGTAGCTCGGGCCTTCGAACCGTCAGAAGCCGTCGGTGCCCGAGACGTCGCCCCCGTCACCGTCACCGTCGCCCTTGCCCCCGTTCCCGGCGCCACCGCCCCCGCCCCCGGTCACCGTCGCCCCCGTCACCGTCGCCCTCGCCCCCGTTCCCGGCGCCACCGCCCCCGCCCCCGTCACCGTCGCCCCCGTCGTACGCCCCCGTCATCGTCTATGACCTCCTGGTCCGGCAACGCCGGACCCGTCGGATGGATGCCCTCGGGCATGGCCAGCGAGTCGCTGACCACCATGCTCAGGACGTCGATGACCGCCTTGGCCGGCGCCGAAGGGAGGCCACGTCTGCGTTGGGCCACACCCACCCGGCGGCGGGACAGCCCGTCGACCGGCAGGACGGCGAAGCGCTGCCGCAGGTGGCCCGGCACCACGGTGGCCGGCAAGATGGCCGGGCCGTAACCGTCGAAGACGAGGGCGGCGATCATGCGGACGCCATCGAGCTCCATGGAGGGGCGCAGCGAGATACGCGCCGGCACCACCGCACTGTCGATCTCGGCCCGGAGCGCCGTCCCCGGCGCCGGGAGCAGGAGTTCCATGCCGGCCAGTCGGGCCAGGGGGAGAGAGGTCTCTTGAGCCAGGGGATGGTCCCGAGGCACGATCAGCACCAGGTCCTCGTCGAAGAGGTGGGCCGCGATGACCTCGTCGCCGCTCAGGGGGAGCGTGACGACGGCCAGATCGAGTTGGCCCGAGCCGAGCTGGACCTCCAGCTGCATGCTCGAACCCTCGGCCACGTTGAGGTGGATGTGAGGGTGCCGGACCCGCAGCAGGTCGAAGAGCTGGGGCACCAACCAGCGACCGGTCGTGCCGATCATGCCCAGGCGCACGGTGCCCACCACCTCCTGGCGCAGGGCCACCACGTCGGCCACCATGGCATCGAGCTCGTTCATGACCCGCCGGGCCCGTTGGACGACGACGTCCCCCTCCTCGGTGAGGCGTCCCGACGATCGGTCGACCAGCTGTACCTGAAGCTCGCGTTCGAGCCGGGCGATGTGGGCGGACACGTTGGACTGGACAGTCCCGATGGCCGCCGCGGCGGCCGAGAAGCTCCCGGTGTCGGCAATTCCCAAGAGCGCTTGCAGATGTTTCAGCTCCATATGACTGCCCCTTCTGCGCCTGCTTGCTCGGGTTTCCCCCGCTATCAGCCTATAAGATAGTAAGTATCTCTCGAAGCTGCTTGACAGATTGATGCCCGGGCGGCACAATGGGTCCAGACCACAGAGACGGAACCCCCCCTCCAGTCTCTGGTGAGTCTTGTGAAGGGATCGCCTCCCCCCCGGCGATCCCTTCACCTTTTTCCGGGACAATTCGCGGTCCCAGGCCGATCCCGCCGCATCATCGGAGCCGGATCGACGCCATCCCCCAACCGGCCCCCGGGCAGGGGGTACGCCGGCGGCAGGGCATGATTTAGGCTCGATACCCGTGGCGAACTCAGCCGTCTTCATCGACCTCGACCGCACGCTCCTCTGCCACGCCTCGGGCCGGGCCCTGAACCGGGCGCTCGTCGAGGAGGGGGTGCTGCCCGCGGGGCGGAGCCTCCCGGGCGACAAGCTGCTGTACGCCTTCAACGACCGCCTGGGTGAGAACCTGCTGTCCATGGGCCTGGTCCGGGCGGCGGCCCGCGTGGCCAAGGGCTGGCGCCAGGACCAGGTGCGGGCGGCCGGCAAGCGGGCGGTGCCCGAGCTGATGACCATGGTGGCGCCCTTCGCCCCCCAGTACCTGGAGGAGTTCCGGGCCGCCGGGCACCGACTGGTGCTCACCACCACCACGCCCATCGACATGATCGAGCCGTTCGCCCAGGCCATGGGCTTCGATGCCGTCATCGCCACCGCCTACGAGACCAGGGACGGCCGCTACACCGGGCGCCTGTTCGAGGGCTTCGTGTGGGGGCTGGGGAAGCTCAAGGCCGTACGGGCCTGGGCCGACGAGGAGGGGGTCGACCTCGGCGAGTGCCACGCCTGCAGCGACAGCGTCTTCGATACGCCATTGCTCTCCTCGGTCGGCTGGCCCCAGGCCGTCAATCCCGACCCCGGCCTCACCGTCATCGCCACGGCGCGGCGTTGGCCCATCACCCATTGGGACCGCCCCCCCGGGGTGCCCTCGCTGATCGGGTTCGAGCCCTACCACGTGCTGCGCCCCTTCGTCCGCACCGCTTCCTTCCCCTACGCCCGCTTCGACATCGAGGGCGTGGACCACATTCCGCCGTCCGGTCCTGTTTTGGTGGCCGCCAACCACCGGAGCTACTTCGACGTGGCGGCACTCGCCCTCCTGGCCGCCCGGATCGGTCGACCGGTGCGCTTCCTCGGGAAGAAGGAGATCTTCGAGGCGCCCCTGGTGGGCATCGTGGCCCGGGCCATCGGCGGGATCCCCGTCGACCGCGGCAGCGGCTCCGACCAACCGCTGCGGGCCGCCGAGGCTGCGCTGGCGGCGGGCGAGGTGGTCATCGTGCTGCCCCAGGGCACCATCCCCCGCGGTGAGAAGTTCTTCGACGTCGAGCTGCGCGGCAAGACCGGCACCGCCCGTCTGGCCGCGGCCACCGGCGCGCCGGTGGTGCCCGTGGGGCTGTGGGGCACCGAGGCGGTGTGGCCCCGGTCGGCCCGGGTGCCCAACGTCACCCTCGTGGCCCACCCGCCGCACATCACCGTGCGGGTCGGCCGGCCGCTCCGCCTGCCGGGCGACGACGCCGTGCTCGATACGGCCACCATCATGTCGGCCATTTCCGCCCTGCTGCCCGAGGAATCGAAGGTGCGCCACCAGCCCACGGCCGAGGAGCTGGCCCGGGCCATGCCCCCTTCGTGACGGGCCGGTGATTGATGGCGGGCCGGTGATTCATGACAGGCCGGTGATTCATGACGGGCCGGTGATTGATGACGGGCCGGTGATCGATGGCGGGCCGGTGATCCCGAGTGGGAGAGATCGCGCCGGTGCGCTCGAGGCGGTGAGACGGCGATGAGATATCGGCTCGCCCTGACGACGACCCGCGCCGTCAACGCGGCGTCGCGGCGCCTCGGACGGGGCCAGGGCACCGTGGCCGGCGGGCGTGCCGGCCTGGCGGTCGACCCGAGCCTCTTGCAGCACCTCACGGCGGGCCGTCGGGTGGCCCTGGTCACCGGGACCAACGGGAAGACGACGACGACCCGGCTCCTGTCGGTGGCTCTCGGAGCCGGTGGGGAGGAGGTGGTCACCAACGAGACGGGCTCGAACATGCCCCCCGGCCACGTGGCCGCATTGGCGGCCAACCGACGCGCCCTGAGGGCGGTGCTCGAGGTCGACGAGATCTACCTGCCCCGCGTGCTGGCCGCCACGTCGGCGGACCTGGTCCTGTTGCTCAACTTGTCGCGGGACCAGCTCGATCGCACCAACGAGGTGCGCATGGTGGCCAACCGTTGGCGGGCCGCCCTGGCGGCCGCCCCGCACACGGCGGTGGTGGCCAACGCCGACGACCCCCTGGTCGTGTGGGGAGCCGGCGCGGCCGCCCGGGTGTCCTGGGTCGCCGCCGGGCTGAGCTGGCAGCTCGATGCCGTGGGGTGTCCCTCCTGCGAGGGTCGCATCGTCTTCGACGCCGCCGACCCTGCCGACACCGCCAACGCCGCCGACACCGCCAACGCCGCCAACGCCGCCGACACCGCCAACGCCGCCGACACCGCCAACGCCGCCGACACCGCCGACACCGCCAACGCCGCCGACACCGCCAACGCCGCCGACCCTGCCGACACCGCCAACGCCGCCGACACCGCCAACGCCGCCGACAACGTTGACACCGCCGACACCGCCCACAAGGACCCCAACCACAACGGCGCCGCCACCAACGGCGCCGCCGGTGGTCCCTCGTCGGTCCATGGCGGCGGCTGGCGCTGCGAGTCCGGCTGCGGCTTTGCCCGTCCCACCGTCGTGGCCTCGTTGCTGCAGACCGACCACGGTGCGGGCCATCACGGGCTGTGGGCCGACGGGCGTGCCCTCGAGATCGACCTGTCCCTGCCCGGTCGCTTCAACCGGGCCAACGCGCTCATGGTCGCCGTGGCGGCGGAGACGATGGGGGTCGACGCTGCGCTCGCCCTGGCGGCGATGGCCCGGGTCGAGGAGGTGGCGGGTCGCTTTGCCATCCGGACGCTCAGGGGCGTGCCGACCCGGCTCATGTTGGCCAAGAACCCGGCAGGGTGGAGCGAGTTGCTCAACCTGGTGGCGTTGGACCGCGGTCCACTGGTGGTCAGCATCAACGCGCGCACGGCCGACGGCACCGACCCGAGCTGGCTGTGGGATGTCCCCTTCGAGCAGCTGGCCGGGCGCACCGTGGTGGCCACCGGAGACCGCTGCCACGACCTCTCAGTTCGCCTGCACTACGCCGGGGTCACCCACCAGGTCGAGCCCGATCCCTTGGCGGCGGTGGTGATGGCGGCATCGGAGGAGAGCGCCGTCGACATCGACGTCATCGGCAACTACACCGCGTTCGGCGAGCTGCTCCAGGCCAAGGAGGCGCCGGCTCGGCCGCTGCCGCGGTCGCGGTCGGCGACCAGAGGCTCGGGAGGCGGTGGGTGACGGCACCACTGCGCATCGCCGTCATCTACCCCGATCTCCTCGGCACCTACGGCGACGGCGGCAACGGTCTGATCCTGGCCCGTCGGGCCGAGTGGCGGGGGATCGAGGTGGCGTTGCTCCAGGCTTCGTCGGATGCCGCCCTGCCCGAAGCCGACCTCTACTGCCTGGGTGGGGGAGAGGACGGCCCCCAGGTCCGGGCGGCGCGGTCGCTCATCGACGAGGGGACGTTGGCCCGCCGGGTCGCCCGGGGCGCCGCCGTCCTGGCCGTGTGCGCCGGCTATCAAATCGTCGGGTCGAGTTTCCCGGGCGCCGACGACACCCCGCATGAGGGCGTGGGTCTCCTCGGGATCACCACCATCAAGGGGGTCGGCCCGCGGGCCGTCGGAGAGGTGACCGCCGTGGTCACCGAGGCGGCGACGGAGGGGCTGGGCGGGGTCGTGGTCCCCACCTTGACCGGCTTCGAGAACCACGGCGGTGTCACCACGCTGTCCGCCGAGATCACGCCCCTGGCCCGGGTGGTCCGGGGCACCGGCAACGGCGATGGATCAGGCACCGAGGGCGCCGTCGCCGGGCGGGTGGTGGGGACCTATCTGCACGGGCCGGTGCTTGCCCGCAATCCGGCCCTGGCCGATGTGCTGCTCGGCTGGGCGCTCGGCACCGACGTCGTCGCGCTCATGCCGCTCGACGACTCCCCGCACGAGGCCCTGCGGGCCGAGCGGCTGGGTCTCCCCGCTGACGGCGGCAGATTACGGAAGCGCCGCTCCAAGGCCGGGCGGTCGTCGGTGTGACGCAACGACGTGTTGACATGGCGGATCCACTTGTCTGCTGCCAGGGCTTTGACAGCCGGTGTCACACGTCTACCTGGTCACAGACCGGACCTCCAGCGAGAGGGCCAATAATTCTCTGCGGTACAGTCGGGCCGTGGTCGATCGACGGGTTCCAGCCGGCATTCACCCGACGTACGTGAAACTGCTCCCGGCTGAGCAAACGGGATAACGGATAGCTTCGTGGCTTGGGGCATCATCACTCGCGTCGCCGGAACGGGGTCCCCGGGGAACAGCGGTGACGACGGGACAGCCACCGCGGCCCTCCTCTCCCTTCCCCAGGGGTTGGCCGTCACCGCCGACGGTGGCTTCTTGGTCGCCGACTCTGCCAACCATGAGGTGCGCAAGGTCTCCGCTTCGGGCATCATCAGTCGCGTCGCCGGAACGGGAGCCCAGGGGAAAGGCGGTGACGACGGGCCAGCGACGGAGGCCCAGCTCAACGGTCCCATGGGGGTGGCCGTTACCGCCGACGGGGGCTTCTTGATCGCCGACACCCAAAACAACGAGGTGCGCAAGGTCTCCGCTTCGGGCATCATCAGCCGCGTCGCCGGAACGGGAGCCGGGGGGAAGGGCGGTGACGACGGGCCGGCGACGGAGGCCCAGCTCAACTCGCCCGGGGGAGTGGCCGTCACCGCCGACGGCGGCTTCTTGGTCGCCGACACTGCCAACAATGAGGTGCGCAAGGTCTCCGCTTCGGGCATCATCACCCGCGTCGCCGGAACGGGAACCGCCAGGAACGCCGGTGACGACGGACCAGCGACGGAGGCCCAGCTCAACTTTCCCAGGGGGGTGGCCGTCACGGCCGACGGCGGATTCGTGATCGTTGACACCCTGAACGGCGAGGTGCGTGAGGTCTCCGCTTCGGGCATCATCACCCGCGTCGCCGGAACGGGTCAGCGCGGGTACACGGGTGACGACGGGCCGGCGACGGAAGCTGAACTCTCTGACCCCCACGCGGTGGCCGTCACCGCCGACGGCGGCATCTTGATTGTCGACAATGCCAATCTGGTGCGAGAGGTTTCCTCCACGGGCACCATCACCACCGTTGCTGGATCACTCCACTCGGGAAATGCCGGTGACGACGGTTCAGCCACCGCAGCCCTCCTCAACCTTCCCCAGGGGCTGGCCGTTACCGCCGACGGGGGCTTCTTGATCGCTGACAGCGAAAACCACGAGGTGCGCAAAGTCTCGCCCTCGCCCTCGCCGTCGCCGCCGCCTCCGACTCCGACTCCGACTCCGACTCCGACTCCGCCAACTTGATTCCGCACTGAGATCGATTCAGCGATCACGTGCGGCATTTGACGGCAACCACTTGTGACAATTCCCGTCTGGAGCGTCGGGTCTGGGCCCACGAGCGACCTACGGGGTGCCGACTGTTGCTGACCCTCAACGTGCCAGCCGCCGGCTATTTGGGCCAGCGGCGGGAGCGACGATCGGTGGCGGGCGGCGTGTCGAGGGCCCAGGCCCGACGCCAGGCCGGGGCCTCGGGTCCGCGGTGGGCCGTCTCTGCGCCGGCGGTGGGGCTGACCGAGCTGACCGAGCGACGGGCCTGCCACCAGTCCGTCTGCACCTCCCGGGCCAGCCGGGCCACCGCGGCCTCGACCCGGGCCGAGAAGCGATGGGCGTTCTCGCCCTCGTCTGGGGTCATGGGCGCGCCGAACAGCACCGAAATGGGGGAGCGGCGGAGACCCCCGCCTCGTTGGGACTCGGTGCCCGAGCCCCCCGGGCCCAGTGCCCCCGACTCGGCGGTCTTGGGCAGCACGTGGCGGGTCCCGTGCAGGTACACCGGCACCACCGGCCGGCCGGTGCGGCGGGCCAGGTAGGCCGCGCCGCCGCGAAAGGGCTGGGTCCAGCCGTCGGGGGAGCGCCCGCCTTCGGGAAAGATGACGAGGTTCCAGCCGTCCTCGATCAGCTCGGCGGCGGTGTCGGCCGAGCGACGGTTGACCTTGCTCCGCTCGATGGGGATAGCGGCCAGGGCGAACGACCAGAGCACCGACTTCCAGGTGCGATCGAAGAAGAAGTCCGAGGCGGCCGCCACGACGGTCCGGTGTCGGAACTCGACCGGCAGGGTGGTCAACAGGAGCGGCGTGTCGATGTGGCTGGCATGGTTGGCGGAGAAGATGACCGGTCCCTCGGTGTGGCGCAGGTGCTCCAGGCCACGCACCGTGGCCGGCGCCAACACCCGGGCCACCGGGCGGGTGACGTTGTCCATGACCATGGCCCGGGCCAGCCGCACCGGGTAGCGACGTGACCACTCGTGGTCGTAGTCCAGGCCGACCTTGCGCTCGGGGTCGGGGCGCTCGACCGTGGCCGGCCACGACGGCGCGGCCAACGGGGAGCGGACGGCGGCGCCGCGGGCGCGGGTCACCAACTGCCGGGACCGATCGAGCGCGGACGCCCCCATCAGCGATCGACGCCCATCGGTGACACGCCCGTCGGTGACCAGCCCGTCGGTGACCAGCCCGTCGGTGACCGACCCATCAGTGCACGTCCGCCATCAGGATGGGTGGGGCGTGGAAGTGGGTGAGGGTGGGTGAGGGGCCCACCACGTCGCTGGCGATCTCGAGCGCGTCGTCGAGCGAGCTGGCCGGGGAGAACCCGAGGCGTCGCACCGCCTTGGGGTCGCCGCCCACGATGATGACCCGGCCCAGGTGCTGGAGGGCGTGGGCGCACCAGTACCACATGTAGAAGGGGTGCACCCCGTGGTAGGCGTGGCCGGTGCGGTAGAGGTGGATGTACCAGGGATCGGTGGCGAACGACTCCTCGAACTCCTTGGAGATCCGGATCGGGTCGACGGTCTGGGTGAGCACCTGCTCGTAGAAATCGATGTAGCTGGGGTGGTGGCCGGGATGGAACTCGGGCCGGGTCGGGTGGCGCAGGATCAGGACCCCGCCCTCGCGCACCAGGGGCTTGCCGCGGTAGAGGTTGAAGAAGTACCCGAGACCGAGGCAGGCCACCAGAATCGGGTTCATGATGGAGTTGACGTTGTACGGGCAGATGTAGGGCAGGCCCATGGTGAGGATGTCGGTCTGCCCGGTCACCTCGACCCCCTGCTGGGCCCACACGTTGGCCGTGGTCACGGCGTGGACGGCCTCGACCTCGCCGGCCTGGACCGAGGTGAGCGCGTGGGGCGACTTGATGGAGTGGAAGATCTGGCGGGCCAGGCGGGGCGGCGCCTTGCCCAACGCGGCGGACGAGGCGGCGTAGCTGGCCCGGTCCCGCAGGTTCCATTCCCACTCGCGCTTCTGCAGGAACACGAAGCTGGGCGGGAAGGTGTCGGTGTTCAGGGTGGACTCGATCTGGAAGATCTTGACCCCTGACTCGGCGATGAAGCGGCCCATCCGCCAGTTGGACGAGTGCAGCTCGGATGCCGGTGCATCCATGAAGGAGCGCGAGTGCTGCATGGTCTGGGGGTTGTGGTGGTGCCGCAGCGAGCGGTAGCTGGCCAGTCCGGTGGCCACGCTCTTGTGCCCACCGTCCATGGCCACCAGGTTGATGTTCACGTAGACGAGCAGGTCCGAGGTGGCCGCCCGCTTGTTGAGCTCGACGTCCTCGCCCTGCTCGGTCTGGCCCAGGTGGATGAGGTTGTCCGGGTCCTCGGCATCGTGCTGGGTCAGCAACCCGTGGGGGGCGAAGGCGTCGTAGACGCGGTCCCCCAGGGCGTGCCGGAGCTCGCCCTCGGTCATGCGGCGGTGCAGGGCCAGCGCGGCGATCAGCACCACGTCGTCGACCCCGGCGTCGGCCGCCATGTCGAGCACGGTCTCGATCACCATCTGGCGGATGTCGGGTGCCTCCATGGGCGGGAGCGGGAGCGACACGTCGTCGAAGCAGATGGTGAGCTTCATGCCGGCGTGGAGCAGCGCCGGCAACGGGTCGCGGTCGCCCCGGGGGTGCAGCAGGGCATGGCGGATGGCGCCGTAGGGGTCCTCCAGCGCCTTCATCGGCTCGGGCGCGTAGATGACCCGGCTGCCCTCCGGCAGGGTCTCGGTCGTGAAGCCCTCGCCGTCCCAGAAGAGGGTGGGCGGCGTGGACTTGTCCACCTCGAGGACGAATCCGGGACGGCGGCTCATCGGGTGTGTCCTTTCGTGAGGTCGAAGGCGATCTTGACCGAGCCGCGCCGTCCGGCCGCGCCGGCGTGGGCCACCGCCTCCTCGAAGCGGGTGAGGGGATAGGTGGCCGAGACCAGGGATCCGGTCCGCTGCGCCGCCACCACCTCGAGGGCCAGGTCGAAGGTCGAGACGACCGTGGGCCCGTTCTTCCTGCGGCTGCTTCCACCGTCGCCGCCACCGCCGGCACCAGCACCGCCGCCGCCGGCACCAGCACCGCCGCCGCCACCGCCACCGCCGGCACCAGCACCGTCGCCAGCACCCTCGTCGCCAGCACCATCGCCGCCAGCACCGTCGCCGCCTCCGGCACCGCCATCGGCACCGGCCGAGCCGCCGGCCCCCCCGCTCGGGACGGTCTCGCTGCCGTAGGCGTAGGCCCCGGCCAGGCGCACCTCACGCTGCCACAGGGGCGCCAGGTCCACCGTTACCTTGCCCGGCATGCCGACCAGGGCCACCGTGCCGCGGGGCCGGACCATGACCAGGCTCTGCTCGATGGACGGGGCACTGCCCACGCAGTCGATCACCACGTCGGCGCCCCCGGAGAGGGTCACGGTCTCACCCGAGGCGCCGCCGTAGGAGAGCGAGTGCGAGACCCGGCGCACGACGCGGGGCAGCTGGTCGGGGGCGACCACCTCGGTGGCGCCGAAGGCCCGGGCCAGGCGCTGCTGAGTGGCGTACTTGGCCCCCACCAGCACCGCCCGGGGGGCGGGGCAGCGGCCGGTGCTGACCAGGTGGGACAGGGCGGCCGTGACCGTGAGGCCCAGGGTCCCGGCACCGAGCACGGCCACCACGTCGTCGTCGCGGATCCCGGCACCCAGGACGGCGTGCACGGCGCAGGCCACGGGCTCCACCGTGACGGCGTCGGTGTCGCTCAGGCCGTCGGGGACGGCGAAGAGCTGGCTGGCGTGGGCCACCAGCCCGCTGGTCGACCAGCCCCCACCGGTGTCGGCGCAGAAGCCGGTCTGCAGGCCGGGCCGGATGTGGCCGAAGGCCAGATGGCCACAGCTGCCGACCTGGCCGGCGGCGCACGCCGCGCAGGGCGGGTCGATCCCCCGTGCCGCGCACCCGAGGACCGGCTGGAGGACCACCCGGGTCCCGGCCGCCAGGGCCCGGCCGTCGGCGCCCACGGCGTCGGCGGAGACCCGCCCCACCACCTCGTGGCCGGGCACGAAGGGGAACGACACGATCTCCTCGAAATAGCGCGAGCTGCGGCCGTCCAAGGCGGCCAGGTCCGACCCGCAGATGCCCGACAGCAGCGGGTCGACGTGGACCCACCCCTCGCCGGGGGCGGGGGGCGGGTCCTGCTCGAGCAGGTGCAGGGGACCGACGCCCGCGCCCCGACCGGAGCCGAAGCTCGAGACGAGGCGCGCCGCGGCGAATCGAGGCAGGGAGCGCTCGAAGAGGAGGGTGCTCATGGCCGACTCATCCCCGACACGACCTCCCGCTTCATCGCCCGATCACGGCCTTGGTCGACCAGGTCGAACCCGAGGAGCGGAAGGTCCGGGGCGACGTCACGTCGAACGGGCCGATGGGCAGGGTGCGGTGCGATCCGCCCTGGGCCTTGGCCCAGTGCTCGACGTGCCAGCCCCGGCGCCGGGCGATGGCCGAGAGGCGGGCCTCGGGATTGACGGCGACGGGGAAGCCGACGGCCTCGAGCATGGCCAGGTCGCTGGACGAGTCGGCGTAGGCCACCGACTCCTGCAGGGAGAGCGCGTGCTGCTCGGCGTAGTCAGTCAGCACCAGGGCACGGGCCTCCCCGATGGGGGGGAGGCTGGTCAGGTGCCCGGTCAGGCGGCCGTTGCGGGCCTCCATGTGGGCGCAGACGATGTCGTCGAAGAGGGGACGGACCGGCTCGATGATGAAGTCGAGGGCACCGGTGATCAGCAGCGTGCGGTGCCCCAGGGCGCGGTGGGCCCGGACCCGGGCGAAGCCGTCGGGGAACGACTTGGTCAGCAGCTGCTGGTGGAACAGCTCCCAGGCGTCGGCCTGCAACTGGGCCAGCGGGGCGTCCTCGAACTTGCGGTAGAAGGAGGCCAGGAAGTCACCCCGGTCGCGCCGGTCCAGCGCCAGTAGCGCCGGGGCCTGGCGCAGCAGGTCGGCCACGAAGCGGGCCCGCCGCCCCGCCGGGAGATGCCGGCTGGCCAGCCAGGCGTAGGTGTCGACCACGTTGGAGGCCATGAGGGTGTGCTCCAGGTCGAACACGGCCAGGTGGCGGTCGGGCGACAGGATGGCCCGCCGGGCCCTCTCGGGGCGCTTCTCCACCACCGAACGGCCCGCCGTGGTGCGCACCCGGGCGTGCTCGATGACCGAGGGCAGGTGCACGTGGTGGACGTAGTGCTCCCAGTCGATCACGGCCGGGTCGAAGCAGAACTGCTCATGGTCGGTGGCGTCGAGGGTGTCCCACAGCGCCATGAGGCGGTCCACCCGGTAGCGGGCGTCGGTCTCGCTGTAGGCGCCGTAGAGCTCGACGTAGCCCAGGGCCCGCTTGGCCAGGGCGTGGCGGTCCTCGATCCGCGCCGCCAGCTCGGCCTGCCGGCCCCGCACCGGCAGCGCCGTCAGTACCCGCTCGGCCAGGGTCATGGCCTGGTCGGCCCGGCGGAGCTGGCGCTGCACCCGGCCCCGGCCCGGGAAGGACCACTCGGGCACGTTGATGGGCTGGCCCCGCTCGTCGTAGAGCGGGTGCCGCGAGAACCAGTCCTCGGACAGCTCGACCAGGTGGCCGTAGACCAGGGGGTTCCGCACGCCCGAGGCCACGTGGTAGACGGCGGGCGGGCCGTCCCCGGCCGCGTGGGCGGGGCCACGGGCGGCCACGGCCAAAATGGCGGCCACGACCATGTCCACCGGGATCACGTCGACCACGCCCTCGGGCACCCCGGGGAACTCGCGCAGCAGGCCGCGGGCGTAGGACACGATGATCGGCTCGGCCATCCGGAAGCCGCGGATCCATCCCGGCCGGGGCTCGGCCAGAGCCGACTCGATGATGGAGGGGCGCACCAGGGTGATGGGCACCGCGTCGGCCCATTGGGCCACCAGGCACCGCTCGCCCATGGCCTTGGTGAACGGGTAAGCGTCGGGCCAGCCCAGCGAGTGGGCCCGCGCCGTCCCGGCGTCGACCAGCTCCGTGCGCACCCACTCCTCCCGGATCTTCTCGGCCCGGGTGGCGATCAGGTGCTCACCGGCCCCGCCGATCTCGCTGCGGGCCTGCTTGGTGAAGTCGGCCAGCTTGCCGGGCCGGCGGGAGGCGGCCTGGAGGTCGTCCCGCAGCCGGCGGGCGGCGGTGACCTCCTCGCGCCAGTCCACCTCGAGGGAGAAGCGGTTCTCGGAGAGCAGCTCCTCCTTGGCCTGACCTTGATGCGTGCTGGCCACGTAGGCGGTGGACACGGCGATGAGATGGGCGCCCGAGCCCGAGGCGGCCACGGCGGCGGCCACCCGGGAGGGGCCGAGGAGGTTGATCTCGACCGCCTGAGTCAGCGGGGCGTCGAAGGAGACGGTGGCGGCGGAGTGCACCACGATGTCGCTGGCGGCCAGCGCAGCCCGCCCGTCGTCGTCGAGCCCCAGGCCGTCCTGCCCGACGTCGCCCGCGACGGCCCGGACCCGGCGGGCCACCTCGGGGGCGAAGCCGTCACCCAGCTCGGCGCGCAGGCGGTCGAAGCAGTCGTTCTTGATGACCTCGCGGGCCAGGCGGGCGGCCGCATCGGCCCGGCGCCCGGGCCGCACCAGGACGGTGACCTCGGATTCGGGGATGCAGCGCAGGATGCGCTCGACCAGCGCCGTGCCCAGGAACCCGGTGGCACCGGTGATGAAGAAGCGCTTTCCACGGAGGTCCCGGCCGATGGCCATCGGAAATGTTTAGCATCCGGCGCCGAATCTGTCTACCATTTGGTAAGTGACCCCGACGACGGCCCCGCCCGCCCCCACCACGAGCGAGCGCATCCTCGATGCGGCCCTGGCCTCCTTCGCCGCCCGGGGCTACGAGGCCACCTCCCTCGACGCCTTGGCCAAGGGCCTCGAGCTGACCAAGCAGAGCATCCTGTACTGGTTCCCCTCCAAGGACGCCGTGCTCGAGGCCGTGATCGCCCGCAGCGCCACCGACCTCTCGACCGCTCTGGAGTCGGCCCTGCAGGGCGCCGGCGCCGGATGGGTCCGGGTCGAGGCGGTGGTGCGATCGGTCTTCCGGCTGGCGGCCCGCCAGCCCGAGCTGCTCGGCCTGCTGCGCGAGGTGAGCCGGCTCGGCCCCCCGGCGGCGACGCAGATGACGCTGGCCCTCGAGCCCCTGGTGCAGCGGGCGGCCTCCTTCTTGGAGGCTGAGATGGATGCCGGCACGATGCGTCGGCATGACCCACGTCTGCTCCTGCTCGCCATCTACTCCACGGTGATCGGCATGGTCACCGAGGTCGAGGTGCTGCGCGCGCTGGGTGAGGAGCCCACGGCGCGCTCGCTGGTGCGCCGGCGGGCCGACGTCTTGAACCTGCTGCACTCGGCCCTGGTGATCCCGGCGGCCGAACAGGCTCCCTGAGCTATTCCCCGGGCCCGAGCTACTCCCCGGGCCCGAGCTACTCCCCGGGAGTGGGCTTGGGGATCTTCTTCTTCGGGGGCGCCTTGGGGGTGTAGCGCTTGTTGGCCTTCGGCGGCGCGTAGCCGGTCGGCTTGGCCGGGGTCTTGGCCGCCTTCTGCCGCTCCTTGCGGGGCGGGCGGTTGGCCGCCTCCCGGGCCACCAGCTTCATGTTGGCCGTGCCGTACTTCTGCAGCCGGTAGGCCCGCAGCATGAGCCAACCGCCCAGGACGATCAGGGCGAAGCCGAGCGGTGCGAAGGTGAGGGTGAAGGCGAACCCGGTGATGAAGATGCTGAAGGCCACCAGTGTGCGCTTGCGGCGGCGCAGGGCCACGAACCCGAGGATGCAGAAGAGCAGGACGACGCCGCTGATGAGGGCCGCCTCGAGGGTGGTCGACACGGCCTTGTCCTTGGCGGAGTGCAGGAGCGTCTTGGCGTAGACCGGGAGCAGGAGCGCGACCACGCTGGCCAGGACCAGGCCGGACTTGGCCCATTTGAGCTCCACCGCATCGAGCGTGCTCATGGCCGCCTTGCGTTCGTTCTTCGGCAGGATCCGGTTGGGATCGGGCGGCTCGGCGCCGCCCTTGGGCTGGGCCGGCTTCAGGAACCTCTCGGAGATGATCTCGGTGAACTTCTTGGGCTTGAAGCCATCGGCGTCGGAGCTGGATGCCATGACCCGATCAGGGTACTCGACCACTCCGGGACTC
>JBKQIP010000147.1:0-16357 GCA_052148295.1 Acidimicrobiales bacterium
CTGGATCGGTGGTCCGATCCAGCCCGCCGTCGCGTCCGGGCCCGGCGCCACGACCTCATGATGCGGATCCTGGCGGCGGAGGCGGGCCCGGTGAGGGCATAAATGGTCCGAACAGCATATGGACCCCGACGGTCGCTTCCGTGAAACTGGTCGAAGAGCGTACGCGGAGTCGGACGACAGGCCGGCTCACGCTCGGGGAGGGCGGACAATGACGGCATTGCTGGTGCTCACGGTCTCCACCGTTCGTCGTCTGCACCGCCGCATGCTGGAGCGGGCCCGGACGGAGCGGGGCGCGTCCATGCTGGAGTACGCCCTGCTGGTCTGCCTGATCGCCGTGGTGTGCGCGGTGGTCGTGCAGGTCTTTGGGCACAGCATCTCGAGCCTGTTCACTTCGGAGAACAGCTGCGTGGCCCAGGTCCCAGGCCGTACGGCGAGCTGTTCGTAGGGCGCCCGGCCGCGCCGGCGTGGCCTCACTGGTGGGGCACCAGTCTCCCTGAGGGAAGTGTCCCCTCCCTCCCTCGGGGGGTTGACGGTCGGGCTGGATCGGAGCACCGGTCCAGCCCGCTGTCGCGCCGGGGCGGAGCCCGTCGGTCCGCTACGCGGACGTGGGCGGCACCGGCTGCTCCGACGGCGCCTTGGCCGCCATCGCCGGCTCGCCCGGTCGGGCCAGCGGTCCGTGGATCAGCCCCGCCAGGTCGCCCTCGACGGCGGATCTCCCATCGCTGTCCGCCATCTCGTCCATCCCGATGGGCCCCTGGGGCCGTCCCGCCAGGAACTGCTGGATGATCGGGTTGTCCGTCGCCAGCATGTCCGCCTTGCTGGCGAACTTGACCAGGTTGGAGCGGAACAGCACGCCCATGAAATCGGCCACCCGCATCACCGACTGGATGTTGTGGGTGATGATGAAGAAGGTCGCCCCCGTCTCCTTCTGTGCCGTCACGACCAGTTCGTCCAGATAGGCCACCCGCACCGGGTCGAGGCCAGAGTCGGGCTCGTCGAAGAGGACGATCTCGGGCTCGGTCACCATGGCCCGGGCCAGGCCGGCCCGCTTCTTCATCCCGCCGGAGACCTCGCCGGGCAGCTTCTTGAGGTGGTCCATGAGGCCCACGAGCTCGGCATTGCGGTGCACCAGCTCGCGGATCTCCGCCTCGTTCTTGCGCGTGTGCTCGCGCAGGGGAAAGGCAATGTTGTCGTACAGGTTCATGGAGCCGAAGAGCGCACCGTCCTGGAAGAGGACCCCGAACTTCTTGCGCACTTCGTACAGACGCTTCTCCCGCAGTCCGACGATCTGGTCG
Organism: Acidimicrobiales bacterium; assembly: GCA_052148295.1. GTDB lineage: Bacteria > Actinomycetota > Acidimicrobiia > Acidimicrobiales > RAAP-2 > Bog-473. The sequence continues at coordinate 1,296 of JBKQIP010000147.1, forward strand.
TTGTCGACCCAGATCTCGCCGCGTTCGGGCACCAGGAGCCCCAGGATGTTCTTGAGCAGGACCGACTTGCCGGTACCCGAGGGTCCGAGGATGGCGGTGATGCGGCCCTTGGGCACGTCGAAGGTGATGTCCTCGAGCACGGTGTGCGAACCGAAGGACTTGGTCACCCCCCGCAGGGAGATGATGGGCTCCCCGGGGGCGATCCACGACGAAGTGTCGGCGTGCGGATCGGAGGCCATCAGTGCACGCTCCGGGGGTCGGGCGGCACCGTCGGGGAGGTCACCGATGGAGAACCCGGGTGCGTCGGGAAACTTGCGTCACGCCGGTGCCCGGGGGGCCAGGCGCTGGTCAAGGTTCAAAGACCCGGGATTGAATTCAGCACCTTGGTGACGGCCTTGGTCACGGGCGCCACCGGGTTGGTGGAGGAGCTGGAGGGCGCGCCTGCGCTCGGTGCCGGGTCGGAGAGGACGTTGCCGATGCCCGGCAGCGCCTGGTTGAGAACGTTGCTGACGCTCTGGCTGACCGTGGTGGTCACCTGATTGGTCAGCCCGCTGACCGCCCCCGAGGCCCCGGCCACGGTCTGGGTCAACCCCGAGGATCCGGGAAGGCTCGGCGAGGGGGCGCCCCCGATCAGGCCGCCCCCACCCCCACCGCTCCCGCCGCTCCCACCGTTGCCTCCGGCCCCGGCGGTGTGCGTGGTCCCGAGGGCGCCGGCGCTCGTGGCCGTAGCCGTGGCCGCGGTCGAGGTGGTGCTCCCGGCCCCGGCGACGGCGGCGGCCGGCACGCCGCCGGCTGCCGAGGTGAGGGGGGCGAATGCGTCCGTGGTCGGCCCCAGGGCCGGACTGGCGATGTTGGCCGCGGCGAGTGCCGGTCCGGGCGTCGAGCCGGACGCGCCCGTTCCCGACAGGGCGTGCGGGGTGATGAGCGCGGCGGCCACCGCGGCCGACGTGAACGCCACACCGGCCAGGGCATTGCGGAACCCCCCGGATCCACCGCTCTGTTGGAGCGCGGCGCTGCGATGGGCGGCCCGCAGGAATCCCCGGCGCAGGAGGGCGCCCATCGTCCCGGCTCCGGCCAGGAATCCGCCCAGCATGCCCTTGGACTCGGACAGGACGGTGAACTCGCGCTTGAGAGCCTGGCGGGCCCGCCAGAGCAGTGTCTCGATGGTGCCGATCTCGACGCCCTCGTGGTCGGCGATCTGTTGATAGGTCCAACCCGAGCCCTCGCGCATGGCCAGCACCTGACGGTGGCGGTCCGACAGGCGCCCGAGAGCCTTGTTGACCAGCTCGCCGTCGACGGCGGCCAGGATGAGCTCGTCCGAGGTCTCGCTCCCGCTCCCGCCCACCGGCTGGTGGGCGCTGAGCTCGAGGTCGTCGGTGGGGGTGCTCCGCGAGCGCCGCCGCAACATGTCCGTGCAGATGTTCCCGGCGATGACGGTCAGCCACGGGTAGAACCGCCGCTCACCGGCGAACTGCGGGAGGGCCTTCCAGGCCCGGGCGAACGCTTCCTGCGCCGCGTCCTCGGCTTCGTGGCGGTCGTTCAGGCGTCGCAGGCAAAAGCGAAGGAGCCGCTCGTAGTAGCGGGCGTAGAGGTTCCCGAAGGCACCCGAGTCACCCGCCTGGCACCGCTCGACCAGCACCCGATCCCGATCGAGATCAACATCGTCGCAAAGGCTGGTGAACTCCTCTTGGCGCAGAGCCATGTTCGTCCCTCCTTCTAACCGACTCTCGCCGACGGCATAGTCACCATTATGCCCTCACGTCGGCCTGCACCGAAACGAGAAGTCGGGGCATCCTCCGAAAAGGGGAACGCTCGTTGGCGGACGTTCTTGCGGACTTCCGCCGAAAATTTTATGGACGATTTGTCTCCTACTCCTATTGCAACGAGGCCGGAGCTCCGCTGGCCCAACCGGGTCCGGACCGGCGCCCGTCCACAGGATTCCCACACGACCCAACGGCCCGCCAACCGCCGTCCCCGGGCGCGCCGCCCGGGTCCCGACACCGAGCCGTCACCGCAAGGTTGCGCGCAGCGCTCCGTTCTCCGGTACGGGAGGAGGACGAGCACGATTCCTTCACCCAGAGTCGGTTAGGGGGCCTCGGGAAGGGGGGAGATCGGTGACAGAGCGGGAGGAGGACATCACCGCCCCGACACCCTCCGTTGCCACCCAGACCGAACCGCTGAGCCGCGACGAGATCGCCCGACGGCTGGGCACCCCGAGTGGGCGGTCGGCCACCGTGGGTGCGCTCGGGCGCCCGACCCGGCCCGCCGGCGGAGGGCGCGACGACGGGAAGATCGCCACCGCCGTGCGCGAGACGGGGAACATGTTCGCCCTCGCGCTGGAAGCCCTCCGCCAGGGCGCCCTCAAGGCCTTCCCCGTCACCGAGTTCTTCGATCAATGCTGGTTCCTGGCCCGCGTCACCACCCTGCCGCTGATCCTGCTGTCGATCCCCTTCGGCATGGTCATCGCCCTCGAAGTGGGCTCCTTGCTGCAGCAGATCGGCGCCCAGTCCCAACTCGGAGCGGCCATGGTCCTGGCGGTCGTGCGGGAGCAGGCCCCCGTGGCCACCGCGCTGCTCATCGCCGGCGCCGGGGGGTCCGCCATGTGTGCCGACCTGGGCTCGCGCCGTATCCGTGACGAGATCTCGGCCATGGAGGTCATGGGTGTCAACCCGCTACACCGCCTGGTGCTGCCCCGGCTGCTGGCGGCCACGCTGGTGGCCATCCTGCTCGATGCCGTGGTCAGCGTGGCCGGCATCGCCGGTGGCCTGTGGTTCGGCACCCATGCCATTCACATCACGGCGAGCAGCTTCTTCGCCACCTTCGGCGAGTTGAGCCAGATGGCCGACCTGATCATCGCGCTGGTCAAGGCCGGGATCTTCGGGTTCATCGCGGCCATGGTGGCCTGCTACAAGGGCCTGTACTGCAAGAGCGGCCCGAAGGGCGTGGGCGACGCGGTGAACCAGGCGGTCGTGGTCACCTTCATCCTGTCGTTCTTCGTCAATTTCGTCCTGACCGTCTTCTACTTCAACTTCATTCCGCAAAAGGGAATCTGACGTGGCCGTCCAGACGCCGATGCGCGAAGGCCCGACGAGCGAGTTGGTCGAACGGGTCCGCCACGCGGGGGATGCCGCGCTGGGGATCTCCGACAATTTCTACGCCCAGCTCCGCTTCTACGGACGGATCATCAGGGCCATGCCACGCGCCCTGCGCTACCCGCGGGAGATCCTCGTCCTCATGTCCGACATCACGCTCGGCTCGGGAGCGCTCATCGTCGGCGGCGGCATGTTCTTCGTCGTGGTCTCCATTGCGTTCTTCACCGGGACCGAGGTCGGACTGGAGGGCTTCAACGGTCTGCAGCAGATCGGCGCCGAGGCCTTCACCGGCGTCATCACCTCCCTGGCCAACACCCGTGAGATCACGCCCCTGGTGGCCGGCGTCGCCCTGGCGGCCCAGGTGGGGGCGGGGTTCACGGCCCAGCTGGGGGCCATGCGGATCTCCGACGAGATCGACGCGCTCGAGGTCATGGGCGTCAACAGCGTCGTGTACCTGGTGGCGACCCGTGTGTGGGCGGCGCTCGTCACCATGGTCCCGCTCTACCTGGCTGCACTCTTCGCCAGCTTCCTGGCCTCGGAGTTGGTGGTGACCAAGTTCTTCGGCCTGTCGTCGGGCACCTACCAGCATTACTTCCAGCTCTACCTGCCGCCGATCGACATCTTCTACTCGTTCATGAAGGCGATGATCTTCGCGGTCCTGGTCACCTTCGTCCACTGCTACTACGGCTACACGGCCGGCGGCGGACCGGCGGGCGTGGGGGTGGCGGCCGGGCGGGCGATCCGGCTGTCCATCATCTTGATCGTGGTGGTCAACCTGATCCTGTCGCTGGTGCTCTTCGGCGGGGTCAACGTCACGGCGCGGTTGGTCGGATGAGCCGCCTGGCCCGGTTGCTGGTCGGTCTGGCGGTCCTGGCGGTCCTGGCGGCGGGGACGGTGACGCTGATCCGGAACTCGAACGGCGACTTCTCGGGTGACTACGCGCTCAGCGGCATGTTCACCAAGGCGGGCGAGGGTCTCGAGCCGGGATCAGAGGTCGTCTTCCGCGGCGTCCAGATCGGGCGCGTGTCGACCATCACCCTTCAGGACGACCAGGCCAAGGTCACGCTCCTGATCGACCCCACCTTCGAGGTGCCGGCCGACACCACCGCCACCATCGAGCCGGTCAACCTCTTCGGCGCCGAGGAGGTGGCCCTCACCACGCCGGACCACGACACCGACGCCGGGCCCTACCTCCCGCACAACGGGGCATTCGCCCGCGCCCAGGTCTCCGACACCCTCGACGACCTCTTCGCCGCGGCCACCCCGCTGCTGCAGAAGATCAACACCGGCGATCTCGAGACCGTCCTCGGCGAGCTCTCCCAAGCCAGCCAGGGCGAAGGACCGAGCATCGCCCGGTCGATCGGTGCCGGGACGCAGCTGGCCAGCCTCCTCAATTCCACGTTGAACGCCCAGGAGACGGCCCTCGACTCCTTCGCCCAGTTCACCCAGGCCGTGGCTCCTGACGCCGGCGGGCTCAACACGGTCTCGAGCCAGGTCAATGCCGCGCTCCCCGCCTTCAACGGCGAGGTGGGTGACTACCAGAAGTTCCTCGACTCGGTGGTCCCCTTCGCCAACGACCTGGCGTCGCTGCTGGCCACCTATCGCCCCGACATCGACACCATCCTGGCCTCCGGCGACAACATCTCCCGGGTCCTGCTGGCCCAGCAGGCCGACCTCGGCCAGGTGGTCCAGGGGGCGTACGAGTACTTCAACACCATCGCCACCGGGGCGGCCAGCCTGGCCAAGCTCCCCGACGGGAGCACCTACGCCTACTTCAACACCTTCATCCTCTTCAGCGACGTGAACTCCCTCGTGTGCAATTTGCTGGCACCGGCGACCCCGGGCCTCTCGTTCCTCGAACCCATTCAACAGGCCCTGGCCGGCTCCGGCTCGGCGTTCGACTGCTCGAGTGAGGTCGCTGCGTTCGACCATGCCCAGAACTCGACGGCGCCCGCGGCCGCACCGGCGGCGGCGGCCACGGCGCCCGCCACCGGTGCGGCCCAGTCCGCCAGCACGCAGGCCTACGGCATCGTGGGCAAGCCCGACACGTCGACCTCGTCGGGTCTCGGCGGGTTCATCAGCGGGCTGCTCGGGGGTGGCTTGTGAACCTGCTGCGGCGCCTGCCCTCCTCGGCCTTCAAGTTCGCCGTCTTCGCGGTGGTCTGCGTCGTCCTCCTGGTCGCCCTGGCCACCAAGATCGGCAATCTGTCCCTGTTCAGCGACCGCCATGCCCTCAGCGCCCAGATGGCGGACGTCACCGGACTGGCCCCGGGCGACCCGGTCAACATCGCCGGCGTCCCGGTGGGGCAGGTGACGAGCATCGCCGTCCAGCACGGCCACGCCCTCATCGGCATGGACATCAACAACACCGTCACCCTCCACCGTGCCACGGACATCGGCCTGCGCTGGCAGAACGTCATCGGGGGCAAGGAGATCCAGATCTTCCCCTCCAACGGCGGCCCCGTCCTCGCTCCGGGGGCGACCATCCCGCTCGATCACGACGTCTCGGACTCCAGCGTCAACGCGTTCTTGAACTCACTGGGCCCGCTGCTGTCGTCCATCAACCCCCAGCAGGCCAACGAGTTCGTCGAGAACGTCTCGGGCGCACTGGAAGGTGACACCTCGGAGATCGACCAACTCATCAACAACGGTGCCACGGTCGCCAACACGGTGGGCACCCTCGATCAGCAAGTCGGGCAGGTGATCGGGAACCTCGACCAGGTCCTGACCGCCGTGGCGTCGCGCAGCGGGGACCTGGGGTCGCTGATCGACAACCTCCAGACCGTGGCGGCGTCGCTCTCGTCGAAGAACACGCTGCTCGACGACGTGGTGAGCAACCTGTCGCAGGTGGCGACCGACCTGGCCGGCCTGATCGGCAACAACCACTCCATCATCACCAGCACCATCGACAACCTCCAGGCGGTGGCCGGTGACGTCCAGCACAACCAGACGCAGCTGGCCAACAGCCTCTCCACGCTGGGGGCCGGGCTGGCTCCCTACATCCAGATCTCCCAGTACGGGCAGTGGTTCGCGGTCCAGACCATCTACACCTGCCTGGCCAACCAGACCGCCTGCACCTATTACCAGCCCGGAAGCCCCCCGCCGGGCTCGGGCCTCGGGGGGAGCCCGCCCCTCTCGTCACCGGCCAGCCCGACTGCGAGCTCCGAGTCGACGTCGCTGCAATCGGCGGCGAACAGCGCGGACTCGGCACCGGTGGCGGCCTCGAGCATCGACGGGGTGCTGGGGGCGGTGGCCGGCCAGCCGGCCTCCTCGGGGGACGGGTCATGAAGGCCTTCACCGAGCGGCGCCCGAAGGTCATCGGGGTCATCGCGGTGGCGGTCATCGCCGCGGCCGTCGTCGCCATCCTCCTGCTCAACCGCAGCATCTTCAGTTCGGGCTACACCGTGACGGCGCGTTTCGCCAACGCCGCCGGGATCACCAAGGGCACCGATGTGATGGTGGCCGGCGTCAACGTGGGCACGGTCACCAGCGTCAAGGTGTCGGGGAACGGGGTCGACGCCGTCCTCTCGGTGGACCACTCGGTCCAGCTGCCCCAGAACACCGCCGCCGCGGTCGAGGTCGAGACCCTGCTCGGCGTGGTCGACGTCACCCTCGAGCCGCAGAGCGGATGGCAGCACCCGCTGACCAACGGTGCGGTGATCACCGACACGTCGGTCCCCACCGAGCTCTACCAGCTCCAGAAGACGGGACAGGACCTGCTCTCGAAGAGCAACGCGCAGGCCCTCAATTCCCTCGTCGAGTCCTTGGCCGCCATCACCAAGGGCAAGCAGACCCAGGTGGCCCAGATCATCAAGGGCCTGGGGGCGCTGACGACGACGGTGGACCAGCGCAGCGGCCAGGTCTCCCAGCTCATCGATTCGGCCAATACCCTGTCGTCGACCCTGACGGCGCGGGACCAGGAGCTGGTCGGCATCGTCAACGACCTGAACACGGTGGCCACCGGACTGGCCGACCACAGCACCGATCTCTCGAACCTCATCACCAACGTCGACCAGATGGCGGCGCAGACCAACTCGCTGGTCACCGGCGACACCCCCCAGCTCAACGCCCTGCTGGCCAGCCTCAACGCCGATCTCAACGTGGTCGGGCAGCACCAGGACGATCTGGCCGAAGGGGTCAGCTACCTGGCGGGCGCCCTGAAGGGGTTCGCCTCCATCGCCTACGACGGTGATCAGGCGGTGAGCTGGGGCAATGTCTTCGTCAACCCGGCCGGGCTCACCGGCACCTATGGCGTGATCGGGCCCTGCGGCGCCCTGGACCAGGCCCTGACCGACGCGCTGGGCCCCGACCCGCTTCCCTGCGCCGACCAGACCGGGCCGATACCGGGGGAGGGGTCGAGCTCGTCCACCGACTCGTCGGCGTCGACCGGCGCGAGCAGCGGCGCGAGCTCGAGCTCGGGAGCCCGGTCGACCACCGGGGCCGGGGGGACCGGGAGCGCGGACAGCGATCTCCCGGCCGGTCCGAGCTCGGGCCTGGGCGGCCTGTCGCAACTGCTGAACCCGCTGCTGGGGGGGACGTCGTGAGCGATCGCCTGCGCGCCTGGGGCCAGTCGACCGTGGTGCGCCTGGTGGCGGCGGCCGTCGTGCTGGTCGCCGCCACCGTCGTGGTCCTCGATGCCACCCGGGCGTCGGCGACCTATCCGCTGAATGCCGTCTACCAGAGTGCCCCCGGGCTCTTCCCCGGGGCGGCCGTCGACGTGCTGGGCGTCCCCGTCGGCACCGTCACGTCGGTCACCAACGTCGACGATCAGGTGGACGTCGGCATGCGGGTGCGCTCGGGCACGATGATCCCCTCCGGTGCGCAGGCGTCGCTGGTGGCACCCGAGCTGCTGGGGCAGCCCGACGTCGACCTCAACCCGGGCTACACCGGCGGGCCGCACCTCGCCCCCGGCGCCACCATCCCCGAATCGCACACGTCGGTGCCCGTGTCGACCGACCAGCTCTTGAAGCAACTGCAGCGCACGCTCAATGCGCTCAATCCCCACGCCGTCGGCGACCTCATCTCCAACCTGGCCCAGGACCTCGATGGCCAGGGAGCGGGGCTCAACCAGTTGATCGCCTCGGCCGCCGGGACGATCCAGCTCCTGGCCGCCAAGGGTGACGATCTCGGCCAGCTCAACGGGACCCTGGCCCAACTGACCGGGACCCTCGACACGGACACGTCACAGATCGTGCAGCTGGTCAACGAGTACGACACGGTCTCGAGCGTGATCGCCCAGCATTCCGGCCAGCTCAACGACGCCATCACGCAACTCTCCGGAGCGACGACGGCGTTGGTCACGCTGCTGACGCCCAACCTGCAGCCGCTCGAAGCCGACGTGGGCACGGTGACCACCGTCGGGCGGACCCTCGATCGCAACATCGGCAACGTGGACGAGATCCTCCAACAGGCGAACAATCTCTTCGAGGGCGCCCAGCGCGTGTTCGATCCCACCTACAACTGGCTCGATCTCAACGTGGCCCTGCCGGTCGGGATCTCGGGGGACTATGTGGCCGGTCTCATCCGCGATCGGCTGGCGGGGGTCTGCCGGCGCATCGTGGCCAACCACTCCGCCGGCCTCCCCGCCAGCACGCTGGCCAGCCTCAACTCCTGTGGGAATCCCGACTCGGGCTTCTTCGATCCCCTGCTCGACGACATCCCGACCATCCTGAACTCGCTCTCGGGTTCCTCCGGTTCCGCCACGGCGGGCTCCCTCCTGCAGCAGGGCATCGACCAGATCGGCAGCATCGGCACGTCCCCGGCGACCCCCTCGTCCACGTCGTCGAGCGGGGAGGCCACCGGCAGCACCCCGTCCGCCCCGTCCTCGGCGTCCACCAGCACGCCCTCCACGACCACCACCACCACGACGCCGAGCTCGGGCTGCGGATTGCTCAGCATCGTCCTCGGCTGTACCGGTGGATCGAGCTCCTCGGGCGGCGGCTCCTCGAGCAGTGGCTCCTCGAGCGGTGGTTCCGCCAGCTCGTCGGGCGGGCTCGGTGGGCTCCTGTCGGACCGCGTGACCCCGTCCACCAAGCGAGCGCCCACGGCGACCCTGGCCACGACCAGCGGCCCGTCGCTGTCGGCGCCGGCGGCCCGGCTGCTCGGACCCCTCCCCTCGGCCCACCACAGCCACCGCGGGCGCGGGCTGCTCTCCCAGTGGGTGCACGACCTGGGGAGTTGGCTGTGAGGGGCCGCCGGCGGTGGCTGCTGGCCTCCGCCGCGCTGATGGTGGCGGTGGGCCTCGCCGGTTGCTGGGGCCCCGGAGCACCGTCGCAGCGCACGGCCACGGCGGTGTTCAATGACGTGGACGATCTGGACAACGGGGCCCAGGTGCAGCTGGCCGACGTGCCCATCGGCAGCGTGACGTCGATCTCGCTCGAAGGCGACCGGGCCAAGGTCACCATGACACTCTCCGATGCCGCCCGCATCCCGGCCAACGTGACCGCGGCGGTGGCCCAGACCACCATCTTGGGCCAGCAGTTCATCAACCTCGAGATACCGAAGAACGAGCTCGGGCCGGCCGGCGCCCACGTGCCGCAATTGGCCAACGGCGGCACCATCGAGCACACCACGATCACCCCCGACGTCGAGCAGCTGGTCCAGGCCGGGGCGCAGGTCTTCGGGGCGGTCTCCACCACGCAGCTCGAGCAGATCATCGCGGCCGGCGGCGAAGGCTTTGCCGGCCAGGAGGCCTCGCTCAAATCGCTGCTCGACGACTTCTCGACCGTGACCGCGGGCTACGCCCAGCACACCGGCGAGATCGCCTCCGCCGTCAACGGCCTGCAGCAGCTGTCGTCAACCCTGGCGCCGTCGAGTGGGTCCACCGCCGACGCCCTGACCACGCTGTCGCAGACGGTGGCCATCCTGGCGCAGCAGTCGTCGCAGTTCGAGACGCTGCTGCAGTCGGTGGACAATCTCTCCGTCCAGGGTCGCGGCATCCTCGAGACGTACTACCCCCAGATCGTGGCTCAGCTCCAGACCCTGCAGGCGGTGAGCAAGCAGCTGGGCCTCAATCAAGCCGACCTGGCCGGCATCCTCCAGGTCCTCCCGCTGAACAACAACGCGTTGCCGTCGTCGGTGCGCGGCGACTTCCTCCAGCTCTACGAGAACATCATCGTCTGCGGGCTGCCCGGTGGCGGCGAGGACGACAGTTCCCCGGCGTTCACCTGCGCACCCACCTCGGGAGGGGGCAGCGGATGATCACGCCGCGCCTGATCGCCAATCTCATCGCCTTCTTCGTGGTCAGCGCCTTGCTGGTGGGCTACGGGGTGGTGACCCTCCTGGGCAATCCCTTGCGCAGCCCCACCGTCCTCACCACCGAGTTCCCCGACGCGTCGGGGCTCTACCAGAACTTCACGGTCGAGCTCGACGGGGTCCCGGTGGGGACGGTGGCCGACATCGAGCTGACCACGGACGGCACCAAGGTCACCATGGACATCCATCCGGGCACCACCGTGCCGGGCGACGTCCGTTCGTCCATCCAGATCGCCAACGACCTGGGGGAGCAGGTGGTCGACCTGGTCCCGGCCCACGGGGGGACGGCGCCTCCGCTGCGATCGGGAGCGAATGTCCCGGTGGCACCGAATCAGATCCCGGCCAACATCGGTGAGGTCGTCGCCTCGGCCACCAGGCTCCTGCAGGCCATACCCTCGGGGGACCTCAACCAGCTGCTCGGCGACCTGGCCACGTCGCTGCAGGGGCGCGCCGCCGACCTTCGCACCATCGTCTCCGCCGGCACGACGTTCTCCGAGGAATTCCTGGCCTACCAGCGCCAGTTCACCCAACTGCTGGCCAATGCCCCCGCCGCGCTGAACACGGTCACCGCGGTGGCGCCTCAGCTCCAACAGGACCTGGTGAACACGTCGGCGCTGCTCCAGGTGCTGGCGGAGCAGAAGACCGGGTTGGACACCCTCTTCCAGCAGGGGTCGACCGCCGTGGCCCAGGTGAACCAGCTGGTCACCTCCGAATCGGCCAATCTGGGCTGCATCTTCCACGACAGCGCCCAGGTGCTGTCCAACCTCGCCGAGCCGTCGAACCTCACCAACCTCTCGGAGGGACTGGCGTTCAACCAGTCGTTCTTCGGGGCGATCCACGCCGTGGCCGCCCCCGGCCTGGCCAAGGCCACCACCAGTGAGGAAGCGAGCAATCCCCAGCAGCTCTTCCTCCGCACCCGGCTGATCTTCCCGCCCGTGCTCTCGCCGCAGGCGTCGACCTACGCCTCGCCCAACGCGATACCCGACGTCCTGCCCGGTGCCGGCTGCGTCACCGTCTTCGGCGACGGCGTCGGTCCGGCCACGCAGCCGGGCTTCGTGCCCGCGGCGGGGGGTCAGCTCGTGGCGCCGACGCCCCAGGAAGCCGACGTCGAGCTCAACGGCAGCTCGACCCCGCCGTCCTCCACGACGGCCTACGTCACCTCGGCCAGCAGCGCATGGACCCTGGCCGTCCTCGGCGGCCTCCTGGTGCCGGCCCTGCTGCTGGCCTGGGGTGCCCGGCCCTCGCGCGTACGGACGCGGCGCCGGTGATGACGATCATGACGGTCACGGTGGTGCCGGTCGGCGCCGCGGCGGGTCCCGGCCCGGTCGCGGGGCGAGGCGGCGGGCGGGGCGACTCCGGGTCGGACGGTGGTGGGGGATTCGAATCATGAACAAGGAGGATGGAACCGTGAGCACGGGAGTGAAAGTGGTCGGTGCGCCGACCGGAAACGATGATGCGTCGGACCGCGAGGGTGCCCCGTCACCGCGGCGGCGCGCCGAGCCACCCGACGGGGGCCGGCCCTCGCCGGGCCGCCGCGCCCGTCCGCCCGCCGCGCCGCGCCGGGGCCTCTTCGTCGGCGTCAGCATCCTGGCCGTGCTCGGCCTGGTGGGCACGCTGGCCTTCGGCCTCCTGTGGGCCGGATCGTCGGGGTCGGGTCAACCCACGGCCGTGCTCGGTTCGGCCCGGTCCTTCCTCGTCGATCTCACCAACTTCGACGCCAAGAGCATCGATGCCGACTTCGCCTCCATCACCGCCATGGCGACGGGGACCTTCTCGAGCCAGGCCACGAAGTTCTTCAACTCGTCCATCCGCAGTGAGCTGGAGCAGGCTCTGGCCGATTCGCGCGGACAGATCCGAGACATCTACGTGCAGAGCGACAACGGGTCACAGGCGTCGGTCTACGCGGTGGTCGACCAGGTCTACGTCAACAACAAGATCACGACGCCGCAGTCCGACGTGCTGCGCGTGGTGATCAACCTCCAGATGGTGGGGTCCCGCTGGAAGATCTCCGACGTGACCGTGCTCGAGGGCGCCACGCCGGCCAGCACGGGGTCACCCTCGGGGTCGGCCGGCTCGAGCGTGCCCGGGCAGTAGCCCGCGCCCTCGGCGCTCCGCTCGGTCGCCGCGCCCTCGCGGTGCGCCCACTCGGTCGCCGCCGCCTCGGGGCGGTCGCTACTCGGGACCGGAGAGCCCTAGCAGGGCGGTGACCCCGTGGTCCCGCCCGGCGGTGTAGCCCCCGTCGACGGGCAGGGCGTGCCCGGTGATGAAGGAGGCGTCGTCGGAGAGGAGGAAGGCGGCGACCGCGGCGATCTCCTCGGGTCGTCCCATGCGGCCGAGCTTGTGCTCGTGCACGATGTCGTCGAGGGGCGACTCCATCCCGGCCCCCTTGAAGATCCCGTCGGTCATCGGTGTCTCGATGAACCCGGGGCAGATGGCGTTGACCCGGATGCCCCGGCCCCCGTAGTCGATGGCCATGTTCTTGGTCAGGAGGACGACGCCGCCCTTGGACGCGCTGTAGGCGCTGCCGCCCGCGGTGCCCTCCAACCCCTCGATGCTGGCCAGCGTCACGATCGAGCCGCGCGTCCCGTCGACGGCCGGTTGGGCCAGCAGTTGGCCCACCACATGCTTGGCGGTCAGGAAGGTGCCGGTCAGGTTGACCCCGATCACCCGCTGCCACTCCTCGGCCGGCAGGAGGTGGACGGGGCCACCGCCGGCCACCCCGGCCGCGTTGACCAGGCCCGACACGCTTCCGCCGAAGGCCACGGCGGCACGCACCAGGTGCTCGACGGACGACTCGTCGGCCACGTCGACGTGGGTGAAGGACCACGCCCCGGGGTCCCCGTGCGACGGGGGCGCGGCCGGGTCGACCAGGTCCGCGCCCATCACGCGGGCCCCCTCGTCCAGCAGTCGGGCCGCGGTGGCCCGGCCGATACCCGAGGCCGCACCGGTCACGATGTACGTCCGTCCCCGCAGTCCGCGCATGGTGTCCCCTGTCGTTGCGTCGAAGTGAACAGAATGATAGAAGATGTTCATATGTCAAGTCGACTGGCGGCTCGCCGGACCCGGCCGGCCGCGCCCCACCCGGGACCCGACCGGACGGAGGAACGCATCCTGGCCGCGGCCGAGCTGTGCATGGCGCGGCTCGGACTGTCACGGTTCTCCATGACCGACGTCGCCGTCCAGGCCGGCCTCTCCCGGGGAGCCGTCTATCTGCACTTCGCCGACCGGGGCGCGCTCACCGACGCCGTGCTGGCCCGCGCGGCCGCCCGGTTCGTGGCCTCGAGCGAGGCGGCGGTCCGTCGCCGTCGCACGTTGGCCGGGCAGGTGGCCGAGGCGGCCGTGTTCATCCGGACCCACCTGGGTGACAGCATGGTGACCCTGCGCCTGCCGGCCGACGAGGAATCGCTGTACGCCACCCTGCTGTCCAGCCGCCTGCAGGGCCTGGTGGAGGAGTGGGTCGACTTCTGGCTGCCCTATCTGGAGGACGCCCGTCGTCGGGGCGAGATCCGGGCCGGCATCGACCATCGGCAGGCCGCGGAATGGATCGTGCGCATGATGCTGTCGTTCGCCATCATGCCGGCCGTCTCCTTCGATGCCGATCGACCGGAGGACATCCGGATGTTCGTGCGCACGTTTGTCATCAACGGCCTCGGGCCGAACCAGCAGAGAAGGGACTGACACCATGAAGTTCGCCTTGTTCTACGAGATCCCCGTGCCCCGGCCGTGGACGGCCGAGAGCGAGTTCAACGCGTATCGCAACACGCTCGAACAGGCCGTGGCCGGCGACCGTTTCGGCTGGGACGCGTTCTGGACGGTGGAGCACCACTTCTTGGAGGAGTACTCGCACTGCTCCAATCCAGAGGTGTTGTACGGCGCCATCGCGGCCCGGACGGAGCGCATCCGGCTGGGCTACGGGGTGCGCCTCATGCCCAAGCCCTACAACCACCCCGTCCGCACGGCGGAGTCGGTGGCCGTGCTCGACCTGATCTCGGGGGGCCGGGTGGACCTGGGCACCGGACGCTCGGCCACCCGCGCCGAGCTCGAAGGCTTCGGCATCGACCCGGCCGAGAGCCGTCAGATGTGGCAGGAGGCCATCGAGCACGTGGTGGGGTGCTGGACCAACGACGAGTACGCCTTCTCGGGGACGTATTGGCAGATGCCGCCGCGCCGGGTGCAGCCCAAGCCGCTCCAGCAGCCGCATCCCCCGCTGTGGGGCGCCACCACCAGCGACGACGGCCACGCCCAGATGGGCACCCTCGGCCTGGGCCTGTGCTCGTTCGCGGTCGGCCTGCCCCCGTCGGAGGTCAAGCGCAAGATCGACATCTACCGCGCCGCCGTCGACACCTGTACGGCCCCCATCGGCTCCTTCGTCAACAACGAGGCCGCCACCTTCACCATGGCCATCTGCGCCCCGACCCGCGACGAGGCGGTCGAGAACGCCCGCGAGTCCTTCGAGTGGTACCCCAAGACGGGGGCGCGCCAGATTGCCACGCTCACCGACTGGATGGCCGAGCGCAACCAGGAGCTCGGCACCTATTCCTACGCCGCGGACATGAAGAGCCACGACGACCAGGGATTGCTCGACCTCATCAGCCTGGAGTACCTGATCGACTCGAACGCCTGCGTGCTGGGGACGCCCGACGAGTGCCTGGAGGCGTGCCGGCGTTACGAGGAGGCCGGAGTCGATCTCCTGCTCTGCCTGGTCAACCCGTACAAG
>JBKQIP010000148.1:0-35370 GCA_052148295.1 Acidimicrobiales bacterium
TGGGGGTCACGGTGGACACCCGCCTGGGTGCGCTCTGCGGCGCACCGGTCATCGCGACGCGGGGCGGGGTCCACGCGCCCGAAGCCGAGGCGCTCCCCGGCGAGGCCAGCGACGTGGTCGCCGCCGCCGTCACCCAGGCCCTGCGCGACGGCGCCCGCGACATCGAGGTGCTCAGCCGTCACGCCCGCAAGGCGTTGGGGAAGTTCGTCGGTGATCGCACGCGGCGGCGCCCCATGATCGTCCCGGTCGTGCTGCTGGTCTGAGCGGCGGCGCCCGCCCCGGCCCCCGACACCGCCTCACGCTCTCCGGCGTCGGAAGTCACCCTCGGCGTTGATGACCTGCCCGGTGATCCACGCGGCGCCGTCCGAGGCGAGCCAACAGACGACCTCAGCGCTGCTACGGTTGGCCCCGAAGAGCCGTTGCCCCAGACCCCGGTGACACTGTTGGGATGGCGAAGCGAGTCCTATGTGCACCGGAGTTCCCCCATGCCGCTCCAGACGACCGCACGTCGTGGTCCGGGTCGTCGCCGCCGTCGCCGTGGTGCTGGCCATGCTGGCCCCGGTCGCCGCGCTGGTGCTCCTGATCCTGCACCTGGTCCACGCCCTCCCCATCATCCATCTGGCCTGACCGACCGGCGACGGCACCGGCCCCGACGGGGCGACGCCGGAGTGCGCCCGCGTGGCCCCGTCGGCCCGGGTCAGAGCAGCGAGAGCTGCGGGTTGGGCGCGATGGTCACGGGGGCCGCACGCTCGTACTGGTCGCGCCCGGACACCCCGCAGCGGCGGGCCGTGCTGCGCACCAGCTCGGCGACCCGGTCCCGCTCACGCTGGGGCTGGTAGGCGCCGCCCTCGAACCGTTCCTCGTGAAGGGCGACCAGATCGGGCCGCACACCCTTCAACCAGCCCAGGTAGTGCGCCCGCATGGGTCCCCGGAGGTGCAGCGCCACGCCGTGGATGGAGGTGGCGCCCGCCCGGGCGCAGGCTTCGACCACCTCCTCGATCTGCCCGTCGCCGTCGGAGAGCCCCGGGAGCAGGGGTGCCACCAGGACCCCGCAGGAGATCCCCGCTTCGCTCAGGCGGCGCAGAGCCTCGATGCGCTTGTCCGGCGGGGGCGTCCCGGGCTCGGTCAGCTTCCAGACGCCGCGATCGAGGGTGCCCACCGAGAAGCTCACCGAGACGTCGGTGCGGGCCGCCGCGGCCGCCAGCACGTCGGCGTCGCGCAGGACGAGCGTGGACTTGGTCAGGATGCTGAAGGGATTGCGGGCCTCGGCGAGCACGCCGATGATGCCCCGGGTCAGGTGGTACTTGCCCTCGGCGTGCTGGTAGGGGTCGGTGTTGGTGCCCATGGCGATGGAGTCGCCCTCCCACTTCGACGCGCGCAGTTCGGCCCGCAGCCGCTCGACGGCGTTGATCTTCACCACGATCCGCCGTTCGAAGTCCGCCGCGATGTCGAGGCCGAGGTACTCGTGGGTCGGCCGGGCGTAGCAGTAGGTGCAGGCATGACTGCAGCCCCGGTACGGATTGATGGTGTAGCGGAAGGGCATCAGGCTCTGCGGGGGGACGGTGTTGATGATCGTGCGGGCATTGACCTGGAGGAACTCCAGCCCCGCGTAGGCGCCCCGGCCCACGTGGCGGGTGGCCACCCGTTCGTCGGCGAACAACGTCCCGTCCGATTCCGTCTCGGCCAGTGCCCAGCGGAGAGTCATCCGGGCAGTATAGCGAACATATGTTCGTTTTTCAACGGCCAGGTGTCCCCCGGATCGGCTCCAGGCAGCACTAATCTCGTCCCCACTGTGGTGACGACGAAGCGCCGACCTGCCGCGCCGCGTGCACCGGCCCGCAAGACCGCTCAGGCGGGCAAGAAGAAGCCGGCGCCCGCCTCCCCGTCCGTCCTGCGCGCCCACGCCGGTGACCTGTGGGCCATCGCGCTCATCACCGTCGGGGTGCTCCTGGCCCTGGCCACGTGGGCCCAGGCGTTGGGCCCGGTGGGCCACGGCATCGACACGGCCCTGTCCGACCTGATGGGATGGGCCCGCACGGTCCTGCCCCTGGTGTGCGTCGGGGCGGGCATCATCCTGCTCATCGAGCGGGACCGGCAGCGCCCCGATCCGCTGCGCACGGGCCTCGGCGCCGGCCTGGGCCTGGTCGGGCTCTGCGGGCTGGCCGAACTGGCCAAGGGCACCCCTCGACTCGGTGCCTCGGCCGAGCTCCGCGACGCCGGCGGATGGGTGGGCGCCGCCGTGGGGCACCCGCTGGCGGCGGGATTGGGCACCGCCGGCGCCGCCGTGGTCTTCGTGGCCCTGGTCCTGGTGGCGATCCTCATCGCCACGGGCATCAAGCTGGCCACCTGCGGGCGCGGCCTCCGCCGGGCCGCGGTGGTCGTGACCGGCACCCTGGCCCGGTGGTGGAAGGGGTCCCCGCTCGGGGAGCGGCCCGAGCCGGCCGAGCCGGCCGAGCCGGCCGGCGCCCCGCCGGCCGCCCCCCGGGTCGAGGCCGCCCCGGAGCCGGACGCCCCGGTGGAGGCGGAGCCGGCGATCGAGCCCGACCTCTTCGATGCCGAAGCCGCGCTCCCGGACCCGCCGCCGGCGACGCCCGTGTCGGTCGTCGCCACCCCGCGCCTGTTCGGGGACGAGCACTGGAAGCTCCCGCCCCTCAGCACCCTGCCCGAGACCAAGCAGCTGCGCCACGATCAGCGCCAGCTCGACGCAGCCGGGGAGTCGCTGGTGGCCGCCCTGGCCTCGCACGGCGTGGAGACCAGCCTGGCCGGGCGGACCGTCGGGCCCTCGGTCACCCGCTTCGAGCTCGAGCTGGGCAGCGGCGTGAAGGTGGCCCGCGTCACCAGCCTGTCCCGTGACATCGCCTACGCCATGGCCTCACCCGACGTCCGCATCCTGGCCCCCATCCCGGGCAAGTCAGCCATCGGCGTCGAGGTGCCCAACCGGAACCGGCAACTGGTGGCCCTCGGGGACATCCTCCGGTCCTCCGAGGCCCGGTCGGCCACGCATCCCCTCGAGGTGGCCATGGGACGGGACATCGCCGGTCGCGCCGTGATGGCGAACCTGGCCGAGATGCCGCACATCTTGATCTCGGGGGCCACCGGCGCCGGGAAGTCGTCCTGCATCAACTCGATCATCACCTCGGTGCTGATGCGCAGCACCCCGGACCAGGTGAAGCTCATGTTGATCGATCCCAAGCGGGTGGAGCTCGGACAGTACAACGGCCTTCCCCACCTCATCACCCAGGTGGTCGTGGACCCGAAGAAGGCGGCCAACGCGCTGTCGTGGGCCGTCAAGGAGATGGAGCGCCGCTACGACCTGCTGGCGGAGTACGGCATGCGGGACATCACCGGTTACAACCACGCGGTGGACGCGGGCGACCTCGGGCCGGTGGGGGGAGTGCCGGACCGCCGCCGGATCGCCGAGGCGACGGCACGGGCCCTGGGGGAGGATCATCCCGCCGTGGACGCCGACGAGGCGATGGACCAACCCCAGATGCCGGAGCGGCTGCCGTTCGTGCTGATCGTGGTGGACGAGCTCAACGACCTGATGATGGTGGCCGCCCGCGACGTGGAGGACTGCGTGGTGCGCATCGCCCAGATGGCCCGGGCGGTGGGTATCCACCTCGTCCTGGCCACGCAGCGACCATCGGTGGACGTCATCACGGGAGTCATCAAGGCCAACGTCCCCAGCCGCATGGCGTTCTCGGTCTCGTCGTTGGCGGACAGCCGGGTCATCTTGGACCAGCCCGGAGCGGAGCGCCTGATCGGCAAGGGCGACATGCTGCTGCTCACGGCGTCGTCGAACATCCCCCGTCGCCTCCAGGCGCCCTGGGTGGGCGAGGAGGACGTGCGCACCGTGGTGGAGTTCTGGAAGGCGCAGGGCGGGGTCGCCGAGTCCGTGGTGGGCATCGAGGGCGTCGAGGATGGTACCGGCCCGCTCCGCGGCGCCGACGACGATGACGACGAACTGCTGGCCGCCGCCATGGACCTGGTCGTCCGCTCGCAACTGGGCTCGACGTCCATGCTGCAACGCAAGCTCCGCGTGGGCTTCGCCCGGGCGGGCCGCCTCATGGACCTCCTCGAGCGTCGCGGCGTGGTCGGTCCGAGCGAGGGATCGAAGGCACGTCAGGTCCTCATGACCGTCGATGAGCTCGAGGCGCGCTGACCGTTGACGACGCCCGACTCGGCGCCGCTCATGGTGGCTCCGTTTCAACTCGAGTCGCTGGAACAGGCGACCTCCGGAGCCGAGCCCGAGCCCAAGGGCCGGGGCCGCCATGCCGCCGCCCCGCCCCGGCGCTGGACCCTGGCCCGCACGTTGGTGGTGGTCGCCCTGGTCGTGGTCCTGGCCGTCGCCGGCCTGGTGGTCGTGCGCCTGGGTGACCCGGCTGCGGTGGCCCGGGTGACCTCGACCGTGCGTCCCGTGGTGGCCATCCCGGCCCGGCCGGTCTCCCTGCCGTGGGCCGCCACCGGCCAGTCCGCCATCGCCGTGCCGGCCATCGGCGTGGCCGCCACGTCGGGACCCGAGAGCCCGGTGCCGATCGCCAGCCTGACCAAGATGATGACGGCCTACGTCATCCTCCGCGACCATCCGCTCGCCCTCGGCGAGAGCGGCCCCGATATCACCATCACGCTGGCCGACGTGGCGGACTACGAGACGGACACGGGAGACGACCAGGCCAACGCCGCGGTGGCCCCCGGCGAGGTCCTGACCGAACTACAGATGCTCCAGGGACTCCTCGTCCACTCGGCCAACAATTTCGCCGACGCACTGGCCCTGTGGGACGCCGGGAGCCTCCCGGCCTTCGTGACCAAGATGAACCAGGCCGCGGCGCAGCTCGACATGGTGCACACGCACTACGTCGATGCCAGCGGCTTCGATCCGGGCTCGGTGTCGACCGCGGGCGACACCTTGATCGTGGCCGCGCACGACATGACCAATCCGACCTTCGCCTCCATCGTGCACATGACCTCGGTCACCCTCCCCGTTGCCGGCACCATCACGTCGTACACGCCGCTGGTGGGCTTCCTCGGCGTGATCGGGGTGAAGTCGGGCTTCACCACCGCGGCCGGGGGCTGTGACGTGATGGCGGTGACCCGGACGGTGCACGGGCACTCGGTCCTGATCCTCGCCTCGGTGATCGGGCAGACGAGCAAGAGCGCGCTCAACATCCTCCTGGTGGCGGGGTTCGAGGCGCTCGTCCTGGTCGATGCCGTGTCCGGCACGATCGGGTCGACGAACGTCATCGGCCCGGGGTCGGTGGTGGCGCACGTGGCGGCGGCCGGGCACACGGTCGATGCCGTGGCGCAGTCGTCCGTCAGCCTGTTGACCTGGCCCGGCGCGAAGGTGGAGCAGTTCATGCGGACGACCCGCACCGTCACCGCCGGAGACCGGCGGGGCACGCGGGTGGGTTCGGTCGTGGTGGGGCTCGGGACCCAGCACGCGGTGGACCCGGTCCGGCTGGGCCGGGACCTTCCGGGGGAGACACTGCGCCAACGCTTATTGTAACGGCGTGCGCGCTCGAGCCCCGGCCTCGTCGGCGAACCTCGGGCCCGGCTTCGACGTCCTCGCCGTCGCCCTGGACCGCTACGTGCAGGTGGAGGTGGTGCCCGGGGACACGCTGACCGTCCGCACCCACGGGGAAGGGTGCGAGCTGCCCGGCGACGCCGGGCACCTGGCCGCTCGCGTGGTCACCGAGGTGCTCGGGCACGAGCGCTTCACCGTCACCGTGCGCTCGCAGATCCCCGTGGCCAGGGGGCTCGGGTCGTCGGCCGCGCTGGCCGCCGCTGCCGCGGCGGCCGCCGGCGCAGCGGACCCGCTGGCCGTGGCGGCCGCGTTCGACGGCCACCCCGAGAATGCCGCCGCCAGCGTGCACGGGGGCCTGGTGGCGGCCACCGAGGACGAGGGCGCCGTGCTGGTGGCGCCCCTCCCCCTGAGCGCGGAGGTCGCCTTCGTGGCCATCGTGCCCGACCTGGCGCTCGCCACCCCCGACGCCCGCCGCGTCCTGCCCGACGTCGTGGCCCGGTCCGACGCCACCTACAACCTCGGGCGCATGGGCCTGCTGCTGGCCGGTCTGGCCGATCCGTCGTTGCTCACGCCCGCCGCCACCGGTGATCGCCTGCACCAGGCGGCCCGCACGTCGCTGTTCCCCGATGCTCCTGCGCTGCTCGACGCCTTGGTGGAGGCCGGCGCCCTGGCCTCCTGCTGGTCGGGAGCGGGCCCGACGCTGTTGGGCCTCTCGACCCGGTCGGACGCGGCGGGCGTGGCGGAGGCTGTTCGTACGGTGCTCTCGGACCGCGGCCTGCCGGGCCGTGTGCTCGAGCTGCGGGCGGACCGCACCGGGTTGGTCCGCGGCGACGCGGCCGCGCTGCCCGCCTGACTCAGTCGCCCCGGTTCAGCTGGTCGGCCATCGCGTTGAGGGACTTCTGCAGATCGTCGACATGCCGGGACAGGTCCGCCTCGTTCTGGGCCGCGTCGAAGGCGGCCCCGTTCGACCCGGCCCGCCCGATGGTCTCCAACGCCCGGGCCGTCCGCTCCGCCTGTGACGCGGTGCCGCTGAGCACGCTCTGGTCGATGCCCGGATTGCCCGTACGCTCCAGCGTGGCCGCGTAGGTCGTGAGCAGCACCGCCATGTGCCGGTCGGCCGCCTCGGCGCAGCGGTACGGGTCGGCGGCCTTCTCACACACGCCGGACCGGCTGGTGTAGCTGTTGTACTGCGTGACGAGGGCATTGGTGGCCTCGGTGAGACGATTGCGTTGATTGAGGGAAGCCCTGTCCTGGGCGACGCGGAGCGCGCCGAAGCCGACGGGGTACAGGCAGCCGAGCACGATGGCCACGACGAGCACGCCCTTGGCCGCTCGGCCCATCTCGAGGACCCACGGTGCCGGCGATTCGATGATCGGCAACTCGGTGGTGTCCCCGGGCCCGGCGTCACGGGGCCCGACGTCCCCGGCCCCGGCGTCACGGGGCCCGACGTCCCCGATCCCGACGTCCCCGGGCCCGGCCTCGCCTTCGGTCCACGGCTCCTCGTCGCCGAACAGCTCCCGGGGGTAGGTCGGGACGAGCAGGAAGAAGTAGGCGGTCACGCGGAGCTCGAAGCGGATGGTGGCCCGGTAGGCGTCGTGCACCGCCGCCGGCAGTCGGCCCGACACCAGGACGATGAGCCAGACCACCACGATGAAGGTCTGGAGGCCGACGGTGACCAAGGTGACGAGGACCAGGGCGGGGAGGACCAGAAGGCCGCGGAAGAACACGGCTCCGCGGTTCATCCGGGTGGCGGGGGGAACGGCGAGGGTCGCGGGCTCGCCCGGCACCGGGTCGAGGGAGAAAGCCGGGAACCGGTCGGTGAGAAGGTAGTTGTAGGCGTAGAGACGCAGGGTCAGGCGCAGGTACACGGTGGTCACGGTGCGCACGAAGGTGGGCGTGCGGCCCATGGCGAGGGCACCGAACCAGCCGATGACCACCAGCACCTCGGTGGCGATGCCGATGAAGAGGACGACGACGGCCAGGGGGAGGCACAGGATCCAGCGGATGAGGACGGTCCAGCGACGCTGCCGGCCCCGTTCGGGCAGCGTCACCTGCAGGGGAAGCGGCGCCCCGGTCGCCTCGGGCCCGAACGGCAGCGGGGCCGGTGACGCGCCGGCCGGGAGCACCGGTGGGGGGGACACCGGCGGCGGGGACGCCGGGGACGGGGCCGCAGGCTCCTGGGGCGTCGTGGTCACTGGGACGAAATTGTACGCAGGGGCGGCGCGGAGCGGCGTTCGTGGGGGCCATGACGTCGGCCTCGGGGTTGCCGCCGGTCGTACCGCGCCCCCTCGTTGCAGGCTCGGTACGACGAGCACGCCGTAGACTCACCTGGTGCCCAAGACCTTTTTCATCCGCACGTTCGGGTGTCAGATGAACGAGCACGACTCCGAACGCCTGGCCGGCCTGCTGGTGGCCGACGGCATGGAGCCGGCCGAGGACATGGAACGGGCCGACGTGGTGGTGCTCAACACCTGCTGCATCCGCGAGAACGCCGACCAGAGGCTGTACGGCACCCTGGGCAGCCTCAAGACGCTGGTGGATGCCAAGCCCGGCGTGCAGATCGCCGTGGGGGGCTGCCTGGCCCAGAAGGACCGCGAGCTGATCCAGCGCAAGGTGGGGTGGGTGGACGTGGTGTTCGGCACCCACAACCTGAGCAGCGCGCCCGACCTGCTGCGGCGGGCCGGCGCCGAGGGCCCGGTCATGGAGATCCTCGACGCACCCGCCCCCGAGGCGGGGTCGAACCACCTCATGGCACCAGCCGTCCGGGAGCTGCCCTACGCGGCGTGGGTGAACATCCAGATGGGTTGCGACAACTCGTGCGCCTTCTGCATCGTGCCGGCGGTGCGCGGGCCGGAGGTGAGCCGGCCGGTCGCCGACATCGTGGAAGAGGTCGAGGGGCTGGCCCGGCGCGGGGTGACCGAGGTCACGCTGCTGGGCCAGAACGTCAACTCCTACGGGCGCGACATCACGCGACGGCGCCCGCTCTTCGCCGAACTCCTGCGCCTGGTCGGTGCCGTCGAGGGCATCGGGCGGATCCACTTCACCAGCCCTCACCCGAAGGACCTGCGGCCCGAGACGATCGAGGCCATGGCCTCCACCCCCGAGGTGTGCGAGCAGCTCCACCTGCCGCTGCAGTCGGGGAGCTCGCGGGTGCTCTCGGCCATGCGCCGCGGCTACACCGCCGAGCGCTATCTGGAGCGGCTGGCGGCGGCCCGCGCCGCCATCGACGACCTGGCCGTGACCACCGACGTCATCGTGGGCTTTCCCGGGGAGACCGAGCGTGACTTTGAGGACACCCTGGCCGTGGTGGCCGCCGCGGGGTACGACAGCGCCTACACCTTCATCTTCTCGCCCCGGCCGGGCACCCGGGCCGCCGAGATGCAGGATGCCTTCGTCGCGCCCGACGTCATCGCCGACCGCTTCGAACGCCTGCGCACCGTGGTCGAGCGCTCGGCGCTGGCCCGCCACCAGGCGCGGGTCGGACGGGTCGAGGAGGTGCTGGTGGAAGGCGTGAGCCGCCGTGACGGGTCGATGCTGACGGGGCGGACCCGTCAGGGCAAATTGGTCCACTTCGCGGCCAGGGGAGAGGGGACCGCCACCGCCCCGGTGGCCGGGAGCCTGGCCACCGTGACCATCACGGCCGGGCACCCGCACCACCTCTCGGGCGTGCTCGAGGCGGTGACGGCGCGCCCGCGCCACCGGGTCCGCATCCCGGTGGCCAGCGCTTGACCGCCGTCGCCCTGGTCGGGGTGACGGCGTCGGGCAAGTCGGAGGCGGCGTTGCAGGTGGCCCGACGGCGGGGCGACGTGGAGATCGTCTCGGTGGACTCCATGTGCGTGTACCGGGGCATGGACCTGGGGACCTCCAAGCCGACCATGGCGGCGCGGGCCGAGGTGCCGCACCATCTGCTCGACCTCGTCGAGGTGGACGCCGAATTCGGCGTGTCGGATT
Organism: Acidimicrobiales bacterium; assembly: GCA_052148295.1. Taxonomy (GTDB): domain Bacteria; phylum Actinomycetota; class Acidimicrobiia; order Acidimicrobiales; family RAAP-2; genus Bog-473. The sequence goes on from JBKQIP010000148.1 coordinate 9,473, forward strand.
TCCAGCGGGCCGCCCGAGTCGCCCTGGCCGACATCGAGGGGCGCGGCCGCCACGCGCTGTTGGTGGGAGGGACCGGGCTCTACCTTCGTGCGGTGGTCGACGACCTGCGCCTCCCCGGCCGCTACCCCGAGGTGGCGGCCGGCCTCGAGGCCGAGCTGGACCGGGGCGGCGTCGCGGTGCCGGAGCTGCACGCCAGGCTGGTGGCGCTGGACCCGCTGGGGGCCGTGCGGATGGCGCCGACCAACCGTCGCCGGATCGTGCGCGCCCTCGAGGTGACGATCGGGTCGGGCCGGCCGTTCTCCACCTTCGGTCCCGGGCTCGAGACCTACCCGCCCGGTGCCGGCCCGATGATCGGCATCGATGCCCCGATCGACGTGGTCGACCGGCGCATCGGGGAGCGCTTCGCCGGGTGGATGGAGGCGGGCCTGCTCGACGAGGTGCGGGCCCTGGCCGGGCGGCCCGGCGGGATGTCGCGGACGGCGCGCCAGGCCCTGGGCTACCGCGAACTGCTGGCCCACATCGAGGACGGGGTGCCGCTCGAGGCCTGCGTGGAGGAGGCGGTGCGCCGGACCCGGTCCCTGGCCCGGCGCCAGGCCAGCTGGTTCCGGCGTGACCCGCGCCTGGCGTGGACCCAGCCCGACCAGGTGGTGGAACGCGTGGACCAGGCCCTCGAGGCGCACGGGCGGCGCCGGTGACCTGCGAGACTGGAGCGGTGCACTGCACCAAGCACGAGGGGGCGGGCAACGACTTCCTGGTCGTCGTGGACCCCGACGACACCTTCCGCCTGAGCGGGGGTCAGATCCGCCTGCTCTGCGACCGGCACCGGGGCCTCGGCGCCGACGGGGTCATCAGGGTCCTGGCCGGGCGCGACGGTGCCGACGTCGGGATGGAGCTGCACAACGCGGACGGGAGCGAGGCCGAGATGAGCGGCAACGGCGTCCGTTGCCTGGCCCAGGCGGCGGTCGAGGCGGGGCTGGTGTCGCCGCCCACCTTCTCGGTCGGGACGGCGGCGGGCGTGCGCACCGTCACCTTCGTGCCCGGCGAGGTGCCGGGCCGGGCCCGGGCCTGCGTCGACATGGGCCCGGCGACGCTGGGACCCGAGCTGCCGGCGGTCGAGGGCCGACGCGCCCGTACGGTCGACGTGGGGAACCCGCACCTGGTGCTGCTGGGCGCCGGGGTCGCCGGCGTCGACCTGGCCCGGTCCGGGCCCGCACTGGCGGCGGCCTACCCCGCCGGTGTCAACATCGAGTGGATCGAACGGACCGACGATGCCGAGGGGGAGTTGCTCGAGCTGCGGGTCTGGGAGCGGGGCGTCGGCGAGACGCTGGCCTGTGGCACCGGCAGCGTGGCGGCGGCGGCGGCGGCCCGGGACTGGGGCGTACTGGCCGGGACCGGCCCGGTGCGGGTCCGCAACCCGGGCGGGACGGTGGAGGTGACCCTCGGCCCCGGTGAGGCATCGACGCAGCTGAGCGGTCCGGTGCGCAAGATCGCGGACATCGAGGTACACCCGGGGATGCTGTCTTGACCCACACGTCGTCGGGGACGTTGATCGACCGGTCGTTCCGGGAGCGCATCGTCGTGGTGGGCGTGATCTTCCGGGGCAGCACGGCCGAGGCCGTCGACGAGGCCATGGACGAGCTGGCCCAACTGGTGGACAGCGCGGGCGCCGACGTGGTGGCCCGGGTGGTCCAGCGGCGGGACGCGCCCGATCCGGCCACCTTCGTGGGTCGCGGCAAGGCCGAGGAGATCGCCGCGCTCAGCCGGTCGGTCGACGCCGACACGGTGGTCTTCGACGAGGAGCTGAGCCCGGCCCAGCAACGGAACCTCGAGAAGGTGTTCGGTCGCACGGCCATCGACCGCACGGCGGTGATCCTCGACCTCTTCGCCCAGAACGCCCGGAGCCCCGAAGGCAAGGCCCAGGTCGAGCTGGCCCTGCTGCGCTACCGCCTGCCCCGGCTGCGCGGCCGGGGGGGCGGGCTGTCCCAGCAGGCTGGTGGAATCGGGACCCGCGGCCCGGGCGAGACCCAGCTGGAGGCGGACCGCCGGCGACTGGTCCGGCGCATGCACCGCCTGGAGGCCGATCTGCGCGAGGTCGACCGGACGCGCACGTTGCAACGCCGCAGCCGGGCCCGGGGCCGCCAGCGGGAGCTGGCCCTGGTGGGCTACACCAACGCCGGCAAGTCGACGCTGCTCAATTGCCTGACCGATGCCGGCGCTCCGGCCGAGAACCGCCTCTTCGTCACCCTCGACCCGCGCACCCGCCAGCTGGCCCTGCCCGGGGGGGAGACGGTGCTGGTGACCGACACCGTGGGGTTCGTGCGCAAGCTGCCCCACCAGCTGGTCGAGGCCTTCCGCTCCACCCTGGACGCGGTGCGGCTGGCCGACCTGGTGGTCCACGTGGTCGACGGGACGGCGGCCCACGCCGAGACCCAGATGGCGGCGGTGCGCACCGTCCTGGGCGAGATCGGGGCGGCCGAGGTGCCCCAGCTGGTGGTGGTGAACAAGGCCGACCGGGCCCCCCAGGCGGCCAAGGAGCTGGCCCACCGGCTCGACGGCTCCGTGCTGCTCTCGGCGCGCACCGGGGAAGGGGTGGACCAGTTCCTGCGCGTGGTGGCCGATCGCCTGCGGGGCACGGACCGGGTGGTCGAGCTGGTGGTGCCCTGGGCCCGCGGCGATGTGCTGGCGGCCGTGCACCGGGAGGGAGAGGTGGTGGACCAGAGCGACGGCGTCGAAGCCGCCACCCTGCAGGTCGTCCTGGACGAGGTGGGCCGGGCCCGCTTCGCCGAGTTCGTGGCCACGCCGTGACGGCGGCCATCTCGTGACGGGCGGCCATCTCGTGACGGCGGCCATCTCGTGACGGCGGCCATCTCCGAGCCGCTCTCGCTGCCGCCCTACCCCTACGACCGGGTGGCGGCCCTGGGCCGGCTGGCCGAGGCCCTGCCCGGCGGCGTGGTGGACTGCTCGGTCGGCACGCCGTGCGACCCACCGCCTCCCGCGGTGGTGGAGGCGCTGGCCTCGTCGGGCCGTGAGCGGGGGTACCCGTCGTCGGTGGGGAGCCCCGCACTGCGCGAGGCCGCGGCGGCGTGGCTGACCCGCCGCTTCGGGCTGGCGCCGGTCCCGCCGCCGTCGCTGGCGGTGTGCGTGGGCACCAAGGAGTTCGTGGCGTCGGTGCCGCACCTGCTGCGCCTGCGCCAGCCCGGGCGTGACACCGTGCTGTACCCGGCCGTGTCGTACCCGACCTACGCCATGGGGGCCATCCTGGCCGGTTGCCGCCCCGTCGCGGTGCCGCCGCGGCCCGGTGCGCCGGGGGGACTCGACCTCGGTGCCATCGACCCGGCCGACGCCGAGCGGGCGCTGCTCCTGTGGTCCAACTCGCCGTCCAACCCGACCGGGGGGTTGGGCGACCTCGGGGCCGAGGCGGCCTTCGGCCGGGCCCACGGCGTGCCGGTGTTCTCCGACGAGTGCTATGCCGAGTTCACTTGGGCCGGCCCGCCCCGCACCATGCTCGAGCACGGCTTCGACGGCGTGGTGGCCGTCCACTCCCTCTCCAAGCGCTCGAACCTCGCCGGGCTGCGCGTCGGGTTCTTCGCCGGCGATCCCGACCTGGTGGCGTTCCTCGGGCTGGTACGCCAGCATGCCGGCCTGATGGTGCCCGGGCCGGTGCAGGCCGCCGCCGTGTCGGCCCTGGGCGACGACGCCCACGTCGAGGAGCAGCGGGCGCGCTACCGGGCGCGCCTGGAGTTCCTGGCCGGCGTGCTGACGACGTGGGGCTGCCCCACCGATCTCCCCGAGGGGGCCTTCTACCTGTGGGTGCCCGTGCCGCCGCAGCGGTGGCCGGATGCCTGGTCGATGGCCGAGGAGCTGGCCCGGGTGGCCGGGATCCTGGTCGCCCCCGGTGACCTGTACGGCGAGGCCGGCGCCGGTCACGTGCGGGTCGCCGTGGTCCAGCCCATGGAGCGCCTGGAGCTGGTGGCCCAACGCCTGTCGGCGGCTCAGTAGGGTGCAGCATGGCTGATTTGGCGGCACAGATCGAGGAGCTGTGGGAGCGCCGGGACGGCCTCTCCCCCCGGGACACCGGGGCGGCGGAGGTGGTGGAGGAGGCCATCCGGCTGCTCGACTCGGGCCGGGCCCGGGTGGCCGAGGTCGATCCGGCCACCGACGAGGTGGTGGTGCACGAGTGGCTCAAGAAGGCGATCCTGCTCTTCTTCGCCGTGCGGGGCATGGAGACGATCGAGCACGGGCCCTTCGAGTATGCCGACAAGCTCCCCCTCAAGCACGACTTCGCCGCGGCCGGCGTCCGGGTGCTCCCGGGCGCGTCGGCCCGCTGGGGGTCCTTCCTCTCCCGCGGCGTGGTCCTCATGCCCTCCTACGTCAACATCGGAGCCTGGGTGGGGGAGAACACCCTGGTCGATACCTGGGCCACCGTGGCCTCGTGCGCGCAGATCGGTGCCCGGGTGCACCTGTCGGGCGGCGTCGGCATCGGCGGCGTGCTCGAGCCGCCCAACGCGGTGCCGGTGGTGGTCGAGGACGACGCCTTCATCGGCAGCCGGTGCATGGTCACCGGCGGGGCGCGGGTGGGCCGCGGGTCGGTGCTCGGGGCGGGCAGCTTCCTCGATCCGTCGATTCCCGTCATCGACGCCGACACGGGCGAGGAGATCAGCCGGGGCGTGGTGCCCCCCTGGTGCGTGGCCATCCGGGCCAGCCGCCGTCGCCAGTACCCGGGCGGGGAGTTCTACGTCCCCTGCGTGCTCGTGATCAAGCGGTTGACCGAAGGCGAGCGTCACGACAAGGCACAGCTCAACGACGTGCTGCGCACCCATGGCGTCAGCACCTGATCGGGTGCGGGCATGAGCGACCTGCTGGCGTCCACCGCCGAGCTGGTGGGCATCGCCTCGGTCAGTCGCGACGAGCGCACCCTGGCCGACCTGGTCGAGGCGCGGCTGTCGCGGTGCGCCTGGCTCGACGTCGTGCGCCTGGGCGACAACGTGGTGGCCCGCACGGCGCTCGGGCGGGCGCAGCGACTGGTGCTGGCGGGCCATCTCGACACCGTCCCGGCGGCGGGCAACGCCGCTCCCCGGGTCGACGGCGACACGCTGTGGGGCCTCGGCGCTTCGGACATGAAGGGCGGCCTGGCCGTCATGCTCGACCTGGCCGGGGCCAGCGCCGAGCCCTCGGCGGACCTGACCTGGTGCTTCTACGCCCGCGAGGAGGTGGGCCGGGACGACAGCGGGTTGCGCGAGCTCTGGTCCCGGCGCCCGGATCTGTTGGCCGGGGACGCCGCCATTTTGGGGGAGCCCACCGGTGCGCTGGTCGAAGCCGGTTGCCAGGGGACGATGCGGGTGACCATCTCGCTGCGCGGGGTGCGGGCCCACACGGCGCGGCCCTTCACCGGCCGCAACGCCATCCACCGGTTGGGGGCGGTCCTCCAACGGGTGGCCGCCTGGGAGGGTCGCACCGCGGTGCTCGACGGGTGCGCGTTCGCCGAGCAGCTGCAGGCCGTGGCCGTCGAGGGGGGCGTGGCCGGCAACGTGGTGCCCGACGCCAGCAGCGTCACGGTCAACTTCCGCTACGCCCCCGACCGCCGGGCCGACGACGCCGAGGGCTTCGTGCGTGCGCTCCTGGCCGGCACGTTCGACGAGGCCGAGGGTGACACCTTCACGGTCATGGACGCGGCCGACGGCGCCCCGCCCTCGCTCGGACACCCGCTCCTGGCCGCCCTGGTCACGGCGACCGGCACCGCGCCGCGGGCCAAGGTGGGCTGGACCGACGTGGCGTCCTTCTGGGAGCACGGGGTCCCGGCGGCCAACTTCGGGCCCGGTGACCCGCTGCTGGCCCATCACCCCGAGGAGCGGGTCACGCGGGCCCAGCTCGATCGGACCCGGGAGGTGCTGGCCGCCCTGATCGCCTGAGCCCATGATCGCCTGAGCCCCTGATCGTCTGAGCTGGGCACCCGGACCACCGGGCCGGGCGGCCGGGCTAGCGGCCCGTTTGGCCGTCGATGAGCTCGCGGATCACGTCGGCATGGCCGGCGTGCCGGGCGGTCTCCTCGAGCAGGTGCGCAAGGACCCAGCGGAGGTTCACCGGTGCCTCGTCCCCCACGTCCCGGCAAGTCGCATCGAGGCTCGCTGCCGCCACCACGGCGTCGACGCGCCGCCAGGTCTCCTGGTACCGGCCGATGGCCCCTTCCACCGTCTCGTCGGGCGCGACGGCGTCGTCGGGGATGCCGTCGCGCTCACCGGCGAAGCGGCGCAGCACCCAGAGCGACTCCGCCCGCGCCAGGTGGGTGACCAACCAGAGCAGGCTGGTGCCGCTGGCCACGAAGGTCCTCCGGGCCGCGTCCTCACCGACGCCGCGCACTTTGCGCACCAGTGATGCGCGCTGGTACTGGAGCAGGGCGTGGAGCGTGGCGCGCTCGTCCCCTTCGAGTCGCGGCGGCTTCTGGTCCGGCACGACCGGATTCTAAGGTGGGCCCGACCCGGACGACCCTCCGAGCGGGCGACGCGCCGGTGCGGGAGCGGGTGCGGGTGCGGGTGCGGGTGCGGGTGCGCGCTAGGCGGCCGGACTGGAGACCAGGGCTTCGAAATTCTCGTAGAGCCTGGGCTCGCTCGCACGCTCCCGGGCGCGCCGAGCGGTCGGTCCGACGCGGGACCACATGCCCTCGACCCAGAGGAGGTCGATCAGGAAGTCCCGGTCGAGGAGGTCGTGCTTGACCAGGGTGCCGATGACCTCACCGAACGTGAGCACCTTCCTCACCGAGGGGTCGTCCGTCACCGCGTCGGGGTCGAACTCCTCCGTGAAGACGGTATGGAGCGCATCCTCGAGTCCCATCTCCGCACCCCACCGCATCAGCTGTACGGCGAGCATGGCATCTTCGTGCGTGGCCACCATCGTCACCTCTTTCTGGATCTCGGCTCCGGGCTGTCGCGCGGCCGCCGCCCGAGGGCAGACGGGCCCGAGCGGTCGATCTCATCGGTCACGTCTCAGCGGCAGTCACCCAGAGGGGCGAATCGTCTCCCCGAGAGGGTGGACACGGCCGTCTGGAGGAGGTGCAGCTGCGCCTGACCGGGCAGGCGGTCGATGCGGCGGTCGATGCGTTGTGCCACCGCGGTGCCCAGCGGTCCGGCGAAGAGATAGCGCACCATGAAGCCGACCTCCTCCTTCGGCATGACCCCCGAACCGACCGGGCGCCACAGATGCTTCAGCGCGAAGCGGGTCAGCGCCCGTGCCTTGGCGCTGTCGGCCAGCCGGCGTCCGGCTTCGGAGGCATAGAAGTCGATGTGCCCCCCCTCCTGCTTCATGATCCGCCGCAGGAGCTCACGCAGCGTCGGGTGCGCGGCCACCTCGGAGAGTCGGCCGTAACCGGCCTGCGTCGTCCATTCGTTGATGGCGCCCCATGTCATGTGGGTGGCGACGAAGGCGCGACCGGCGAAGGCGGCCGAACCGATGGTGCTGAAGGTGGCCATGGCCTGCTTGCGCCGGCGTCTCTGACGCAGCGGCGCGATGCGGGCCGAACCGGCCCGTTCGCCGTGGGCTTCGAGGACTTTTCCGATGGCCTCGCCGTGCCACATCTCCTCGAAGACCCAGCAGGAGAGGAACGAGGTGATCTCGGGGTCGTTGTGGGCCGGCGTGAGCAGGAGGTCCCGCAGGTAGCAGACGGTGTGATGCTCGACGTCATGCATGTAGCGGAGCGTCCGGAGCGCGTCGGGCGAAAGCGGCTGATCCTTGAAGTCATCGAACTCGATGCCTTCAAGGTCCAATCGTCCCGATCGTGCCTTGTAGGAATCAATGGTCGTTCGCATAACGCCTACTATTCGGCCCACAGGATAGGCCCGGATGGCCGAGAAATCGAACATCCGCGCCTGCCGGTGGCTCCGAAGAGGAGGTGTATGCAGTCGTTCGGCGATGTCAGCGACGCCCAGCTCGTCACGTCCATCGGCCGCTACAGCGAGCTCGCGCTGGCGGAGGTCTACCGGCGCCATGGCGGCGCCGTGTACGGACTGGCCCGACGGGTCCTCAACAACGCCGCCGAAGCCGAGGACGTGACCCAGGAGGTCTTCCTGCGCCTGTGGAGACAGCCGGACCGGTTCGACCCCAGCCGCGGCACCCTGCGGTCGTTCCTGCTGGCCCAGTCCCACGGCCGGGCCGTCGACGCGGTGCGGTCGCTCCAGGCGCGCCGGCAGCGCGAGACCCGCGACGCCCGGCACACGGCCAGCGCGGACTACGACATCCAGCACGAGGTGTGGGACCTGGCCCTGGCCGATCAGGTGTCCCGGGCGCTGGACGAGCTGCCCGAGGACGAGCGGCGGGTGATCGAGCTTGCCTACTTCGAGGGGCACACCTACGTGGCCGTGGCCGACCTGTTGGGGCAGCCCGAGGGCACGGTCAAGAGCAGGATCCGCAACGGCATGCGCCGCATGCGGGCGGTCTTGCGGGAAGCCGGTGTGGCGGGAGTCGACGCGTAGTGGCCCATGACGTGATGACCCATGAGGAGACCGTCGAGATCCTGGCCACGTACGCCCTCGACGCCGTGGAGGCCGACGAGCGGGAGGCGGTGGAGCGGCACCTGGCCGACTGCCCGCGTTGCCGGATCGAGCTCGATGCCCTGCGCGAGGTGACCACGGCCCTGGGGAACTCCGTGGAGCCGCTCCCCGAGGGGCTCTGGTCGAGCATCGCGGCCCGCCTGGACGGGCGCCACGACGAGGTGCCGCGGCCGATGCCACGACTGGTCGCGGGCGACGACGGCGACGGCGACGGGGACGGCGACGGGGCCGCCACGACGGTGGGGATGCGACCGTCGTCGTCGTCCCGGGACGGGTTCCGGGGCCGGATCGCCGCCATCGGGGCCGTCGTGGTCGCCGCCGCGGCCATCATCACCGTGCTCGGGGTCAGCCTGGTGCACGCCGATGATCAGGTGTCGCAGTTGCGGAACACCACCGGGGGGGCCGCGCCGAGCGGCGTGGTGTCCGCCCTCGAGGCACCCGGGCACAAGGTGGTCGACCTCGAGGGCGCCGGTCACCACATGGTGGCCCAGTTCGTGGTGGTCCCCGATGGCCGGGGCTATCTGGTGTCCTCCTCCTTGCCCCCGCTCTCGGACCAGCACACCTACCAGCTCTGGGGCATCGTGGGCGGACGGCCCATCTCCCTGGGGCTGCTGGGGCAGAGTCCCGACCAGGCCGCCTTCACCCTGGCCGGCACGGAGGGCGCGTCGAGGCTGGCCATCACGGTGGAGCCGGCCGGGGGGGCCGTGGTGCCGGCCCGATCGCTCGTGGCCCAGGGGACGGTCTGATCACCTCGGTCTGTTAGGTTCGCCGTTGATGCCCGAGAATTCCGCCCCCAGCGCACCTCGCCCCATCGAGATCCAGGCCGGGGCCGAGCCGATCAAGCTGGGATCGATGCTGCTCACCGTCGTCGAGCCGCGGCGGGGCCACGAGGTGGCCTACAACCGCTGGTACGAGCGGGACCATTTCTACGCCGGCTGCATGATCGGTCCCTACAACTTCGCCGGGAACCGGTACGTGGCCACGGCGGATCTCAAGCAGCTGCGCGACCCCGATCCGTCGCTGATCACCGGTGAACCGGCCCGCGGCTCCTACGTGGCCGTCTACTGGGTGCTCGACGGGTACTACGACGTGTGGCAGCGCTGGGCGCTGCGCCAGGTCAATGCGCTGCATGCGGCCGGCCGCATGTTCGAGGAGCGGGACCACGTCCACACCTTGCTCTACGACTTCCGCTGGGAACAGCGGCGCGATCCCGACGGCGTGCCGGTCGAGCTGGCGCTGGACCACCCGTACCGGGGATTCGTCGCGGTGTTCATCGACCGTTCCGACACGGTGACCAACGAGGAGCTGTGGGAGTGGCTGCGCACCGAGCACCTGCCGGCGCTGCTGCCGGGCTCCGACGCCGATCTGGTGGCGGCCTTCACGCCCATCGCGCTCGAGGGCGAGGCCCCGGGCGACGTGCCGCGCGCGGCGGCCAGCGACACCCGCACGGTCCTGTTGTGGTTCCTCAACACGCCTCCCGAGGTGGCGTGGGAGCCGGTCTTCGTCGAGCACCGGCGCCGCCTCGAGGAGGCGGGCCGGGGCACCGTCGTGGCGGCGCTGCCGTTCATCCCCACCCTCCCGGGCACCGACACCTACACCGACCAGCTCTGGATCGACTGAAGCGCGGCCCGCGGGCCGTGCCTCGTCCGGTGCCAGGCCGACGGGCCTCGCCGCCGGAGGGGGCTCAGCGCCGGGCCAGGATCTCCACGTGGGGGACGATGAAGACGCCGTCGGGCGACGACGCCCAGTCCATGAAGGCCCGGGCCAGCTCCTCCAGCTCGTCGGCATCGCTCAGCTCGTAGGCCACCGCCTGCTCGGCGATGCGCGAGTACCGGATCCGGTCGGCCCACAGCCCGCCCCACCAGGCTCGCGCCTCGGGGTCGGCAAACGTCCAGTTCGAACTCGAGACGGTCACCTGCTCGAAACCGGCCGCCCGGGCCACGCCGAGCAGCGACGGGCCGATCCGTGCGTCGTGGCCGTTGCGGGCGGTGACGGCCAGGTACAGCGCCAGCCAGCGGTCGAGGCGGGCGTCCTCGGGCGCCCACCGGAAGGCGCCGTAGTCGCCGTCGCGCACGGCCAGGATGCCCCCGGGCCGCAGGACCCGCCGGAGCTCGGTCAGGGCGGCGACCGGGTCGGTCAGGTGCTGGACGACTTGATGTGCGTGCACGACGTCGAAGCTGGCGTCGTCGTAGTCCAGAGCGGATAGGTCGCCGACCTCGAAGCGGAGCGTGGCCGGTCCCCCGGCGGCGGCGGCTTCGGCGGCCCGGGCCACGACCTCACTGGAGGCATCGAGGCCGATCACCTGACCGGGGGCGACCAGCAGGGCCAGGTCGGTGGTGATGGTCCCGGGCCCGCAGCCCACGTCGAGCAGCGACATGCCGGGGCGCAGGTGCGCCAGCAGGTACCCGGCCGAGTTCTGCGCCGTGCGCCAGGAGTGGCTGCGCAGCACCGACTCGTGATGCCCGTGCGTGTAAGCCATGCCACCATTGTGGCGTGCCCGAACTGCCCGAAATGCAGGCGCTGGCCGAGCGCCTGGACCGCTTCGTGGCCGGACGCGCCCTGCGCGCCGTCTCGCTGCTCGGTTTTTCCTCGCTCCGCACCTATGCGCCGCCGCCCGACGAGCTCCGGGGGCGGGTCCTGGCGGGCATCACGCGACGGGGCAAGTACCTGGTGTGGACCTTCGAAGGCGGCGTCCGGGTGGTGGTGCACCTCTCCCAGGCGGGTCGGGTCGACGTCGAGCAGCCGCCCAAGGCCACGCGGCCCCGAGGCGGGGTGGCCCGCCTGGTCTTCGCCGGCGCCGGGGCGGCCGACTTGGCGGGCGACGGGGCGGGGGTCAAGGAGGGGGAGGGTGCCGGGGCCGATGACGGGGACGACCGGGCCGTGCTCATCCGCGAGCACGGCACCCAGCGCAAGGCCGCCTGGTGGGTGCTGGCGCCCGGGGACGACGGTCCGCTGGAGGGCCTCGGGCCCGAACCGGACGAGCCGGCCTTCGCCGCCCTGGTCCGGACCAGCACGAGCGGGCGCCGCCTCCACAGCGAGCTGCGCGATCAGCACGTGGTGGCGGGCATCGGGCGGGGCTGGGGGGACGACATCGTGCACCGGGCCCGTCTCTCACCCTTCGCCACCATGGGATCGCTCGGACCCGAGGAGCGGGAACGGCTGATCACCGCCACCAGGGGGGTCCTCGACGAGGCTCTCGACCTCGAGCGCGGGCGGACCGGCGGCCTCTCCGAGGCCAAGCTCGGTGGCCGCTTCGCCGTGCACGGCAAGGTCGGGCTGCCCTGCCCGACGCCGGGGTGTGGCGACACCCTGCGCCGGGTGTCCTACGAGTCGTACGAGATGGCCTATTGCCCGACCTGTCAGACCGGCGGCAAGATCCTGGCCGATCGCCGCCTCTCCCGGCTGCTCAAGTAGGGGGCGGCCCTCCCTACAGCTGGCGCACGATGGTGACCACCTTGCCGAAGATGGTCACCTCGTCGCCGTCGAAGACCATCGGCTCGAGGGCCGCATTGGCCGGGGTGAGCACGATGCGCCCGTCACGGCGGCTGAAGGTCTTGACCGTGGCCTCGTCGTCGGGGATCCCGGCCACCACCACGTCTCCGTTCTCGGCCTCGGCCTGCTGGCGCACCACCACGTAGTCGCCGCTGAAGATGCCGGCACCGGTCATGGAGTCCCCGCGCACCCGCAGCATGAACGTCGGTCCGGTGCCGGTGAACTGCTCGGGCATGGGGAGGAGCTCCTCCACGTTCTCCTGGGCCAGCACCCCGGTGCCGGCGGCCACGTCGCCGACCAGGGGAACGTTGCGCACGGCGGAGGTGGCCATGCTCATGGTCGAGGCCGGGTCGAAGTGCACCTGAATGGCCCGGGGCTTGCTCGGGTCGCGCGACAGGTAGCCCTCCCGCTGGAGCACCGCCAGGTGGGTGTGGACGGTGGCCGACGAGGTCAGCCCGACCTCCTCGCCGATCTCCCGCACCGAGGGGGGGTAGCCCCGGTCACGCTGACAGTCCGCGATGAAGGTCAGGATCTGCCTCCGCTTCCCGCTGAGTACCTCGGCCATCGGGTCCCTCCTTTGGCGCATCTCCCCCCGCCGGAACCATGCCGGAGGCGAACGTTCGTTCGTCAAGCCAACATAGCGGGCCGGGACGCCAAAAGCAAACATCTGTTCGGTACGGGCCCCCACACCGGTGTCACAGCCCCTCCGTACGCTGGCCCGCATGCACGGCGAACAGGCGTTCGATGAATTGGTTGACACCGAACACCTGTTCGTGCTGGAATACCAGACAAGCGAACAGGTGTTCGAACAAGGAGATGCGATGTCGGTCGCACTGGAACTGGAATACGAAACCTCTTTTCCGAGGCTGCAGTTGCTGGCCGAGCCGTCGCGGCCGGCGCCTTCGCGTCGGATCCAGGCCCGATGGGTCGTCCTGGCCCTGGCGGTCCTGGGACTGCTCGTGCTGCTGGCCCTCCCCATCCGGGCCATCGGGGGCAAGCCCATCGCAGGTTCGGCCCCCGCCGTGGGGCAGGAGTACGTGGTGCAGAGCGGCGACACCCTCACCTCCATCGCCCAGCGGGTGGACCGGGGCAACGTCGCCGGCATGGTGCGACGCCTCGAGGCGGAGAGCGGTGCTCCCACCGTCGTGCCCGGGGAGCACCTGCTGATTCCCTGACTATCGTCGGCAGTGTGCGATGCCCATGGTGCGCCATCGATGACGATCGCGTCGTCGACTCGCGTCTGGCCGAGGACGGCGGTGCCATCCGTCGCCGACGCGAGTGCCTGGGCTGTGGGCGTCGCTTCACCACCTTCGAGCGGGTGGAGGAAGTGCCCCTCTGGGTGGTGAAGCGGACCGGCCTGCGGGAGCCCTTCGACCGGGCCAAGGTCGTGGCCGGCGTGCGGGCGGCCTGCAAGAACCGGCCGGTGTCCGACGCCCAGATGGAGGAACTGGCCCAGCAGGTCGAGGACGCGCTGCGCGGCGCCACCAGCGAACCGAGCAGCCAGCAGGTCGGCGTGGCCGTGCTCGAGCGGTTGCAGGCCCTCGACGACGTGGCCTATCTGCGCTTCGCCAGCGTCTACAAGGGCTTCGAGGAGGCGGGGGACTTCCAGCGCGAGATGGGGCTGCTGACCAAGACCACGGAGCCCAAGCGCCGGTGATGGACGACCTCCCCGAGGTGGTCCTCGCCGTGTACGCCCATCCCGACGACGCCGACGTCGCATGCGGGGGGACGTTGGCCCGCTGGGCCAAGGCGGGCGCCGCGGTCCATCTGGTCGTGTGCACCGACGGCGGCAAGGGGACCTCGGACGCGGCGACGGAGCCCGCGTCCCTGGCCGCCGTCCGGGCGGCCGAACTGGAGGCGTCCTCGACCCTGATCGGGGTCCGGGAGGTGGCCAACCTGGGCTATCCCGACGGCGAGCTGGTCGACTCCGAGGTCCTCCGCGGCATTCTGGTCGAATGGGTGCGCCGGATCCGCCCCGACGTGGTGTGCGGCCACGACCCCACCGCGCTCTTCTTCGGTCAGGAGTACTTCAACCACCGCGACCACCGCGTCGCCGGCATCACCCTGCTCGACGCCGTGTCGCCGGGGGCCGCCCTCCCGCACTACTTTCCCGGCGCCGGGCCGCCCCATCAGGTGGGCACCGTCCTGCTCTCGGGCACGCTCGAGCCCGACGTCTGGATCGACGTGTCCGACACGATCGACCTGAAGGCGGCCGCGGTGGAGTGCCACCGCACCCAGTTCGCCGACCCCAATGGGTGGGCGGGCGATGCCGTGCGGCGCCGGGCCGAAGAGGAGGGGCGCCGGGCCGGGGCCCGCTACGCCGAGGGCTTCCGCCGCCTGACCCTCCGTGGGTGAACCCCCCGCCGTCCCCGCCATCCTGCACGTCGACATGGACGCCTTCTTCGCGTCGGTCGAGGTGCTGGACGACCCGACGCTCGCCGGTCGACCCGTCATCGTCGGGGGTGCGGGCGCCCGGGGCGTGGTGGCGTCGTGCACCTACGAGGCTCGCGCCTTCGGGGTGCGCTCGGCCATGCCGTCGGTCCGGGCCCGCCAGCTCTGCCCCCATGCCGTGTTCCTCCCCGGCCGGCACGGCCGGTACGCCGAGATCAGCGGGCGGCTCCACGAGATCCTGAAGGACATCACGCCGCTGGTGGAGCCCATCGGGCTCGACGAGGCCTTCATGGACGTGACCGGGGCGCTGCGCCGGCTGGGCCCGCCCGAGGCCATCGCCCACGGCCTGCGCCAGCGGGTCCGATCCGTTCTGTCCCTGGAGTGCGCGGTGGGCATCGGCCGGTCGAAGATGATCGCCAAGCTGGCGTCGCGGGCGGCCAAGCCGAAGGCCTCGCGGGCCGGCATCGTGGCGGGACCCGGGGTGGTCCGCATCGGGCCCGAGGCCGAGATGGCGTTCCTGCACGGCCACCCGGTCGAGGCGCTGTGGGGCGTGGGCCCGGCGACGGCGACGCGGCTCCACGGCCTCGGGGTGCGGACGGTGGGCGACCTGGCCGCCCTGCCGGGCGACACGCTGGCCCGTCGCCTGGGCCAGGCCAGCGGGCGGCATCTGGCCGCCCTCGCCCGGGGCGAGGACCCCAGCCCGGTGACGCCCGACCGCCCGGCCAAGTCCATCGGCCACGAGGAGACCTTCAGCGAGGACCTGGTCGACCGGGCCGTGCTCGAGCGCCACGTGCTGCGGATGGCCGAATCGGTGGCCACCATGTTGCGCGGCGCCTCGAGCTCGGCGCGCACCATCACGGTCAAGGTCAAGTTCCCCGACCTCTCCCTGCAGACCCGTTCGCACACCCTGGGGCGGGCCATCACCACCGGGGGGGCGATCGGTCAGGTGGCGGCGGCGCTCCTGGCCGGCGTGGAGGTCGCCGACGGCGTCCGGTTGCTGGGCGTCAGCGCGTCCAACCTGAGCGGGAGCGGTGGGGACCAGCTGTCCTTCGACCTGGGGGACGGGCGCGGCGAGGGCACGCAGAGCGCGTCGTCACGCGAGCAGTCGTGGCAGGACGTGACGGCGGCGGTCGATGCCATACGGAACCGGTTCGGGCGGAGCTCGGTCGGCTCGGCCTCCATGGTCACCGGGGACGGGGTGCAGGTGCCCGCTCGCCGCGACGCCCCCTGGGGCCCGGATCCGGAGTGACCCACCAGCGCAGCCAGCGCCCGTGGGGGTGCAGGTCGGCCAGCCGCACCGCCGCCGGGTCCGCGGCCCGGCCCGCCCCCCGCCCCGCGGACCCGCCCCCCGTCCCGCCCTCGCCCCGGGGCGGGAGGTGGACCAGGGCCGTGGCCAGGTGCGACGTGGCGTGGACCTCGGGGGCCGGGGGAGTGGGCAGCCCCGGCGTCTCCACCGGCGACTCGGCGTAGAGGTAGTGGACCGGGCGCACCGCGCCCAGGGCGCGGACGGCCTCGACCAGCTCGCGCTGGCGGGCCTCGGTCAGGTACGCGGCCACCCAGGAGTGGAAGACGACCAGCGGTCGCCCCGGGGCCACGGTGGCGGCCACCTCCTCCAGCCGGTCGACGATGTCGCCGGTGTGGAGGGCGGGCCGGAGAGGGTCGCGGCGGGCGATGTCGAGGGCGGCGCGCAGGCGGCCGAACCGGGCCAGGTTGTCCGGCCACAGGCAGGCCAGCAGCCAGCGGGCGCCGTCGTCCGAGCGGGGGTCGATCGGGGCGCGGTCGAGGCCGGCCCGGTCCGGGAGGACCGGCGGCTCCAAGGGGGGGAGCGAGGCCAGCTCGCCGCGGACCGTGCAGTCGAGCCCGACCGCCGACGAGGGATCACCGGCCATCGCCACCGCCCCGCCCTCACGCTGGCGGTAGCAGTAGGCGTAGCGGTCGAACAGCAGGTTGAGCCCGGCCGAGGTGCCGAGGTCGAGCAGGCCCATGGGCTCGGGCCCCGTCGGGGCGGCGATGTGGGCGAGCGCCGGGAGGAGCGCGGCGCAGCGACCGACCTCGTTGGTCTGCGTGCTGCCGGTGGCGATGAGCGCGAGCAGGGCGGCCCGGTGGGTGAGGCAGAAGTCCCTGAACTGGTCCGCCACGACCCCCACGGGTGCCGTCGCCTCCCGTCCGGTGTAGGCCGCCACGGTGTCGTAGTGGGTCCCCAGGGGGTGGGCCGAGCCGCCCAGGAGCAGGAAGTGGACGGCCGCCAGGAGCAGGTTGGGCCGGCGCTGCGCCGGCGGCGCCTGGGACAGGAGGCCCAAGATGCCGGCGTCGTCCGCCACGCTGCGGCAGATGGCGTCGTAGGTGGCGCACCCGTCCCGCGCCACACTGGCGGCGAAGCCCCGGAACTGCTCGGGCAGCGCCACCGCCCCGGGCACGGTCAGAAGCTGGCGGGCAGCAGGGGCGACACGGCGACGAAGAAGACGTAGAGCACCACCAGCAGGCCGAGGGTGCCCACGAGGTAGATGCTCCAGCGCCGGCGCCGGAAGCGGGCGGCCAGCACCAGGACCAGGGCCAGCACGAGCAGGAAGGCGGCGGCCCACAGCACGGCCACCACCAGCTGCCCGTTGGTGTTCCCGGCCAGGCCGCCGCTCTGGGGCTTCTCGGGCTTCACCGGTTTGCGGGTGCCCTGGGCCACGCCCGCGAAGAGCTTGGAGTGGGCCAGGACCGCCGTCACCACCAGCCGGGTCGAGGCGCTGAAGCGAGGATTGCAGGTGGTCAGGGTCAGGTGGGCGCCGGCGCTGTTGGCCAGCGCGGTGTTGTCGTTGGGGGACACCACCTGGCTCTTGGTGGCGTCGTAGACGAAGATGCCCTGGAGCGTGATCAGGACGATCGGGTCGCCCGGCTGCACCTCGTTGAGGTTGTAGAAGGGGTGCCCGTAGGTGGTGCGGTGCCCGGCGATGGCGGCGTTCCCCTCCTGCCCGGGCAGGGGCGTGCCGATGTAGTGGCCGGGGCCCTTGCGCAGGTCCTGGGTGGCGGTCCCCTGGACCACGATCTGGTTGATGGCGATGACGGGGATGCGGATCTGCCCGATGGGCTGGCCCTCGGCCGGCTGCGCGGTGGTGGCGGCCACCACCGGCGGGCCCGTCGGCAGCTTGTCCTCGGCGATGGCGGCCTCCAGCGCCTTCTGCAGCTGGCTTCCCTTGGCCTTGGCGTCGTGGACGAAGGTGTGGCGGAGCGCGTTCTGGGTGTGCCCCTCCTGGATGGCGGTGCCCCACACCTGGTACACCACGAAGAGGAGGATGATGACGCCGGCACCGATCAGGACCTTGCCGATGATGCCGAGCACTCGCATTGGGGAGAGAGACTACGTGGTCCCGGTCCCGCCTTCGGGGCGGTCCGGGCTGCCTAGGAGACCGTGACGAGGGTGCCCAGCGGGGTGTAGGGGAACACGACGGCGGCGTTGGCGATGGGCATCTCGACGCACCCGTCGCTCTGGGGGAATCCGTAGGAGGCCCGCGGGTACCCGTGGAGGGCGTCACCGCCGTTGAAGTAGCTCACCCAGGGGATACCGGGGTCGTCATAGGTCGAGCCGTCGGGGTTGGTGCCCTTCATGGTGGTACTGGTCAGGTGCTCGTAGACGGGGAAGGTGCCGTCGGCCGTCGGCGCCGCAGCCACCCCGGTGTTGGCCGGTGTCTGGTACACCGCGGCGCCGTTCTGGTAGACGGTGACCGTCTCGGGCAGGTCCTTGCTCACGTAGACGTAGTCGTAGGTGTTGGCGTTGGCCTGGCCGCTCTGGGTGGCGGCCAGGAGGGCCGTCCACACCTCGGGTCCGGCCTCGCCGTCGGTGGTCAGTCCGTGCTGGGCCTCGAAGTTCATGACGGCGCCCTGGGTGATGACGTTGGGGACGCCCGCCGCCCACAGCGACGTCAGCGAGGCCGGCTGGTTGGCCCAGCGCCAGGTGAAGGTCCCCGCCTGGGGGTCGGCCTCCTGGGTGGGCGAGGTAACGGGGGCTGCCGGGGTGAAGGTGAGGGGGAGATAGCCCAATTGGGCCAGGAGCTGTTGCAGCCGGAGGGTCGACCCCGGCGCCACCGTGAAGGAACTGGTCACCGTGGCGGCCAGGTGCTGCCCTCGCGAGCCCACCACGCCCGTGCTGCCGCCGGGGACGCTGATGGTCTCGGTCACGCCCGGGACGAGCGGTCCGGTGGCCTGGTACTGGAGCAGCGACGGGGAGAGGGCCGACCAGGCCCCGGCGACGGCCGGCGAGAGGGTGGGCATCGGGCTCCCGGCCGCCAGATCGGTGGAGAATTGCACGGTGATGGCCGAGCCGCCGGCCACGCTGGTCCCGGTGGGCGCGGTGGTCACCACGGTCAGCGGCTTGGGGGGCGTCGAGGGCGCCGCCGAGGCGTTGTTGTGCGACCGGTTCACCAGGAGCACGCCCCCGGCCACCAGGGCCAGGCACACGACCAGCGCGACGATCAGCCACACCCGCGAGTGCGTCCCTGGATCCTCCGCGTGCCGTGCCCCACCCATAGGTGATGCGGATGTTACCAGTGCCCCCGGCCGGTCAGGTCCGCAGGGCGGCCCAGATGGCGGCCTTGATCTCGTCGAGGCGCCCGCGCTCGGTCACCTTGCCCCCGGTGGCCTCCCGCACGTAGAAGGCGTCCACCACCAGCTCACCCAGGGTGGACACACGGGCCGAGACCACATCGAGGTCGGCCTCGAACAGGGAGCGGGTGATGCGGTGGAGCAGGCCCACCTCGTCGGGCGCCCTGACCTCGATCACCGTGGAGGTGGCCGAGGCGTCGTTGTCCACGCTGACGTCGCTGCCGGGGACGTGGGCGGCCGACTGCCGGCGCACCGGATAGGTGCGCTCCCGCTCGCTGAGGCGCTCCCCGAGGGCCACCCCGTCGGACAGGACGGCGGCCAGGTCGGTGCGGAGCCGGGCGGTGTCGGGCCAGGTGCCGCGGGCCACCTCCACCGTGAACACCTCGACGGCGACGCCGTCCTCACCGGCCACGTTGGCCGCCCGCACGTCCATGCCGTGCAGGGCCAGGGCCCCGGCCACCGAGGAGAGCAGGCCCGGGCGGTCCGGGGCGGCCACCACCACCTGGGGAGGCTCGAGGGACACCGAGGGCAGCCCGCTGGCCCGGACCTCGTCCATCATGAGGCGGTAGGCCGGCGGGAGGGGGGCCGGTTCGTGGGGCTGGTGCTGGCCCGAGAGCTCGCGGTCGGCCCGCGCCACCAGCTCGGCCACCAGCCCGGCCTTCCACGGTCCCCAGGCCGACGGGCCGGTGGCCCGGCTGTCCGCCTCGGTCAGGGCCCCGAGGAGGTGCAAGGTGACCCGGTCGCCGGCCGCCCGGGCCACGGTGGAGACGGTGGTGGGGTCGTCGAGATCCCGCCGGGTGGCCGTGTCGGGCAGCAGGAGGTGGTAGCGCACCAGATCGACCAGGGTCTCCACGTCGCCGGCGTCGAACCCCATGCGGGTCGCCACGACCCGGACGATCTCCATGCCCACCGCCGTGTGGTCGCCCGGGTAGCCCTTGCCGATGTCGTGGAGCAGGGCGCCGACGAGCAGCAGGTCGGGTCGCTCGACCGCGCCGGTGAGCTCGGACGCCAACGCGGCGGCCTCCAACAGGTGCCGGTCGACCGTGTAGACGTGGTAGGCGTTGCGCTGCGGCTTGTTGCGCACGGCGGCCCATTCGGGGATGAGGCGCACCAGCAGGCCGTGCTGGTCGAGGGACTCGGCGGTGTCGATGGCCGGGCGGCCCGCGGCCAGCAGGCGTACCAGCGCGGCCAGCACGGCCGGCGCCCACGGGTCGGTGGGCGGGGGCATGCGGTCGGCCAGGCGGTGCAGGGACCCCTTGGCGATGGGCCGGTCGAGCTCCGCCGCGGTGGCGGCCAGGCGGAAGGCCAGCGAGGCGTCGGTGGAGACCGCCGCGGTGGGCGCCAGCGCGATCTCCCCCTCGATGTCGACCATGTCCGGCTCGTCGGGTTGCGGGAGCGCCGCGTCGTGATGGGGGCCGCCGCCGCGACGGAGGCGGCGACGCGGTGGGGGAGTGGGGTCCCACAGCCGGCGCCGGCGCCACACGTCGTTGCTGACCCAGGCGATCTGCCGCCCGGCCTCCGACACGGCGAACATCAGCGCGTCGGCATCGGCGTACTCCAGCGAGGCCGCCACCTGGTCCTGGTCCTGAAGGAGCAGCCGGTCCTGCTCGCGCCGGGCTATCCGGTGCAACTCGACCCGCACCTTGGTCAGCAGGTCCGCCGCCTCCTCCACCGAGGCCAGATCGGCGTAGTCGGCCAGCAGCGGGGCATAGGCGGAGAGGGCCCGCAACACGCTGACGTCACGCAGCCCGCCGTGGCTCTCCTTCAGGTCGGGCTCGAGGAGGAACGCCACGTCCCCCGCGGCGCGCCGCCGCTCGCGCATCTGGGCCTCGAGCGCCGGCAGGTACAAGGTGCCCAGGCGGTCGTGCCAGGCGGTCCGGGCCTTGGCCAGCAGCGGCTCGGCCACCTTCGGTTCGCCCCAGACCCGGCGGCCGTCGAGCAGCCCGAGGGCCACCCGCACGTCCTCGGCGGCGGCGGAGAGGACCTCGGCGGGCCGGCGCACGGAATGGTCGAGGTGGACGCCCTCGTCCCACACCGGGTACCAGATGGCGTCGGCCACCGCCTTGATGTCGCGGTGCCCGTTGTGGACCAGGACCACATCGAGGTCGCGGTAGGGGCAGAGCGAGCTCCTTCCGTAGCCTCCGACGGCCAAAAGGGCCAGGTGGCGGGCCGAATCGCCGGCGGCCCGCTCGGCCAGGGCGGAGAGCCACTGGTCGGCCTCGGCGGCGTAGGCCCGGCAGAAGGCCTCCCCCTTGAGATCGAGCCGCGAGAGCAGCACACCACGCCGTTCGCGCAGTGACGCATCAGGGGGCATGGCGGGAACGTAGCATTGGGTCCGTGAGCAAAGATGTGAGCAAGCAAGAGAACAAGAAGCCCGTCACCCTGGCCCACGTCACCGCCATGGTCTGCGTGGGTGTCATCGGGGCGCTGATCGCCTTTTGGGTCCTCAGCAGCATCGTGGGCATCATCTTCTTCTTCGTGAAGGTCATCGTGGTGGTCGCCCTCATCGTGGGCGCCTTCTGGCTGGTGCACCGGCTCAGGAAGTAGCGGGCACCGCCGGGCGACCGCCTGGGGCGGACCGGGGCGGAGGTGGCAGACGGCGGGCGTGGTCCCCGGAACGGGTGTCGTCCGGGCGGCTCCGGGGGCGATGGATGGCGGGTGCGGATGGATGGCGGGGGCGATCGATGGCGGGGGCGGACGGCGGGGTGTATCGAGGGGGCAATTGCGCCGCACAGTAGGCTGACCGCCCTGCTGTCACGGCGGCGTGGCCGAGTGGTTTAGGCAGGGGCCTGCAAAGCCCCGTACCCCGGTTCGAATCCGGGCGCCGCCTCCAGGGTCTGTGCCGGTGGAGGGATGGTGACCCTCCGTGGTCCATTCGGGGGAGCTGGCTCAATGCCAGCCCGGGTCGAGGAGGCACACATGGCTCGCATCAACGCGGGGGTCCGTTCCCTACCGATCCCCAGTCCTGGATGGGCCAGAACGCCAACCGAGGGTGTCACGACGTCGTGGGTCACCCACAGGAGGCATCTCCAGACGCCATCCACTCGGATAGTGATAGGCGGGGACGTCGTAATAGGCAACCTTCCCAGGGAAGCGGCGTCACTGGACGCGGAAAATCTAGTGGCTGGTCGTGGTTGGGCCGCCCCTCGCACACCGGCTGAGGCCGACAGACTTTGCAAGACTGACGCCGGGCGGTTGGCCAACGTGGGTGGTCGAGTCGCCCGACGGGCCGAAGCGCTCCCTCTCGAGACCATCGAGAGCGACCCACGGCGCGCCGATGGCAGCCGAAGAGAAGTTCTCAGGGCACGGGTGGACTGGGACCGGGACCGGGACAAGGAACAACAACACAGGGAGAAGGACCGATGACGAGCAGCCTCCTCGCCGGCCGCACTGCCATGGTCACCGGCGCCAGCCGGGGGATCGGGACGGCGATCGCAGAGCGCTTCGCCGCCGCAGGTGCCACCGTGGCGGTGACCGCCAGGACGGTCGAGCCGGGAACCAGCCAGTTCGCGGGGAGCCTCGAAGAGACCGTCCGGGCGATCACCAAGGACGGTGGGCACGCGGTCGCCATCGCGGCAGACCTGTCGAGGCCCGAGGAGCGGGAGCGGCTGATCCAAGAGACCGAAGCCGTCATCGGACCCATCGACATCCTGGTCAACAACGCGGCCGTCGCCTTCTTCAGCCCGATCGCCGACTTCGCACCGAAGCGCCTGCAGCTGATGTTCGAGGTCCAGGTCTACGCCCCGATGGACCTCGCGCAGAGGGTCCTTCCCGGCATGGCAGCGGCCGGCCAGGGATGGATACTCAACATCTCGTCGGGCGCGTCGCGCCACCCCTCCCTCCCGCCGGGCCCGATGGGGCGTGGCGGCAGCACGGTGTACGGGATGGTCAAGGCGGCCCTGGAGCGCTTGACGACGGGGTTGGCCGCGGAGATGTGGGAAGCGAACGTCGCGGTCAACTCGCTCTCTCCGAACAGGGTGGTGCCCACCCCGGGCACGGTCTTTCACCATCTGGTCCGCCCCGACGACCCGAACCAGGTCGTCGAGCACCCCGAGGTGATGGCGGAGGCTGCGCTGGCGCTTTGCAGTCGCCCGCCGCGGAGCCTTACCGGCCGGGTGGCCTACAGCCAGGACCTGCTGGCGGAGCTGGCGGCGGGGGCCCCGTGACCAGCGCTCACATCAGCGCCCACACCGGCCCCGCGTCACGACAGGGGAGACACCGGTGAGCGAGGAAACGGTCGATCTGGGCAGCACCGACCGCCGGTTCGGGGTGCAGCGGGCCTGTCGCCCTCGCTACGCCCGCCGGCCCAAAAAGTAAAGGAACTCGGTCTGCAGATCCGCCCCCTCGGGTGGGTCCAACCTGGGCCCGAAGACGTTGGGCCGGCGGATCATGGCGTCCATCGGCTTGAGAGCCTCATAGGCCTGGCGGACGGAGTCCTCGTCGAGGCGCTCGTCCGCACCGATCGTTCGTGCCAGGTCCCAGGTGTGGACCAGCACGTCCATGGTCACGAACTGGCCGATGATCTGACCCGCAGGCATCTTGCCCGCCGGCCCGTCCACCTCCGTGGCCGCTGCCTCCGAATCGCCGGCGATGTCACCGATGGCACGAGCGGCGTTCTCCCAGGCCTGCTTGGGGTCCTCGTCAGCACCCAGGGGCTCGGATTCCCCACCCCGCACACTGGCGATCACGCCCCGATGATTCTCGACCACGTGGGTCAACAGATCACGTGCCGTCCACTGCTCGCAGGGGGATTGAGCCCCCCACTGGTCAGGGCCCACCGCCTTCACCGCGGCGCCGAAGCCGCTCGACACGACAAGGTAGCTGCCCTGGAGATCAGTCATCGCGCCAGCGTATATGGGGAATGGCGGTTGATCCATGCCGCATGGGGGTATCCGGGAAGCGTCTCGCGCTCCCTTGCACCCGGAGGGGCCCTTGACGGCGCCCCGCATGGCGCATACCTTCGGTCGTTCTGCACAAAAGCGAGCGTTGACTCACTCTGCCGCAGCGAGGGGGGATTCGTGGTCCGGCAACACGGCGCCGCCGGCGCCCGTAACGAGATGTTTGACGCCCCTACCTCGATCCCTACCTCGACCGGTGGCGCGAGGACCGGTCCGTCGCCGCTGCGACCACGGGGGCCCCTCCGCGGGCCGGCCTCCAACTCGTTGCCGACACCTCGTACGCCACCCACGTCGGTACCCGGGCCTCGAGCGAGCGCGCGCCCGTCCCGTCAACCGGGAGAAGGAGGACCGAGGCCGTGACGCCTGAGGCGTTTCACCGGGGTCGCGGCGTTTCTCCCCTCTCGAGTACGTATCCTTCAGCGATTCGGCCCTGCCCCGGACTTCTCTGCCGACAACCACGGGACGGAACAAGAGGGAGGGAGTGCCCGTATGGGCACTCACGGTCCGCGATGAGCAGAAAGGATACCGATGCATAAAGTCATCGCCGCGGTCGCAGTACTTCTCTGTTCCATGACCGCGATGATCCAACTGGTCGCGGCGGGCGCCGCTGCGGGCGCCGCCCAATCCGGACAGGGCGTCACCCCTACCAGCATCAAGGTCGGCATCACCTATCCCGATGTGGCGGCCATCAGGAACCTGATCAATGTGAATCCCGGCAATTACCCGGTCGCCTACACCACGCTCATCAAGCAGATCAACGCCCATGGGGGGATCAACGGACGGAAGATCATTCCGGTGTTCGCTCCGGTCGACCCGCTGGGGACGACAGGAGCGGCCACCGCCTGCACTCAGCTGACCGAAGACGACAACGTGTTCATGGTGCTGGGCTTCTTCCAGGCGGCCGACGTGGCCTGCTACCTGACCGCCCACGACACGCCGATCATCGGTGCCTCGCTGACTGCCGCCCAGGCGGCGCAAGCCAAGGCACCGTGGTTCAACAACATCATCTCCGACAGCGATCTCATCCCCAGGGAGATGGCCATCTTCAAGCAGGAGGGCGGCTTCGCCGGGAAGAAGGTCGGCGTGGTGGGTACGTCCGCCGACCAGGACGAGATGAACCTCGTCATCCCCGCCCTGCACAAGCTGAAGGTGAACGTCGTCCAGACCGCCATCAACAGTGTGCCGGACTCCGACACGGCGGCGTTCAACCAGGAGTTCAGCGTCATCGCGGAGAAATTCGAGTCGTCGGGGGTGAACACCGTCGTGGCGGTCGGCAACGCCGGCGACGATTGGCCAGAAGCGCTCCAGGACAACCAGAGCACCTACCGTCCACGCATCATCGCGACCGACTACATCGATCTGGATGCCTACGTCACCAACAAAATTGGGTACAAGCAGTCGATCATCAAGGACGCGCTGACGGCCGGTGGTTACCCGCCGGTCGCCGTGGTGTGGGACGACCCGGCGATGAAGCGCTGTATCGCCACCATCCACGCCGCCGAGCCCGGCGCGACCATCAACGACCCGGTGACGGCGACGTCGTCCACCCCGGTCACGTGGACGGCGCCGGAGCTTGCCTGCCAGCAGATGGCTCTGTTCACCGACTTCGTCAAGTCCGCCGGCAAGACGCTCAACAACCAGACGCTGGCCAAAGGGGCCGCATCGCTCGGACACCTCACCCTCCCCGGAGGAGACGGGACGTTCGCATTCTCGGCGGGTCACGGTGACGGGGACGGACCGGTGTTCGTCTATCAGTGGAACCCCAAGAAGGACATCCTGCAGCTGAAGACCACTTCTGGCTAGGTCCACACCTTGATTCAGGGACAGGCGGCGGAGCCCCAGGGCCCCGGAGCCCCGGAGCCCCGTGACCGGCGTGACTTCGTGCTCGTGTGACACATCGTCGAGGTGGGGGGTCCCGGCGACCGCAGGGTGGGGCGAGGCCGCCCGAGATCCGGCCGACCCGGGGCGCCGGGGGGGGGCAGCCCCCGCC
>JBKQIP010000149.1:0-7941 GCA_052148295.1 Acidimicrobiales bacterium
AATCGGCCCCTACATCCAGGTCTGGCGTCACCGGCTACAGTCCGTTGACGCAGGCCTGCCCACTGGTTCGTCCCGCCGGACCCGCGGTCTGCGCCGAGAAGAGTTGGCGTCGTTGGCCGGCATCTCGGTCGACTATCTCGTTCGTCTAGAGCAGGGACGAGCAACCAACCCTTCGACCCAAGTCCTCGCAGCCCTGTCTCGCGCCTTGCGACTGACTGTCGAGGAGCGCGACCACCTCTACACCGTCGCCGGCCAGGCCCCGCCGAAGAGATCCGCCGTGACAGCCCATGTGCCGCCCAGCGTGCAACGGCTGGTCGACCGATTGGCTGATCTGCCGGTAGCCGTCTACGACCCGGCCTGGACGATCATCACTTGGAACGCCGCCTGGGCCGCGCTCATGGGTGACCCTTCGACCGTCAGCGGACTGGATCGAAATCTGCTCTGGCGAACGTTTACCGGCAAGTCGACCCGGGTGCGCAGGAGCAACGACGAGGTCGACGACTTCGAGACCAACGCCGTCGCCGACCTGAGGCGGGCCGTCGGCACCTACCCCGACGATTCTCGGCTGCACCAGCTCGTCGAAGAGCTTCGACAAGCCAGTCCGCGATTCGCCAAGCTGTGGGCAGAGCGGATGGTCAACTCCAGCGGCTCGAGCAGCAAAACGATCGTTCATCCCGAAGTTGGACCCATCACGCTCGACTGCGATGTGCTCACCGTCGCCGGTTCGGATCTGAGGCTCGTCGTCTACACCGCCGAACCATCCAGCCCCGATGCCGACCAGCTCCGTCTCGTCCAAGTCATCGGGCTCCAGGATCTCAGCGTCCGGAACCTGCCCATTTGAGGCAGGGTAGAAGCGCTGCCCGAGCACCTGAATTGTCCCGTTTCAATGAACACGGGTGCCCCCGTAGGCTCACCGAGCACGGTGTCCCAGGGTCGCCCCGTTCGCCGGATGGGTAGGGCACTTCGCACAACGGGGGCAGGGCGGACTTACGGCAGGAGCAGCTGCAAGCATGGATGCGTGACAATCCGGATGATGGCGCTCCGTCGGTGACCGGAAGATCGTCCGACGAACGAGAGCAGCATCGTCGATCACTCTGGGCGTACTACGACCGGCGGGTGCCTGGACGCTTGCCTGGTCTGGCCAACGCCCACGCCTACTGGACGGGGCTGGGCGTCACCGTCGAAGTCGAAGACATCGCCGCTGAAGCCGCGCAGCTCGAGCGCCTCGTTGGTGAACTCTCCGCGGTCCGCTTTGTCGAGGTGGGTGCCGGGCCAGGCACGTTCACCCGATACCTTGCGGGGAGGGGCATCGCCATCGACCAGAGTCGAAAGGCGCTCGACGTTCTGCGCACCGAAGCTCCGGGAGTACCCGTGATCCAGGCAGATGCCATGCTCCTCCCCTTAGGGCCCCACGCCGTCGACCGCCACTTCTCCGCCCACCTTTATGGCTTGCTTCTTCCAGGTGAGCGTGAATTCTTTCTTGCGGAGGCGCACCGGGTTGCGTCCGAGGTCGTAATCCTTGACGCCGGTCGCCCCCAGGGAGTGAACGCTGAGGAGTGGCAAGAGCGGCCCCTGCCCGGGGGAGACATCTACAGAGTCTTCCGCAGACACTTTGATGCGGACGCATTGGCCGCCGAAGTAGGTGGTGTGGTCCTGTTCGCCGGGCAGTTCTACGTGCTGGTGAGCATTGCAACCATCTCGTGATTCTCAGCCCCGGACGCGAGGGGGACCGGGAGAGATGTGCCGATCCTCGAGCTTTCCGTCACAAGCCTCAGCCGCGCGCCCGGTATCGCCTGCCCGATGCACTGCCCAATGACCCGATGCACGGCCCAATGACCCGGTCGGACCGCAGCCCCGGCACGTGACCCACCACGCCGGCCTGGGGTGCAGCTGATCGGCACTTCTGGGGCGGACCAGAGTGGTTGCACCTGTCGGAGGTCACAGTGCAATTTCTGGATAGAGCGGGTGTCGTGTCAGCAGGTCAGCAACCTTCGAGCGTGCGGTGCGGGCGATGCGCTCCTCGAGGCGGAACTGCACGAGCGAGGGTTTGCCCTTGCTTGGTCCGGATGTCACGACGCCGGCGGAGCTGGCACGGAGAACAGCGGCGACGATCTCGGCAATTTCGCCCATCTCGTTGGCACCCATGCCGAGCGTAGTGACGGCGGGTGTGCCCAGTCGCAGGCCGCTCGTGTACCAGTACCCGTTCGTCTCGTCGGGTACGACGTTGCGGTTCAAGGTAATGCCCGCGGCTCGCAACGCCGCCTCTGCTTGGCGCCCGTTGAGCCCGAACCTGCGGACATCGACGAGTACGAGGTGGTTGTCTGTTCCGCCGGTTACCACAGGAATGCCACCAGCGACCAGACCCTGTGCGAGCGCCCGCGCGTTGTCGACTACTGCTTCTGCGTACTGGCGAAACGACGGCTCCGCCGCCTCAGCTAGGGCTACGGCCTTGGCGGCCATGACGTGCGGAAGTGGACCACCGAGTACCAGCGGACAGCCGCGGTCGACGAACTCGGCGAGGTCGCCCTGGCAGAGCACCATCCCGCCGCGTGGACCGCGCAGGGTCTTGTGCGTCGTGGTGGTCACGATGTGGGCGTGAGGGACTGGGTCGTAGTCACCGGTGAGCACCTTGCCGGCGACGAGGCCGGCGAAGTGCGCCATGTCGACCATGAACGTTGCGCCGACCTCATCCGCGATTTCTCGTAGCACACGGAAGTTCACGAGCCGTGGGTAGGAGCTGTAGCCGGCGATGAGAATCAACGGCCGTTCTTCGTGCGCCCGCTGCCGGACCACGTCGTAGTCCAACAGGAAGGTGTCGGGGTCGACGCTGTAGGAACGGTGGCGGAAGAGCTTTCCGGAGATGTTGGGACGGAAGCCGTGGGTAAGGTGACCGCCCGCCTGGAGCGACATCCCCAGCAACTTTTGGTTGCCGAGCTGCTGGCGCACCATCTCCCAGTCCTCATCGGACAGATCGTTCACGTGGCGTGCCGCGAGGCGTTGCAGGGCCGGCGACTCCACTCGCTGAGACAGGACCGCCCAGAACGCCACCAGGTTGGCGTCGATTCCACTGTGCGGCTGTGAATACGCGTGGTCGGCGCCGAAGAGGGCACAGGCCAGTTCGTTCGTCCGCGACTCGACCGTGTCGACATTGTCACACCCGGCATACATTCGATGACCGGGCGCGCCCTCGGCGTACTTGTCGCTCAGCCAGTTCCCCATCGCCAACAGCACCGCTGGGCTCGCAAAGTTCTCGCTGGCTATCAGCTTCAGGTGACTGCGCTGGTCGCCCAGCTCCTGCAGGACAGCCTCAGCGACGCCTGGTTCGAGACGAGCGACCACATCAAGAGCGGCGGCGAACCCGATCGTCTCGACCGAGAGCCCTTCGGTGGAGATCCCGAATCGCGAGAGGTATGTCTCCAACAACCTGCCGACGGCCACATTGAGCTCCTTGCTCTCCAATGGCCCAGGCGCTCGGCACGGCTCGAAGGTCGCTCCCCGGTGGTTGACTCCACCTCGCAACGCCAGTCACGACCTCAACCACGAGGGTACCGGGGAACGCGCCGACACGTCGACAAGCCCACCCCACGCCGCGCAGACACCGAGAGGTTGTCTCCCAACAGTGATTGGGTGCCACCCTGCGGCACGAGGGGGCTAGGGCATTCATCCCGTTGAACCGGACAAAGTGGGACTCCGGGCCTCTCTCCGCACTGACAGCGACCAGAGCGACCGTGCCCGATGGCGCGCCAGCCGCGCGCCGGGCACGACCATCTCGGGATACGAAAGGGTCGTGCCCTACGGTGATGGGCCATGGATCCCGCCCGCGCCGCCGACGGAGGGGACGGCGACGCGTCCAGGTCCGAGGACCCCCTCCACGATGCTTTCCTGACGCCTGCTCGAGGACTGCTCCGGCTCGACTTCGAGAAGGCTTCGTACGCCATCGGCATTCAGGCCGCCGCCTCCATGGGGATCCCCCTGGCCGTCGGAATCGCAACCGGGTATCCCCTTGTCGGATCATGGGGCGCTGTCGGCTCCTTCTTTACGGCCATGGCGATCTTCCAGCCGGGACACCGCCCTCGTGCCCGGATCGTGGCAGGTGCAGGTGCACTCGTCGCCGTGGGGGCGCTTCTCGGTTCGTACTTCGGCATCCACAGCATGATCATCTTCCCGCTGGTTGCCGTTTGGACCTTTGGTGTCGGCTTCGCGGTGGTCCTGAGTCCCCAGGCCGCGCTGATCGGGGTGTCCTCTGCGACGTCCATGGTCTTCGCTGCCGGCCTCAGGGTGTCGCATGGTCAAGCGGTCGAGGTCGGGGTCGTGGTGCTGTTGTGCGGCCTTCTCACGGCCCTGGTCACGCTCGTCGCCCGGCCCCTCACCCAGCGCGCCAATTCCTCCTCAGTGCGATCGTCACCACCCGCCACCGTCGGTCTGACGTGGGTGCGCCAGGCGTGGGCCAAGATTCGTAGCGCGATGTTTACGCGAAACTTCGCTCTCTGGCACGCGTTGCGCCTGGCACTCGCCGCCTTCACGGGAACGGTGCTCTTCCGAGTGATCGACGCGGCGGACGGATTCTGGATCCCCGAGTCGACCTTGTTCATCATGCGGCCCGATCGTGATCTGACCAGGCGGCGCGCCCTACTCCGCGTTATCGGCAGCGTCGCCGGCGCAGCGTTGACCACGTTCCTCCTGGTTGTGCTGCGGCCAGATACGACCATGTTGGCCCTGCTGGTGGTCCTGGTCAGCTCCGTTGCCTTTTCGGTCCAACGAGTGAACTTCGGCTTGTACATCACCTTTGTGACGACCATCTTCGTCCTACTGGTGGCCTTCGGCGGCCTTCCGCCCCGTGAGGCGATCTTCCTTCGAGTCGTCGACAACCTGATCGGGTCGACGATCGCAGTACTGGCGATGTTCCTCTGGAGGGACAAGGTGATGCGGACGACAGCGGAGCCGGACCTTGCGGGCTGAGGTCCCTTCCCACTCGAGGTCTGCCGGAGCTGACCTCAGTCGAACATGCAACGGAGGATCTGCCGATGGTTGACTCCGGCCGATTGCAGACTGCCCCCTTAATTCCATCGATCGCCCTGTCCGTGGTCGCCCCGTTCGCCGAGAGGAGGGGCACTACCCGGCCCAACCGAGAAACCGCTCCAGGGTCTCGCCGACTACCTCAGTTCGTGCCCGGTCCATGTGCACGTCGGCCGATCATCATGGTGCCCATCAGAAATGCAAGCGACTCCGAGCAGGACAGAGATCACCCCGAAGATCGTGAATGCCAAGAGGAACGTGAGCACGATAAAGATCGCGCCCAGACCGATCAAGACGACGGGCATGGCAGAACCGTACGCCAGATCTCCAGAGTGCCCTCAATGATCCGCAGGACGAGCGGAATGCCGACGGGAGAGACGCATCGATCGGAAAGCCGCCTCGCTGGGTGAGGTTAGAACCTGAAGCGGGTCAGCCCGCCCGGCTCGGTGCCCAGTGTCACGGTCACCGAATGTGGATTGATGCGATAGACGTTCCACGGGGGTGGTCCCTGCGACGGCGCGTTGAACGGGGCGGTGATACCGGTGCGGGTCTCATCGAGTTCGGCAGGCCACCCCTGGTCCGCCCAGGCCCCGGCAAGGCGTGTGAGTGTGGCCGGGTCGGTCTCCCGCGCTGCTTCACCTTCGGCGACGACGTCTGCATCGAGGACCGACACCGCGATCGAGCAGCGCGGGTCGCGGGCCACGTTGCGGCTCTTCCGGGTACCCGATCCGGTCTGGAACCAGAAGCTTCCGTCCAGCCAGAGCGCACCGACCGCAGTCACGTGGGGGCTTCCATCCTCGTTCACCGTCGAGAGCCACGTCGTGCGAGCGTTGTGGGCGTCCGGAGCCGGTGACGAGCCGGCATCGAGCTTTTCGAGGACGTCCGCCCACTTCACCGGGGGCAGGCCGTCCGCGGCACCTAAGTTGATGATGTCCACCACGTCCCCTTTTTCACTATCCGACGGTCCAACTCAAGGCCGCGATTCTACGTACGCGCCGGTTGACGAGGTGCCCCAGTCGCCGCGAGTGGGTGTGGCCAACCGCCACGATTGACCCCGTTACCATGGCAATCCGTCCATGTATGTCGTCGAGTACTTCATCTACGGCCTGTGGGTCGTCTTCTGGTTGGCATGGCTGATGGCTGCCCTGACGGCCAAGCGGGCAGCTCAGTCACGAATGCGACAGTTCATCGGCTTTCGGGTCGCCTTTTTCGTCATCGCGATCTTGATCGTTCGCGCGGGCGTCTTCAAAGGTCACCATGCCATCGTGAGCAACCCCATTCTCCAAGGGATCGGCATGGCCCTGTTCTTGACCGGGTTGGGACTTGCTGTGTGGGCACGGGTGTATCTGGGACGGAACTGGGGCACCCCGATGTCCGAGAGGGTGGACGCGGAATTGGTGACCACCGGGCCGTACCGCTACATCCGCAACCCCATCTACTCGGGAATCATCCTCGCTGCCATCGGGACGGCGGTAGCCGTCAGCTGGTATTGGCTCGTTGCCGTCGTGTTGATGGGCGCTTACTTCATCTACAGCGCAACCGTCGAGGAGCACATCATGGAGCGCCTCTTTCCCAACGACTATCCCGCGTACAAGCGTTCGACCAAGATGCTCATTCCTTTCGTATTCTGAGCCGTCAGCTCTGCCTGTCATACCGAGGAGGAACGCATGGCCGATGGTGACCGCCGAGGCACGTTGTTGGACTCTTACGAGAACGCTGCGGTGATCGTGTCAGGAATAACTGCTGACGAGCTCGGCCAACCGACACCGTGTCCCAAGTACGACGTGGCCGGACTGATCGACCACCTCGTCGAGGCGGGCCACCGGGCGGCCGCTCTCGGCCGCGGGCAGGCACCCCCGCCCGGAGACGAGTCCCCTCACGTGGAGCTCTCCGACGCGCCCGGTCAGCTTCGGAGCGCGGCGGAACGGGCGGCACAAGCATGGGGCGACGATTCCAGCTTGATCTTGAGGTACCCAATGCCATGGGGCGAGGAGTACTCGGGGGCCACCCTGGTCGAGATGTACCTGGCAGAGCTGGCCGCACACGCCTGGGATTTGGCCAGGGCCACCGGACAGATCGACAAGTTGGATCCTTCCCTCGCCGTGCCGGCACTCGAGGGGGCACGGGCCATGATCAAACCTCAGTACCGCAACATGGTCGAGCCTGGAGCCCCCTTCGGGGCGGAGGTCGACCCAGCTCCCGGTGCCGACGACTGGGAACGCCTCGCTGCCTTCATGGGACGCGACCCACGGACGACGCTCGGTCCATAAAGGGCGCGCGGAGGAGTGGAGCGACGCCGCAGCCCAGCGGACCCCGTCGAGCACCTCCCGGACGGTCTTGATCTCCTCCCTCGGCAGGGGTTGACCCCCGTAGAGGGGGACGCGGATCCGTTGGCGGTGCTTCATTTCGGCCCAACTCGCCATGGCGATCATCGTGCCTCAGAAAGCCGGACGAGGCGATGCGGTTCGCCCCGTCGGCAACCGAATGATGACCTGGTGGACGCCTGACGGGGTGAGAAATGGCGCTTGGGCCCGGCCCGCGCTGAGATGTCGGAGTGGCGAACGCCGGCATCATCGTCGTTCTGAACGGAACACCCCGCTCGGGAAAGTCGACCGTGGCCCGAGCCATCCAGGATTCCTCCGACGGGCTCTGGCTGAACCTCGGTGTCGACGCCTTCGCCGGTCCCATCACACCCGAAGTCATCCGACCGGGGATCGGCGTGCGCCCCGGGGGCGAGCGCCCCGACCTCGAAGAGCACCTCCCGGTGTTGTTCGATGCGCTCTACGGGTCTGTCGTCGCCTGCAGTCGACTCGGGCTCAACGTGGTCGTCGATGTGGGCCATCATGACGACTACTCCAGGCCCTTGGGCATCCTCCAGCGAGTGGCTCGGCGCCTCGGTGGCTCAGAGGCGTACTTCATCGGTGT
>JBKQIP010000150.1:0-14155 GCA_052148295.1 Acidimicrobiales bacterium
GATCGACCATGCCGGCACGCGAATAACCCCTCGTCGCCGTGCGCGTCTGGGAGACTCGGCGGGTGGAGCACGGGCCTGAGGCGGTCGACGCGGCACCGGACGACGCGGTACCGGACGACGCGGTACCGGACGACGCGGTACCGGACGACGCGGCAGCTGGCGCGGACGGCACACCGGGCGTCGAGCGGCTGCTCACCCTCTCCGATGGGGTCGTGGCCATCGCCCTCACCTTGCTGGTCCTCCAACTGGTGGTGCCGCCCATCGAGGGGGTCAGCAAGGCGGACACGCAGTCGGCGAGCTACCTGTGGAAGCAACTCAGCCACGACGGGGGCGATCAGTTCACCGCCTACGTCGTCTCGTTCTACGTGATCGCCCAGTTCTGGCTGACCCACCACCGGGTGTTCCGCTCCATCGAGGGCCACGTCGAGGGACTGGCCTGGTGGAACTTCGCCTTCTTGTTCACCATCACGCTCATGCCGTTCACCAGCGAGCTGCTGGGGCGATTCGGGGGGAACCCGGTGGCCATCGACATCTTCGCCTTCAACCTGCTCCTGGCCAGCCTGGCCACCCAGGGGGTGACGTACTTCGCCCGGCGTCACGGCCTCCAATCGGCCGTCGACCGGCGCGCCGAGCGCACCGGGTTCTTTCGCTTCGTCTGGCTCTTCATCGTGGTGATCTTCACCGGGGCGCTGGCCTGGTTCGAGCCGGGACTGGCCATGATTTGCTGGATCTTCCTGCTGGCCGGGCAGTGGGTCGCGGAGCGGTTGGCCACCCGCTTCCCGGGCCACACCGGGCACCCCGTCCGCGCGGCGTGACGGCGTGACGCCCGCGCGGTCAGTGGGTACCGGCCCGACTCCACGCCGCCAGCGTGTGGCGGTAGCGGTCATCCCACTCGTCGTAGCAGGACCGGAGGCGGTCCCCGGGCCACCGCGCCGGCAGGAGATCGGTGGGGAGTAGCGGATCGGCCTGCAGGTGCCGCAGGACGGCGGCCGACAGCGTGAACCCCGGAGCCAGCGCGTCGGGCCCCTCGGGGGCCAGGGCCTCGAGCTGGGCCAGCAACCACTCCGCCCGGGCTGACCATTCCTCCAGGTCCCACAGCCGTCCCGCCAGGCGACGGGGATCGGCTGGCCGAGCCGACAGGAACTCGACGTCACGCTGCAGCTCGATCGGCGGTGGCGTGGACAGGTTGTCCGGCCGCATCCACACCCCCTCGCGCAGCTCGGACAGGCGGGCGTAGGCCAGGGCCCGGCGGCGCTCCACCCGCACCTCGGCCGTGCTCCCCGCCGTGGTCACCACGGCCAACTGCCACTGCCCGGCCCAGTCCACCGTCGCCCCCGACCGGCTGGCCGACTGGCGGCGCCGGCGCTCCAGGAGGCGGCCGGCCAGCCGGTAGCGCCCCGCACCGTCGGTCGTCGCCTCCCCCCGGGCCACCATGCGGCTCAGGGCCACCCGGGCCCGGTTCTCGCCGATGCCGAAGAGGCCGGTCAGGCGGACCAGCTGGGCCACCGGCAGCTCGGGCGGATCCATGCCCAGCAGGGCGCTGGCCATGACCGAACGGGCGGTGAACGGAGCATTACTCTCTTGTGTCACTTGATTATGCAGTGTAATATACGGGCATGGCCGCCACCATGGTGCCCGCAGCGAGCGAGAGGCCCGACGTCCTCCCCAGTGAGCGGCTGCTGGCCAACGGCATGGCCGTGCCCGGGCTGCGGTCGTCGTTGCGCCGCATCGACAACCTGCGCAACGCCCTCACCGTGGTGTCGGTCTGGGCCTACGTGGCGCTCCTCATCGGCGGCGCCGTGTGGATCGACACGTGGTGGAGCTACCTGATCGCCTTCGTGCTCATGGGGCCGATGTACGCCCGATTCGCCATCCTCATGCACGAGGCGGCGCACAAGCTCCTCTTCACCAACAAGCGGTGGAACGACTGGATCGGCACCTGGGTCATCGCCTATCCGACCTTCACCCCGGTGCAGCTCTATCGCCGCGTCCACTTCGCCCACCACCGCGACGAGTTCGGCCCCGACGAGCCCGACCTGGCCTTCTACCGGCCCTACCCCTGCACCCGGGCCGCGCTGCGACGGCGCCTTCTGCGGGACGCCGTGGGCATCTCGGGCTGGAAGAACTTCGTCCCCTTGATCAAGGGCGTCCGCAACGCCTCCTTCCGGCCCATCGCCCTCTCCATCCTCGGGGTCCAGGCGGCGCTGTGGGCCGCCATGTGGGTGGCCACCGGGCGCTGGTGGATCTACCCCGTGTTGTGGTGGCTCCCGTGGATGACCCAGTGGCGGGTCCTCAACCGCCTGCGCTCCATCGCGGAGCACGGTGGGCTCGAGCGGAGCAAGGATCGCCGGGCGACCACCCACAACGTGCACCAGTCCCTCCTGGCCCGCTTCTGGTTCGTGCCCTACAACACGGGCTGGCACCTGGCCCATCACGTCGACATGGGCGTGCCCTGGCGCAACCTGCCCGCCTATCACGCCGAGCTGGCGCGCGCCGGGTACGTCACCGACGCCATCACGTACCCCACCTACCGGGCGCTGTGGAAGGCCCTCTCCAGCGCTCCCGCCGCCTGAGCCGCGCTCGCCGCCTGGGCCGCGCTCACCCGCCCCTGAGCACCCGCCGCAGCACGGCCGCACTCTCCTGCTGGGCCCGCTGGGAGACGGCCGCCGTCGTGACCAGCGTCGAACCGTGGAAGGTGCCGGGGAACTGGTGCAGCTCGACCGACACGCCGGCCTGCAGGAGGCGGAGCGCGTAGAGGATGCCCTCGTCACGCAGCGGGTCCATCTCCGCCGTCGAAATGTAGGCCGACGGGAGCCCGGAGAGATCGGGGGCCCGGGCCGGCGCCGCGTAGGGCGGCACGTCGTCGCTCTCGGCCAGCGGGCCCAGGTAGGCCCGCCAACTCTGCACCGCCAGGGGCCGGTTCCACAGCGGGGTGTCGGTGAAGGTCTGCATGGACTGGGTCTCGAGGCGGTCGTCCAGCTCGGGGATGAGCAGCATCTGGAAGCACAGCGGGGGGCCGCCCCGGTCACGGGCCAGCAGTGCCGTGGCCGCCGCCAGCCCGCCCCCGGCGCTGGCGCCGTAGAGAGCCAACCGTCCGGGGTCGACGCCGAGCTCGGCCGCGTGCTCGTACACATAGGTCAGGGCGGCGTAGCAGTCGTGCAATCCGGCCGGATAGGGATGCTCGGGAGCCAGCCGGTACTCGACCGACACCACCACCGCGCCGGTCTGCAGGGCCGTCAGGGCCGAGCCGGCGGCCTCCGCCTCGACACTGCCGATGATGAACCCGCCGCCGTGGATCTGCACGATTCCGGGAACGGCCGCCGCCCGGTCCCGGGGCGCGAAGATCCGCACCGGCACCTCGGGATCGCCGTCCCACCCCGGTACGGCGACGTCGGTGACGTCCAGCGCCTCGATCCCCGGAAGGTCCACCCGGATGGCCTTGAGGACGTCCTCGAAGGCCACTCGTGCCGCCACCGGATCGGAGAGGTCGATCTGGGGCAGCAGGTCGATGACGCCTTCCAATTCCGGGTCGATCATGCGTCCCCGCTCCTGTTCGTGTGCTCGGGCTACTGGCCTACTTGGGCTGCATCCGGATGCCGGCGTCGAGGCGGACGGACTCGGCGTTCATGTACGAGTTGGCCAGCATCTCGACGGCCAGGGAGGCGAACTCGCCGGCCTGCCCCAGACGCCGGGGGAACAGGACGTCCTGGGCCAGCTTGGCCTTGAAGGCCTCGGAGCCCTCGCCCTGTCCGTAGATCGGCGTGTCGATCAGTCCCGGCAGGATGGTGTTGACCCGGATGCCCACCACGGCGAGGTCACGGGCGACCGGCAGCGTCAGGCCCACGATCCCGCCCTTGGAGGACGAGTAGGCGGCCTGCCCGATCTGGCCGTCCTCGGCCGCCACCGATGCCGTGTTGACGATGGCGCCCCGGGCGCCGTCGGCGTCGGGCTCGTTGCGGCTCATGACGGTGGCGGCCAGGCGGATGCAGTTGAAGGTGCCGACGAGGTTGATCTCGAGGACCCGCCGGTAGAGGTCGAGGTCGTGGGCCGAGGCGAAGTCCCCGTCCTTGCCGATGGTACGGGTGGCCCATCCGATCCCGGCGCAGTTGACCAGGGACCACAGCGGTGCCATCTCGGCGGCCGCCTCGACCGCGGCGATCACCGGCGCCGTGTCGGTGACGTCGGTCGGGGCGAAGAGGCCACCGATCTCCTTGGCCAGCACGGATCCCTCGTCTTCTTTGAGGTCGGCCACGACGACGCGGACACCGCGTTCGGCCAGCAGGCGGGATGTCGCCGCCCCCAGCCCCGAGGCACCTCCCGTGACCACTGCAGACGTGCCGTTCAATTCCATCGGTTCTCGCACTCCTTCATGCGCCCGCCCCGGGCGGGGCGCGCCGCGGAGAGGATAGAGGGCACCTCCGCCCGCCGCCACGTGGACCTCACATCTGCTCGGGCGACTCCAGGCCGAGGAGGGACAAGCCCTGGGCCAGCACGCGGGCGGTCAGGTCGCACAGGGCCAGGCGCGAGGTGCGGGTGGCCGGGTCGTCCACCAGCACCCGGCAGCTCTCGTAGAAGGTGGTGAAGGTGGTGGCCAGCTCGAAGACGTAGGTGCTGAGCCGGGCCGGACTGGAGGCCTCGGCGGTGGCGTCGACGGCGGGGGCGAATTCGAGCAGCTTCATGGCCAGGGCGCGTTCGGGGGGCTGGGCCAGGGCGATCGGCGTGCCCGGTTCGGGCGGCGCCACCTCGCCCCGCCGGAAGATCGATCTGATGCGGGCGTGGGCGTACTGCAGGTAGGGGCCCGTATCGCCCTCGAAGGCCAGCATGCGGTCCCAGTCGAAGACGTAGTCGCGCATTCTCTCCGTCGAGAGGTCGGCGTACTTGACGGCCCCGATGCCGAGGGCGCGCGCCACCTGGGCCCGCTGGTCCGCGTCGAGGTCGCTCGGCCGTGCGGCCAGCGCGGCGGCGGCCCGGTCCACCGCCTCGGTGAGCAGGTCGATCAGCCGCTCGGACTCCCCGGAGCGGCTGGCCAACTTCTTGCCGTCCGTCCCGAGGATGAGGCCGAAGCCCACGTGCACCGCCGTCGAACCCTCGGGCAGGTAGCCGGCCAGGGCGGCCACGGCGAACACCAGCCGGAAATGGAGCGTCTGCTCGGCGCCGACGACGTAGAGGATGTTGGTGGCGCCCCGCCGCAGGGTGCGGTCCCGTATGCAGGCCAGGTCGGTAGCCGGGTAGCCGTAGCCCTGGTCCGACTTGCGCACGATCAGCGGGAGCGGGTCCCCGTTGCGGTTCTCGAACCCCTCGGGGAACACGCAGAGGGCGCCGTCGTGCTCGACCAGCAGGCCGCGGGCCGCCAATTCGTCCACCACCACCGGGAGCAGCGGGTTGTAGAAGCTCTCACCGACCACGTCGTCGTCGGTGAGCAGCACGTCGAGCATGCGGTACACCTCGTCGATGTGCCGGAGGCTCTCGGCCACGAAGATCTCCCAGAGGCGCAGCGTCTCGGCGTCCCCACTCTGGAGGAGCACGACCCGCCGGCGGCAACGCTCGGCGAACTCCGGATCACGGTCGAAGGTGTGCCGGGCCTCCGCGTAGAAGTCGTTGAGGTCGCGGATGCTGAAGGACGCGGCCTCCTCCGAGCCGCCCTCGTCGATCAGGTGCTCGATCAGCATCCCGAAGGGGGTCCCCCAGTCCCCGATGTGGTTCTCCCGGAGCACCCGGTGGCCCTGGAAGGTCAGGACACGGGCCAGGGCGTCACCGATCACCGTGCCGCGGAGATGCCCGACGTGCATCTCCTTGGCCACGTTGGGCGAGGAGTAGTCGATCACGATGGTGCGCGGCAGCGGGGTGGGGGCCACCCCGAGGCGGGCGTCGCCGGCCATGGCGGCGACCTGACCCGCCACGTAGTCGTCGGCCAGCGTCAGGTTGATGAAGCCGGGACCGCTGATCTCGACCGCGCCGCACAGGTCGTCGAGCGTGGCCGCCGCCACCACGTCGGCCGCCACCGCGGCGGGCGGGCGGCCCAGCTGCTTGGCCAGGGCCAGCGCGCCGTTGGCCTGGAAGTCGGCCCGGTCCGAGGCGCGCAACACGGGATCGGCGCCGGGGAGGACGGAATCGAAGGCGACCTGCAGCCGCTGGAGGAGGACGCGGTAGGCGTCGGGCATCTCCTATTGTCGCACCCGCCCGGGCACCCTCGGGTCGTCCACCGGTGCACGCACCTCAGTCAGCCGGTGCCCCCACCCCGCCGTCGGTCAGCCCGTAGCGGTGGTAGGGCCCGAAGAACCCGTGCTCGAGCAGGCCGTAGCCGACCACGTCGCCGTAGTTGAACCGTGCCACGTGGTCGACGATCCCGTACTGCGCCAACCCCTTGACCTCGTCCACCGCCAGCACCAGTCCCTGGACCACCTCCTCGGGACCCTGGTACATCCCGTGGCGCCAGTCGGCGTCGATCCCGTACCCGGTCCCGAGGGACACGTAGTTGGCCAGAAGGGGGGTACCGGTGATCTCGAGACCGGCGTCGGGGAACCGCACCAGGGCGCGATCGATGACCCGGGTCCCGGCCACGAGGTGGTGCTCGTGTTCGGAAGGGCCCAGCTCCTCCACGGCGCGGTCCGGATCGGCCCAGACCCGCTCGCCCTGCACCAGCGGTCGCTCGCCGTCGTCGCGCTCGTGGCAGATGTAGAGGATGGCGTGGTCGTCGAACTGCATGGGGAAGTAGTTCCACATGCCGCCCATGACCATCTCGCCCTGGCGGATGCCGTCGTTCTCCGGCTCGCCCACCGGCCGGATGCCCCAGGAGCGGTCCCGCGTGCCCCAGCAGCGGTCCGGGGTCACCGTGAACGTCTCACCCCCCACCGAGAGGGTGCCCGACCAGCTCCCGGTCTGCGCCAGGCGCTGCGTGTCGAAGACGACCTTCCCCTTGCTGCGCAAGTACTGGCGCGGTTCGACCATGGCGGGAATCTGCCCGTCCCACGTCACGTCCATGGCCACGCTGTGCTCGGTCGGCTCGACCACCACCCGCAGGCGCCGGAGCGGCTCGATCACCTCGATCCGCACGGGGCCGACCGAGAGGTCGCTGCGATCGGACAGCGGCTTGGAGGCGCGCACGATGTGCTGCTCGCCCCCCCGGCGGACGTCGATGAAGGCGTCGACCACGCCCAGGTTCGGGTACTGGCCGAATCCGAAGATGGCGAACCACTCCCCCGAGCTCGGGTGCATGTTGAAGTAGTACCGGTCGTAGAAGTTGCGATCACTCGTACCCACGTGCGCGATGAACTCCGGTGCCTGGTGCACCGGGAAATCGTCCCAGGACGTCAACGTCACAGGCCCTCCTCCTCCTCGTGTGGTGCGGTACGGGCGGTGCTCAGTGGGGGGCGCAGCCGCAGCCGCTGCCACACCCACCGATCTCGGGCGCCCCGCACGGTCCCCCGATCGGCTGGGCGGCCAGGCCGGTCGTGGCGAAGACGGGCAGCAGCCGTGCAGCCCCCGTGTGGCCGTGCGGGCAGGTGGCCGGCGCGTCGGCATCGGCCATGGGACGCCGCTCCTCGTAGGTGGTGTCACAGGTGCGGCAGCGGAATTCGTACACGGGCATGGGCGCAGCCTACGCCGCACCGCCGCGGCCGGTGCGGCCGAAGGGGTCCGTGCCCTTGAATGGGGGGATGACTGTGGCCCACACCCGCGCGCTCACCCGTCGGCGCCGCGGGCCGCACCGCCACGAGCGATGGGGAACGGCATGCCGAGGCTGAGCGCCGGCTTCCTGCTCTACCGGTGGGACGGGCTCGGCCGTTCGGACGAGCTCGATCGATCGGAGCCGAACCGGCCCCTGTCCGTGCTCCTCGTGCACCCCGGCGGTCCGTTCTGGCGGCACCGGGACGCCGGTGCGTGGTCCATCCCCAAGGGCGAGTACCCACCGGGGACCGATCCGGAGAAGGCCGCGGAACGAGAGTTTCAAGAGGAGCTCGGCCGCTCGGTCCCCGAGGGCGACCGGATCGACCTGGGTACCGTTCGTCAAGCCGGCGGCAAGCTGGTCCAGGCCTGGGCCATCCGGGCGGAGACCTTCACCCTCGAGGCCGTCGTGAGCAATCACTTCGAGATGGAGTGGCCCCCCAAGTCAGGACGCTTGCAGAGCTTCCCGGAGATCGACCGGGCCGAGTGGATGACCGAGGTCCGGGCGAGGACGCGCCTCGTCACGGCGCAGGTCGAGTTTCTCGACCGACTCGACACTGCCCTGCGCTGAATTGCCCGGCGCTCAATAGGGGGTGCCCGGTCGGCCGCCAGACCCCGGGTGCGACACCGACGGCAGGGTGGTGGACCCCGCCGCACCGAGCTGGGGCGGCCGGGGGTCGGCCCACCATGCCCCGCGCTCTTCGGACGATGGGCGCCCCCGGCGGCCTGCACGGCAGAATGGGCCCATGGCCCCCCATCCAGACGCCGCGCCCCACCCCGACAGCTTCGGTGCACGATCGGTCCTCTCGGCCGGCGGCCGGGACTACGAGATCTTCGACCTCCGGGCGGCGGCGCTCACCGAGCGCCACGACGTCGCCCGGCTGCCCTACTCCATCAAGGTGCTGCTCGAGAACCTGCTGCGCCACGAGGACAGCCCCCACGTCTCGGCCGACGACATCGTGGCCACGGCGTCGTGGGGCGCCAATCCCGAAGGGCACGGCCAGGCGGCCGGTGACGCGGCGCACGAGATCGCGCTGACCCCCGAACGCGTGCTCATGCAGGACTTCACCGGCGTGCCGGGCGTGGTGGACCTGGCCGCCATGCGCGATGCCCTGGCCCGGCTCGGTGGCCGCGCCGCGCAGGTCAATCCCCTGGTGCCGGTGGAGCTGGTCATCGACCATTCCGTCATCGTGGAGCGTTCCGGCGACGCCGCGTCGTACGACCGGAACGTCTCCATCGAGTACGAGCGCAACATCGAGCGCTACCAATTGCTGCGCTGGGCCCAGAGCGCGTTCTCCGGGTTCCGCGCCGTGCCCCCCGGCATGGGCATCTGTCACCAGGTCAACCTCGAGTACCTGTCCCGCGTCGTCTTCGCCACCGCGGACGGGCGGGCCTTCTGCGACACCCTCGTGGGCACCGATTCGCACACCACCATGGTCAACGGCCTGGGGGTGCTCGGATGGGGCGTGGGGGGGATCGAGGCCGAGGCGGCCATGCTCGGACAGCCCCTCTCCATGCTGCTCCCTCCCGTGGTGGGCCTCCGCATCTCGGGTGAGCCGCCCGAGGGCACCACGGCGACGGACGTCGTGCTCACCGTGACCGAACTCCTGCGCGACCACGGGGTGGTGGGCGCGTTCGTCGAGTGCTACGGGCCCGGCGTGGCCGCGCTCCCCCTCGAGACCCGGGCCACCATCGGCAACATGAGCCCCGAGTACGGGGCCACCTGCACCATGTTCCCCATCGACCAGGTCACCCTCGACTACCTGCGGTTCACCGGCCGCGACGACGAGCACCTGGCCCTGGTGGAGGCCTACGCCAAGGCCCAGGGCCTCTGGCACGGCGCGGGCGCCGACGAGCCGGTGTACTCCGAGTACTGCGCGCTCGACCTGGCCGACGTGGCGCCGTCGCTGGCCGGGCCGTCCCGTCCCCAGGACCGGGTGGCCCTGGCCGCGGCGGGCGACTCCTTCAGGGCCGCCCTGGACCGTCCCCTCCGCAGCTCGGAGGGGGCTCCCGGGGCGGCACCGCACCATCACCTCCGGGACGGCGACGTGGTGGTGGCGGCCATCACCAGCTGCACCAATACCTCGAACCCCCAGGTGATGGTGGGCGCCGGGCTGCTGGCCCGCCGGGCCGTGGACCGTGGACTGCGCGCCAAGCCGTGGGTCAAGACCTCGCTCGCCCCCGGCTCCCGCGTGGTGATGGACTACCTCGAGCGGGCCGACCTGGTCGAGCCGCTCCAGCAGCTCGGCTTCTTCCTGGTCGGGTACGGCTGCACCACCTGCATCGGCAATTCCGGCCCCCTGCTGGCCGGCGTCAGCGAGGCGGTGCACGCCGATGACCTGTCCGTCGCCGCCGTGCTGTCGGGCAACCGCAACTTCGAGGGCCGCATCCATCCCGACGTGCGGCTGAACTACCTGGCCTCACCCCCCCTGGTGGTGGCCTACGCCCTGGCCGGGACCATGGACATCGACCTCACCACCGAGCCCCTGGGCCAGGAGGCCGACGGCACGCCCGTCTACCTGGCCGACCTGTGGCCGTCGGTCAGCGAGGTGAGCACGGTCATCCGGGAGTCGCTGACCTCGGACATGTTCCGCACGCGCTACGGCGCCGTCTTCGACGGCGACCACTACTGGCAGCAGGTCCCCGTGGCCGGAGGTGAGACCTTCTCGTGGCAGGACGACTCGACCTACGTCAAGAACCCCCCGTACTTCGAGGGGATGACCATGACCCCCGAACCCCTGACCGACATCGTGGGGGCTCGCGTCCTGGCCATGGTCGGCGACAGCGTCACCACCGACCACATCTCCCCCGCCGGCTCCATCGGGCCCGACACGCCGGCCGGTCGCTACCTGAGCGAGCACGGCGTCGCCCGCCACGATTTCAACTCGTACGGGGCCCGTCGGGGCAACCACGAGGTCATGGTGCGGGGCACCTTCGCCAACGTCCGCCTGCGCAACCGGCTGGCCCCGGGCACCGAGGGGGGGTTCACGCTCCACTTTCCCGACGGGGCGCAGACCTCGGTGTACGACGCCGCCGTGCGGTACGGGGAGGAGGGCGTCCCCCTGATCGTCCTGGCCGGCCTCGAGTACGGCACGGGCTCGAGCCGGGACTGGGCGGCCAAGGGCACGGCGCTGCTCGGCGTGCGCGCCGTGATCGCCCAGAGCTTCGAGCGCATCCACCGGTCGAACCTGATCGGCATGGGCGTGCTCCCCCTGCAGTTCTACAAGGGCGATTCGGCCGAAGGGCTGGGGCTGCGCGGCAACGAGCTCTTCTCCATCGCCGGCGTGCAGGCCCTCGGCCGGGGCGAGGTGCCCAAGGAGCTCACCGTGGTGGCCG
Organism: Acidimicrobiales bacterium; assembly: GCA_052148295.1. Classification (GTDB taxonomy): domain Bacteria; phylum Actinomycetota; class Acidimicrobiia; order Acidimicrobiales; family RAAP-2; genus Bog-473. The sequence goes on from JBKQIP010000150.1 coordinate 10,999, forward strand.
CGGCGGACGGCGGCTCAACCACCGAGTTCCGGGTCATCGTCCGCATCGACACCCCCATGGAGGCCGAGTACTTCCGGCACGGTGGGATCCTGCCCTACGTGCTGCGGCAGCTGGCCGGCTGACCGGCTGACCGGCCGCCCGGCGTGGATGGCTGGGCGTGGGTCGCCGGGTGCAGGTGGCTGGGCGCTGTATATACGGTTGTCTTTATATAAAGGATAGGTTATTCTAGGGGTGTGACCACGGCTTTCGACGTGCTCGCCGAGCCCACCCGCCGCCAGGTGCTGAGCGTGCTGTTGAGTGGCCCCCGGCCGGTGGGCCAGCTGTCGACCCTGCTCGGGCAGAGCCAGCCCGGCATGAGCCGGCACCTCCGGATCCTGCGCGACGCCGGCCTGGTCGGTGTGCGCCAGGTGGCCCAGCAGCGCTGGTACGAGTTGCGGCCGGGCCCGCTGGCCGAGATCGACGCCTGGCTGGCTCCCTTCCGCAAGGAGTGGTCCGATCGACTGGCCCGGCTGGAGGAGCACCTCGGGCAGGGCGAGGAGGCCCACATCGCATGATCGACGACGCCGCCGCCGACGGTGAGGTCACCCGCCACGACGGGCTCGCCGTCATCCGATTCGAACGTCAGCTGGCCCAGGCGGCCGACGAGGTCTGGTCCGCGCTGACCGATCCGGACCGGCTGTCACGGTGGTGGGGCGAGGTCACCATCGAGCCCCGCCTCGGCGGGCCGTTCGACGTGCGCTGGTTCAACCGGACCCCCGAGGGCGAACGGTTCACCATGCACGCGACCATCACGGCCTTCGACCCGCCGCACCTGCTCGAGACCAGCGGCGACGCCCACGGCGTCCTGCGCTGGGAGCTCACCCCTGAGCCCGGGGGCACCCGGCTGGTGTTCACCAGCACCCTGGAGCTGCCCGAGGAGTACCGGACCCGGACACTGGCCGGCTGGCATTTCCATCTCATGGCCCTGCGACACACGCTCGACGGCGGCCGCGTCGACCTGGCCGGGCTTCCCGAGTGGGAGGCCATCCACGCCCGCTACGTGGCACGCCACGGCTGAGCGCGGGCCGGTTCAGGGGATGCGGGTCACCCGGAAGAGCTCGGCACTCGCCCCCTCACCGAGTCCGGCCACCTCACCCTGAGACCGCGCGCCGGTGGTGACCCGGTCGGCGACGCTCGCCGGGTCGGCGATCTGGCTGGCGTGGCAGAGCAGGGCCGCCACCTTGCGCTCGACCGTCGACGTCGTGTCGACGGCCATGTTCGGGTCCGGTCCGCCCACGATCCACAGCTCGTTGACCGTCCACGGCTCGAGGCCCTCGTCGCGCAGGAGCTCGGGATGGGCGAACGGATTGCGCGCATCGGGGTACACGGCGCACACCGTCGCCTCGCCGGCGGCCAGATGATCGGGATGGCTGGCGAAGATGAAGTCCCAGCGTCGCTCGGGCGACGGCGACAGGACTCGTTGGGGCTGGACCTGGCGGATGACCCGGCTGATGTCACGGCGAAGCTCCAAGGTGGGCTGCAGCCGCCCGTCGGGGTGCCCCAGGAAGCGCACGTCGGTCACGCCGACCTCGGCCGCCGCCGCCCGCTGCTCGCGCTGGCGCAGGGCGGCCATGTCCGCCCGTGACATGTCCCGATCCGACCCGCCGGCGTCGCCGTTGGTGACGATGCAGTACGTGACGTCCACCCCGGCCCGGGTGAACGCGGCCACCGTGCCGGCGGTGCCGAAGTCGACATCGTCGGGATGGGCGGCCACCACCAGGACGCGCTGCACCCCGTCCTCCGGCGACCACACGCCGAATGCTGAGGTGATGCTCAGAGCACGCCCTCCTCGGGCGTGGGTACCCAGGCCCCGAGGTCGGCTAGGCGGGGGTCGTTGGAGAACATCTCCACGATCGGGATGCGCAGGCCCAGCCGGCGCTGGATGACCTCGAGCTCGACCACTTGGTTCCACAGGGCGAGGCTGACCACGACGCCCGCCTTGCCGGCCCGGGCGGTGCGGCCCGAGCGGTGCAGGTACGCCTTGTGGTCCTCGGGCGGGTCGTAGTGGATGACGGCGTCGACGCTCTCGATGTGCAGGCCCCGGGCCGCCACGTCGGTGGCCACCAGGACCGGCAGCTTGCCGGTCGAGAAGTCCGCCAGCGCCCGCTCGCGGTTGGCCTGGCGGAGATCGCCGTGGATGGCCGCGGCGTGCACGCCCTCCTTGTGGAGGTTCTCCACCAGCCGGTCGGCGCCCCGCTTGGTGCGCACGAAGAGGAGCGACTTCTCCTGGGACCGGCTGATGGCCGCCGCCACCTTGACCTTGTCCATCTGGTGCACCTGAAGGAAGCGGTGCTCCATGGCCGTCACCGTCTGGGTCGACGAGGCCACCTCGTGGAAGACCGGATCGGTCAGGTAGCGCTGGACGAGGCGGTCGACCGCCCCGTCCAGGGTGGCCGAGAACAGGAGGGTCTGATGCGGTGTCTCGAGGCGGCGAAGAACCCATTCGACCTGGGGCATGAAGCCCATGTCGGCCATGCGGTCCGCCTCGTCGAGGACCAGCGTCTCGAGCTGGCTCACCGAGATCTCCCCCCGGTCGCCCAGGTCGATGAGCCGGCCGGGCGTGGCGATGACCACGTCGACGCCCTTGCGGAGCTTCGCCACCTGGCGGTCGATGTCGGCCCCGCCGTAGACGGCGACGGCCCGGAGGCCCAGGATCTTGGCCAGGGGGGCCAGGACGTCGTGCACCTGCACGGCCAGCTCCCGCGTGGGCAGCAGGACCAGGGCCAGGGGCCGGGCCGGGCCGGGCCCCGCGGTGGCCCCGGTGCCCCGGGCGCCCCGCGCCTTGGTCCGCTGCAGGAGCGGGACGCCGAAGGCCAGGGTCTTGCCCGAGCCCGTCTTGGCCTTCCCGCAGACGTCGCGCCCGGCCAGCGCGTCGGCGATGGTGAGCGCCTGAATTGGAAAAGCGCTGACGATCCCCTGATCAGCCAGCGCTTTGATGAGTTCTTCCGAGACGCCCAGGGACTCGAAGGTCCGGGCCGTCTCGTACAGGTCGCCTGCGGAGTCTTCTCCGTCAGGCGTTCCGGCATGCGCGCCGGTCAGTGCTTGGATTGTCATGTCCGCTCTCTCTGTTGTCCGGCGGGACCCTGCGCCAACCAGAGGAAGAGGAATCGGCCCCGAC
>JBKQIP010000151.1:0-55940 GCA_052148295.1 Acidimicrobiales bacterium
CTCGCCGGCCCCGTGCCGGCGATCGCAAACCCATACTACCAGCGCTGGCGCCATGTGGAGCGCCATGGATGTGTCAAGGTGTGGGCCGACCGGACCGGAACCCGAGGAGGATCGACCATGGCACACCTGGAAGCAGGCGACCGAGCCCCCACATTCACGCTGCCCGACCAGGACGGCCATCCGGTGAAGCTCTCCGGCTTCAAGGGTGGGCGGGTGATCGTCTACTTCTATCCGGCCGACGACACGCCCGGGTGCACCAAGGAAGCCTGCCAGTTCAACGACAACCTCAAGACGTTCGAAAAGGCGGGCGTGGCCGTCCTGGGCATCTCACCGGACGGTGCCACCAAGCACACCAGGTTCCGGACCAAGTACAAGCTCAAGTTCCCCCTGCTGACCGACGCCGACAAGAAGGTGATGGAGAAGTACGGGGCCTGGGGCGAGAAGACGATGTACGGCAAGAAGACCGTCGGCACGATCCGCTCCACCTTCGTGGTCGGCCCCAACGGCAAGATCGAGCGGGCCTGGTACCACGTGCGGGCCGACGGGCACGCGGCCAAGGTGCTCGAGGCCCTGTCCGAGGGCTGAGCGCGGCCGCCCCGGCGCGGCCGGGTGGGGCGCGGCCGGGCTCACCGCTGGTGGGCCGGGCACCACCACGTCGTGCGCCCCCCCACCGTGGACCGGCGCAGCTCGGTGCCGTCACGGGGGCATCGTCCACCGGCCCGGCGCTCCTCCATGAGGTCGCCGGTGTGCGACCCGCCCCGGCGCCCGAGCTGGCGCAGGGTCGACCGGAGGGTCCGGTGCAGCGTCCGCAGCTCGTGGTCGCCGAGCGGTGTGCGCCGGCCCGGGTCCAGCGCCGCCCGCCACAGGATCTCGTCCGCCAGGAGGTTGCCGATGCCGGCCAGCCGCTCCTGGTCCAGCAGCCGGGCCTTCAGCGGCGCGGCCGCCCCCGCCGGCGCTGCGGTGACGGCCAGGGCGCGGCGGAGCTCGCCGGGGGTGACGGCCAGGGCGTCGGGTCCCAGCCGGTCCTCGTCCGGGGCCAGCTCGAGCGAGCCGAACCGGCGCGGATCGTGGAGGAGCAGGTCGCCTCCGTCGGCGAAGCCGAGCCGGGCGCGCACCCATCGGGCGTCGAAGACCCCGGGGCCGTAGCGCAGGCGATCCAGCGCGGCCGCGCCGTCGACCACCAGTCCCCCCGTCATCCCGAAGCGCACGCCCAGGGTCGGGCCGTCGGTGTCGAGCAGCAGCAGCTTGCCGCGCCGCCGGGCCGCGGTGACGTGACGCCCGACCAGGGCGTCGGCCAGGCGCCGCCGGGTGGTGCCGCCCCGGCCGTAGCGGGAGTCGACCATTTCGGCCCGGGCGATGCCGCGCCCGAGGGCCTTCTCGGCCAGCTCCCGGTAGAGCTCGACTTCGAGGATCTCGGGCACGGCCGAGACCGTACCGGACCACCCGGCGTGAGCCTTATATGGTGGACCCCGTGCCACCCGAAAAGCCTCAGTGGGCCGAGCTCTTCACCGAAGTCGTCACGTCGGGTCTGTGTACCGGCTGTTCCGCGTGCATCATCGCCTGTCCCTACGACGTCCTCCAGTACGACGACGCCGACGGGCACTACAAACCGTTCCACGTGGAGACCGACGGCGGTCCCGAGGACTGCACCCACGGTCAGAAGGGGTGCACGCTGTGCACCCGCGCCTGCCCGCGCTTCCGCACCTGGGAGCCCGAGATCGAGACCCACCTGTTCGGCCGGCCCCGCACCGACGAGGAGGTGTCGGGCATCGCCCGCCGGGTGGTGCTGGCCCGGGCCACCGACCCCGCCGTGCAGGGCTCGGGTCAGGACGGCGGTCTGGTCTCGGCCCTCTTGATCTGGGCCTTCGAGCACGACGTCATCGACGCCGCCCTCGTGTCGGGGCTCGAGGGCGACGGGTCGACCTGGAAGGCGGTCCCCCAGGTGGCCTGGTCCAAGGAGGACGTGCTGGCCACCGCCGGCTCGCGCTACACCTACTCGGCCAACCCGCTGGCCTATCCCGAGGCCATCGCCGGCGGGGCCGAGCGCATCGCCCTGGTCGGCATGGGGTGCCAGGCCTCCGCCCCCCCGGTGATGGCCGCCCGCAAGGCCGGCAAGGTGGCCCGGCGCTTCGTGCTGTCCGTGGGCCTGCTGTGCTCGAAGACCTTCGACGACGCCATCTTCCCCGAGCTCTTCGAGGCCAAGTACGGCCTGGCCCGGGCCGACATCGTCAAGATGAACATCAAGGGCGTCTTCCAGGTGTGGATGCGTGACGGCGGCTACCACGAGATCCCGCTGAAGGAGGCCCACGGCTGGACCCGCGAGGGCTGCACCAGCTGCCCGGACTTCGCCGCCGAGCACGCCGACATCGCCACCGGCGGCATCGGCGCCTTCGGCGACTGGACGCTCACCCTCCTGCGCACCGAGCGCGGGGAGGCGCTGTTCGACGACATGGAGGCCGGGGGCGCCATCGAGGTGCGGCCCTCCGAGGACGACCCGGGAGCCGTCGCGCTCATGCACAAGCTGAGCCGGGTGAGCCGGAGGCGATGGCCGGCCACGGCCGTGCCGATGCCGGGACGCCTGCCTGCGCCCACTGCATGACGGGGTCGGCGCCCCGGATGGACGAGTTCTCCGCCCTCCTGGGCATCGACGTCCGGCGGCACGGTCCCGGCCACACGGTGGCCACGTTGACCACCGACGGCCGTCACGCCAACCCGCACCGCACCGTGCACGGTGCGGTCTTCTACGCCGTGGCCGGGGCCGCCCGGGCGGCGGCGGCCAACGACGAGCACCACTCGGGCATCATCTCCTCGGTGCTGGTGGAGTACCTTCAGCCGGCATCGCTGGGCGACGTGCTCTACGCCGAGATCTCGCGGGAGACCTCCACCGACCGGGAGGACATCTTCACCGGGACGGTGCGGCGCGGGGAGCAGGGCGACGTGCTGGCCTGGGTCCGGGCCCGGGGCACGCGTCGGACCCGCCGCGCCTGATCCCCACGCCCCCGCCGTGCGGCCGGCGACGCCTCCGCTGGCCGAATCTGTGGGATACAGGTCATTGACGCCAGAACGGGGCCGGTGCAGTGTGAGTGACATGCCCGAGCGCCACGTCGTCATCGTCGTCTTCGACGGGATCCAGCCACTCGACGCCGTCGGGCCGCTCGAGGTCTTCGCCGGCGCCGGCCGGGTGGCCGGCGACCTGGGCCGCCCGGGGCGCTACCGCGTCACCCTCGCCTCGGTGGGGGCGCGGGCGGTGCGCTCCGAGAGCGGCCTCATGCTGGGCGGCGCGCCCCTCCCCGGACCCCACGAGCCGATCGACACCCTGCTCATCCCCGGTGGCGCCGGCGCGCAGCGGGCCCGCCACGACGAGGAGCTGCTCGCCTTCGTCCGCCGCGCCGCTCCCATCGCCCGGCGGGTGGCCACCGTCTGCACCGGCGCCTTCGTCGGCGCGGCGGCCGGGCTCCTCGACGGGCGTCGGGTCACCACCCACTGGGCCTACGCCGACCGGCTGCGCCGCGAGTTCCCGTCGCTCTCCGTCGATGCCGACCCCATCTACCTGCGCGACGGGAAGTACTGGTCCAGCGCCGGCGTCACCGCCGGGATCGACCTTTCGCTCGCCCTGGTCCAGGACGACCTCGGCGTGGAGGTGGCCCAGGCGGTGGCCCGCTGGCTGGTGATGTTCCTGCACCGGCCGGGCGGGCAGACCCAATTCTCCTCCCCGGTGTGGGTCCCGCGGGCGGAGCGGTCCACCGTGCGCGCCGTGCAGACCCTGGTCGAGGCCGCCCCCGGCGGCGATCACCGTCTCCCGGCGCTGGCCGCCGCGGCCGCCATGAGCGTCCGCCACTTCACCCGGGTCGTCACCGCCGAGGTGGGCGAGTCGCCCAGCCGGTTCGTCGAGCGGGTGCGGGTCGAGGCGGCCCGCAGGGAGCTCGAGACCACCGGCGACACGCTCGACCTCGTCGCCGCGCGCTGCGGGCTCGGTTCGGCCGAGACCCTGCGCCGGGTCTTCCAGCGCCGGCTCCAGGTCTCCCCCGATGCCTATCGCCGCCGGTTCTCGGCATGACGGCGTCCCTGCAGGTCGCCATCCCCCTGTTCCCGCAGGTCACCGCCCTCGACGCCGTCGGGCCCTACGAGGTCCTCCAGCGCATCCCCTCGCTCGACATCACGTTCCTCGGGCACCGGCGGGGCGAGGTCCGCACCGAGAACGGCATGCTGGGCCTCACCGCCGACGCCACCTTTGAGGAGCAGCCCGAGCCGGACGTCCTCCTCTTCCCCGGTGGCGTGGGCACCCGCCCCCTGCTGACCGACCAACGGGTCCTGGACTGGGTGCGGCACGCCCACGCCACCACCCGGTTCACCACCTCGGTCTGCTCGGGTTCCCTGGTGCTGGGGGCGGCCGGCCTGCTCGCCGGCCTGGCGGCCACCACGCACTGGTCGTGCTATCCCGAGCTCGAGGCGCACGGCGCCGTGGCCACGCCCGAACGCGTGGTCGAGCACCTGGACCGGCGGCTCCTGACCGCGGCCGGGGTGTCCAGCGGGATCGACATGGCCCTGCGCCTGGTCGAGCTGCTGTACGACCGGACCGCCGCCGAGGCCGCGCAGCTGATGATCGAATACGACCCTCGGCCGCCCTTCGACTCGGGGTCTCTGGCCAAGGGCACCGAGTCGGTCATGGCCCGGGTCGTCGAGTACGCCCAGCGGCGCCGGTAGGCCGCAGGGATGCTCAGCGGGGCGACCGCGCCGCGCTGGTGCCGGCGAACCGTCCGAACATGGTGCTGTCCCCGATCGACAGGCCGCTGGCATAGCCGAACGAGCACACCCCGGCCGTGGTGCGCCCGGCGGCGAAGAGCCCGGGGATCGGGTCCCCCCGCAGGTCGAGGACCTCGCCCTCGACCGTGGTCTCGAGGCCGCCCAGGGTGAACGGTGCGTAGGGGGCGGGGCCGATGCGCAGGTCGAGGGCGCCCAGCGGGGGGACGAGGGGCCGGACCCAGGGGGACCCCTTGTGGAAGAGCGGGTCGTCGCCCGAGGCGGCGTGGCGGTTGTACAGCGCCAGCGTGGCCTCGAGCGAACCGGCCGGCAGGCCGACCTCGGACTCGAGCTGGGCCGGGGTCTCGCACACCCAGCTGGCGGCCAGGCCCATCCAGTTCACCTCGTAGGAGGCCTCGTCGACGATCAGGTACACCTCTCCGTCCTGCGCGTAGAGCGCCGACTGCCCGACCCGTCCCATGTAGGTGTCCTCGTTGATGAACCGCTGGCCCCGGCCGTTGACCAGGATCCCGTGGATCAACGTGCGGGGCGGCGTGAGGGGCAGCGACACCTCGCCGGCGTACATGTGGCGGACCGAGGCGCCGATGGCCTGGGCCATGCGGATGCCCCGCCCGTCGTCGCCCTCGGTCCCCACCTTGTAGGTGCCCCGCACCAGCGGCGGGCAGTGCTGCCGCAGCATGTCGTCGTTGAAGATGAAGCCGCCCGCGGTGAGCACGACGCCCCGCCGGGCCCGCAGCGAGACCGTCTCCCCGAAGCGCTGTCCCTGCACGCCGTGCACCCGCCCGTCGCCGACCACCAGCCGGTCCACCCTGGTGTCGAACGACGCCACCGCCCCGGCCCCGGTGGCCGCCGCGGCCAAATGCCGCATGAGCAACCACCCGGTGGACCGTTTGGTCTTGGCCAGGTGCCCGCGGGGCGCCGGCGCGGCGATCTCGTTGAAGGGGTAGGCGTCCTCACCGCCCGAGTAGACCAGGCCCTCGGTCCCGGTGGGGGCCATCGACGTGTCGGCGCAGAAGGTCGGGTCGAAGGGCACGCCCCGGTCCACCAACCAGTCGAAGTGGCCCAGGCTCTCGTCGCAGTAGCGGGCGATCTTGGTCTCGTCGGGGTCGGGGCCGCAGGCCGCCATCATGTAGGCGAACATCTGCTCGGTCGTGTCGGCGAAGCCGCAAGCCCGCTGGATGGGCGTGCCGCCCCCCAGGTAGACGATGCCCTCGGCCAGCGCCGCCGCGCCCCCCGGCCCGCCGGCGCGCTCGGTCACCAGGACCCCGGCCCCCGCCCCCGCCGCGCTGAAGGCGGCCGTCGAACCGGCCGCCCCGAACCCCACCACCACCACGTCGGTCTCGTCGTCCCACGCCGTCACCTCGGCCAGGTCGCACGGCGTCACGTCCGTCGGCTGGCGCATGTGGTCCCTCCCGGCTGGTTGCGGCTGACGGCGGAGGGTAGCCGTTCCCCTACGGTGCAGCCATGCCGCCGTCCGTGCCGCCGTCCGCGCCGCCGGCGCTGGTGGCCCGGGTCGCCCCGGAGTGGACGGCGACCCTGGCCTACCAGCTGGTTCCCCACGTGACCACCTGGCGCCTGGCCCACCCCGACGGCCGGGTGCGCTTCGCCAAGGTGGCCGCCGACGGCGCCTATCCGAGCGTGTCGGGCGAGGCCGAGCGCATGGTGTGGGCCGCCCCCTACCTTCCCGTGCCCGCCGTGGTCGCCCTCGAGCGGGGCGGGGGCAGCACGGTGCTGGTCACCGAGGCCCTCCCGGGCCGCGACGGCACCGACGGCGCCTGGCGGGACGACCTGCCCGGCCTGGTGCGCGCCCTCGGTCAGGGCCTGGCCGCGTTCCACGCCGCGGTGGGCGAGGAGTGGTGCCCCTTCCGGTTCGAGCTCGAGCGGTCCCTCGAGCACGTGCACCGGCGGGTCGAGGCCGGGCTGGTCGAGCCGGACCGCGACTTCGACCACGAATTCGCCCACCTCTCCATGCACGAGGCGCTGGCCCTGCTCGATGCGTCGACGCCGGCATCGGAGGACCTGGTGGTCTGCCACGGCGATTACTGCCCGCCCAACGTGATGCTGGCGGACGGGAGGGTGACCGGGTACGTCGACCTGGGCGAGCTGGGCGTGGCCGACCGCTGGCGGGACGTCGCCATCGGCGGCTGGAGCACGATGTGGAATTTCGGGGCCGCCTACGAGCCGCTCTTCTACGAGGGCTACGGGGTCGAGCCCGACCCCGATCGCATCCGCTTCTACCGGCTCCTGTGGGCCTTCGCCTCCTGACGCGCGAAGGCGCGCTCGATCTCGCGGGCCCGGGCGAACACGGCGTCGAACATGGGCTCGGTCAACCGGCCCGTGAAGGTGTTCTGCTGGCTCGGGTGGTAGGAGCACACCAGGGTGCGACCGTCCGGCAACCCGAATTGGGCCAGGTGGCCGAAGACGGGCCGCGGGCGCAGGCCGAGCACCGCGGCCACGCCCTGGCAGGCGATCTGGCCCAGCGCCACGATCACCCTGGCCCGGTCCAGCAGCTCAAGCTCCCGGGCCAGGTAGGGCGCGCAGGCCGCCCGTTCGGCGGGGGCGGGCCGGTTGTCCGGCGGCGCGCAGCGCACGGCCGCCGTGACGTACGCCCCGTGCAGCGCCAGCCCGTCGCCGGGCGCCGTGCTCCGTGCCTGGGAGGCGTACCCGGCCCGGAACAGGGCGCCGAAGAGCCAGTCCCCGGAGCGGTCGCCGGTGAACATGCGACCGGTCCGGTTGGCCCCGTGGGCCGCCGGGGCCAGGCCGACGATGACCAGGCGGGCGGCGGGATCCCCGAATCCCGGCACCGGCCGGCCCCAGTAGGTCTCGCCGGCGTAGGACGCCCGGGGCGCCGCCGCCACCTGCTCCCGCCACCGCACCAGGCGGGGGCAACGGCGGCACGCCACCACCTCCCGCTCCAGTGCGGCCAGCGTGTCCGCGCCGGCACCGTTCGACGCCACGGCGCAGAGCATACGATGGCTCACCGTGCCCGCCTCCGCCCGACCCACCCCTGTTGCGCGACGGAGCGGACGCTCGGCGAGCCGGGGTCCCGCGCCCACGGTGGTCCTGTTGGTGCGTCACGGGGCCACCCCCACCACCGGCAAGACGCTGCCCGGGAGAGCGCCCGGCCTGCACCTGGCCGAGAAGGGTCGCGCCCAGGCCGAGGCGGTGGCGGAGCGGATCGCCGCCATGGAGCGGCGGCCCACGGCGGTCTACGCCTCACCGTTGGAGCGCACGCGCGAGACGGCGGCGCCCATCGCCTCCGCCCTCGGGCTCCGGGTCCGCACGGCGCCCGGGCTGATCGAGGCCGACGTCGGCGAGTGGACGGAGAAGTCGCTCCGCCGGCTGGCGCGGACCAAGGAGTGGTCCAACGTGCACCGCTGGCCCGGGGGGTTCCGCTTCCCGGGGGGCGAGTCGTTCGCCGACGTGTCGGTCCGCGGCATGGCGGCGGTGCTCGGCCTGGTGGCCCGCCACCCGGGCCAGTCCATCGTGGCGGTCTCCCACGCCGATCCGATCAAGGCCATCGTCGCCGCGTCGGCCGGCGTCCCGCTGGACCTCATGCAGCGCCTGGTGATCTCGCCCTGCTCCATCTCGGCCGTGCTGTTCTCCGGGGGCGGGCCCGCCGTGCTGTGCGTCAATGCCACCGCGACCCTCGGGGAGCTGGTCCTGTCGTGATCGACGACGTCGACTACGACGCGCCGGACCACTGCACCGTCGGGGCCATCGGCGAGGTGGGCCAGCGGCTGTTCCTCTTCTACGTCCGCCAGGGCATCACCGAGACCACGGTCAAGGTCGAGAAGCAGCAGGTGTCGGTGCTGGCCAGCTACCTGGGCCGGATCGTCAAGGAGCTGGGCCGGCTGGGCCACCTGCCCGAGGACCTCTCCTACTACGGGAGCGAGGACCCCCAGTGGGTGGTCGGGACCATCGGCGTCTCCTACGACGACGAGATCGATCGGGTCGTGGTCGTGCTCGAGGAGGCCGGCGACGTCGAGGACGAGGAGGAGGACGAGGCCGAGGAGGAGAGCGGCCACGTCCTGCGGATCGCCCTCACCCGGGAGCAGGCGGCCGGTTTCGCCATCCACGCCACCCGCCTGGTGGAGGCCGGCCGGCCCCCGTGCCCGCTGTGCGGGCTCCCGCTCGATCCCGCCGGCCACGACTGCCCGAGGACCAACGGTCACCGACCCCCCGCCACCTGAACCGGCGTGACCGACGACACCGTTGCGCACATCCTGGCCGTGGGGACGATGGAGGTGCACGGGCGGATCGCCGGGAGCTCCAACGCCACCATGCTGGTCACCTGCCGGTCGGGTGGCGACGAGCTGCTGGCCGTCTACAAGCCCCACAAGGGGGAGCGCCCGCTGTGGGACTTCCCCGGCGGCCTGTACCGGCGCGAGGTGGCGGCCTACGTGCTCTCCGAGGCGTTGCAGTGGGGTCTGGTGCCCGAGACGGTCGAGCGCGCCGAGGGCCCGTTCGGGCACGGATCGGTGCAGCGCTTCGTCCCCGAGGACGGGACCTCGCACTACTTCACCCTGCGCGAGGACCCGCGCTGGCACCCGGACCTGGTGCGCCTGGGCGCCTTCGACGTGGCCGCCAACAACGCCGACCGCAAGAGCGGGCACGTGCTGCTGGCCGAGGACCGCATCTGGGCCATCGACAACGGGCTCTGCTTCAACGAGCAGGAGAAGCTCCGCACGGTGATCTGGGACTTCGGCGGTGCCCCCCTCGAACCCGACGACCTGGCGGCGCTGCAGCGCTACGCCCGCACGGGGCCGCCGGTGGCCCTCTGCGAGCTGCTGACCCCGTCCGAGGTGGCCGCCCTGGGCCGACGGGTGGGCTGGCTGCTCCGTCACCGCGCCCTCCCCGAGCTGGTCGACGACGGGGGGTGGCCGCCCTACCCGTGGCCCCTGGTGTGACCGGGCGGGTCGTCGTCACGGCAGGTCGTCGTCACGGCAGGTCGTCGTTACGGCAGGTCGTAGTGCAGCGTCCCGCGCATGTAGTCGATGACCGCCTGCGAGAGCACCTCTCCGCCGGCCGGCGTCAGGTGGGTGCCGTCGGGGGTGCGGACGTTGACGACCTGGCCCGAGGCGTTGGTGATGAAGGCGGTGTAGGTCCCCGGCGGCGACCCCAACAGGCTCCAGCTGCTGATGAAGTGGACCGGCGGCTTCTGGGCGGCGGCCTGTTGCTGGTCGATGGTGTTGATGTCGTCCATCTCGGCCGAGAGCTGCGGGTTCTGCATGGGCGGCATGCCCACCCAGATCACGGTGGCCCCGCCGCTCTCCGCCAGGGCCATGAAGGCGTCCACCCGGCCGGCGTACATCGGGTTCCACTGCGGTGAGGAGTAGGGGATGTCGGGGGGCCCGGGGAAGTCCTGGGGGTCGTTGGCCCCGATCATGACCACCACCACCTGCGGGTCGAGCTTCTGCAGGTCGCTCTGCAGCTCGGCCGGCCAGTTGAAGTAGTCCGGCCGGGTCAGCCCCGTGCTCTCGTGACCGTCCAGGGTGGCGTTGACCACGCCGGTGTTGGCCAGGTCGTTCTGCAGCGGCCCGCCCAGGTCCAGGCCCAGCGAGTCACCGACGATGAGCACGCGCAGGGGATCGGCCGCCGTCGGGTGCAGGTTGCTCGGTGCCGTGGTGGGGGTCGTCGGGGTCGTGGGCTTCTTCCCGTGTGCGGTCTTGGCGTCATGGTGCACGATCGGGCCCAGCGACTTGAGCGAGCTGCCGTTCCCGGGTTGGTTGCCGGTGCGCCCGGTGAGGTCGTCGGTCTCCGAGACGATGTTCGACAGCTGCAGTCCCCGGCTGGTGGCCGCGATCGGCCCCAGGATGTCGAGGGCCACCGTGCGGCGCGTGCCCACCGGGGAGACCTGCGCGTTGTGCTGCAGGGTCGGCGCGAAGAGGAGCAGCCACAGGGCGAAGGCCAGGACGCCGATCATGAGCACGCGGGTCCACGGCAGGCGGCGCCGCGTGTCGGCCACGTCGGCCGGGGCCAATTCCGTGCGTGGTGTGGTGTCGGGCATGATCAGAACCGGTAGTAGATGAAGGGCGCCACCCCGGCCGGACCGAAGGTGGTGGTGACCAGGAGGGCGAGCGAGAGCACCCCGATTTGTACCGCAGTGTGCTGCCGCGAAAACGTCGCCTGCAGCCGGGCCACGTTGACGTTGGGGACGTACTGGAGCGCGATGCTGCCCGCCACGACGGCCATCAGGAGCGGTGTGACCAGGGGGGATGGCTGTCCCCACCCCGACACGAGACGGTCGAGGACGGCAAAGGCCTGCGAGAGACCCGAGGCGTTGAAGAACACCCAGCACAGGCTCACGAACTGGAACGTCCAGAAGCGCTGGTTCCAGATGCGCACCCGCCCCTCGGCCACCGGGGGGAGCCCGCGGGCCACGCGCCGGCTCCGGCGCCAGTGCCCGACCACCTGCCCTCCCCCGTGCAGGGCACCCCAGAACACGAAGGTCCACGCCGCGCCGTGCCACAGCCCGCCCAGCACCATGGTGATCATGATGTTGCGCATGGTCTTGGCCTGCGAGCCGCTGCTCCCGCCCAGCGGGATGTAGAGGTAGTCCCGCAGCCATCGCGACAGCGTGATGTGCCATCGGCGCCAGAAGTCCTGCAGGTTCTGGGCACTGTAGGGGGCGTCGAAGTTGATGGGGAAGCGGATGCCCAGCAGGAGGGCCAGGCCGATGGCGATGTCGGTGTACCCGCTGAAGTCGCAGTAGATCTGCACGCCGTAGCCCCAGGCGGCGAAGATCGCCTCGGGCGCCGAGTGCTGCGAGGGATCGGTGAAGACCGGGACGACGATGGCGCTCGACACGTACGACGAGATGACCACCTTCTTGAACAGCCCCGCCATGATCAGCCAGAGGGCACGGGCGTAGTCGACCTCCTGGGCGTTCCGCTTCTTGCGCAACTGGGGCAGGAGCTCGTTGCCCCGCACGATCGGCCCGGCCAGCAGGTGGGGGAAGAAGGAGAGGTACAGGGCCAGGTCCAAGGGCCGCGCCGGCTCGAGCTCACGCCGGTAGATGTCGACCACGTAGCTCACGGCCATGAAGGTGAAGAACGAGATGGCGATGGGGAGGGCCACCTGCAGCAGGGGCATGGCGCGCCCCAACCCGATCACATGGGTGAGGTTGTCCAGGTTGACCGAGACGAAGCCGTAGTACTTGAACCACCCGAGCAGGCCGAGCAGGCCGGCCACGGACAGGGCCATGGCCCAGCGGCGGCCGCGCTCGGTGCGGGTGGCCGTGATGGCCTGGCCGCCCGCGAAGGCGATCGCCGACGTCGCCAGCAGCAGCAGGCAGTAGCTCCAGCCCACCCATCCGTAGAAGAAGTAGCTGAGCGCGATCATCGCCAGCTTCCACGGCCCCGCGTAGGGGTTGAGCAGCCAGTTCACCGTGAAGGCGATGACGAAGAAGATGGCGAAATCGAAGGTGGGAAAGAGCATGGCGCGCGCTGGGAAAAGTCAGCCGACTGTACTGCCGACCCCTACCGCGGCCGTGCCACCCCGCGGTCCGCGCCGGCGGCCCGCGCCGCCACCGGGAGCGGGTCCGGGACCCGGCCGGCTACCCCTTGGCATTGAGCGCCTCGATCAGTGCGGGGAGCACCTTGTGCACGTCGCCCACGATCCCCAGGTCGGCCACCGAGAAGATCGGAGCCTCGGCGTCCTTGTTGACGGCCACGATGTTCTTGGAGCCCTTCATGCCCACCAGGTGCTGGGTGGCGCCCGAGATCCCGCAGGCGTCGTAGACGGTCGGCTTCACCGTCTTGCCGGTCTGGCCCACCTGGTGCGAGTACGGCACCCAGCCGGCGTCGACGATGGCCCGGCTGGCGCCGGCCGCGCCGTGCAGCAGCTTGGCCAGCTCCTCGATCAGTGCGTAGTTGGCGGCGTCGCCGAGGCCGCGGCCGCCCGACACCACCACCGCGGCCTCGTCCAGCTTGGGGCCGCTGCGCTCCTCGGCGTGGCGCTCCACGATGGTGGCCCCGTTGGACGCGCCGGTGTCGGGCACCTTGGCCGCCACCACGGCGGCCGGGCCGCCTCCCGCCGGCTCGGCGGCGAACGACTTGGCCCGCACCACGAAGATCCCCGGGCCGGCCCCGGTGAAGGCGGCCGTCACGATGTGGCTCCCGCCGAAGACGGGGTGCTGGCTCGAGAGGCGCTCGCCGGCGACCAGGCCGGTGACGTTGGTCAGCACCGGGAGGTCGAGCCGGGCCGACAGGCGACCGGCCACGTCGCGGCCGTCGTAGGTGGCCGGGATGAGCAGGGCGTCGGGCGCGTGGCCCGACTGGACCAGGTCGGCGATGGCAGCGGCCACCGGGACGCCGGGCAGTGCGCCCCCGAGGTCGCCCACGTCGTAGACCGTGGTGGCGCCGTACTCGCCGAGCGTGGGGGCCATGGAGGCCACCTCGGCGCCCCAGGCCACGGCCTCGACCGTGCCGGCCACCGAGCGGGCCTCGGTCAGCAGCTCGAGGGTGATGGGGGTGGGGCCGGCGTCCCCCGCCTCGGCCAGGACCCAGATCTTGTCGATTGCCATGTCAGACCACTTTCAGCTGCTCGAGGAAGGTGACGATGCGCTGTGCCCCGTCCCCTTCGTCCACCACGATCTCCCCGGCCGAGCGGGCCTCGGCCTCCGACACGTCGGTGATCTCCTGACCGCTTCCGGCCGCGCCGACCTGCGCGGCGTCGATCCCGAGGTCGGCGATCGTGAGGTTGTCGACCGGCTTGGACTTGGCCGCCATGATCCCCTTGAACGAGGGGTAGCGGGGCTCGACGACGCCCGCGGTCACCGTGACCACGGCGGGCAGCGGGCAGACCACCTCGTCGTAGCCCGCTTCGGTCTGGCGCTCCACCTTGACCGAGTTGCCCTCCACGGCGATCGACTTGGCGAAGGTCACCGAGGGCAGGCCGAGCAGCTCGGCCACCTGCACCGGCAGCGTGCCCGTGTAGCCGTCGGTCGACTCGGTGGCGGCCACCACCAGGTCCGGATCGGCCCGCTTGATGGCGGCGGCCAGCACCTTGGCCGTTCCCAGCGCGTCGCTCCCGGCCAGCGCATCGTCGCTGATCAGGATGGCCCGGGCCGCCCCCATGGCCAGCCCGGTGCGCAGCCCGGAGGTCTCGCCGCCGGGCGCCATCGAGACCAGGGTGACCTCGTCCCCCTCGCCCCCGGCCAGCTGGAGCGCCATCTCGACCCCGTAGTTGTCGGAGTCGTCCATGATCAGTTTGCCGCTCCGGTTGAGGGTGTGGGTCCCGGGATCGAGGGCGGCCGGAGCGACCGGATCGGGGATCTGTTTGACGCAGACGACGACGTTCATGGCCGTCCATCCTTCACGACGGGAGCGGTCTCCCGCCATTCGGGGGTCAGCCGGCGCCCTCCCGGGCGATGGCCACGGCCTCGGCCAGGTTGTCGGTGATCACCGCGTCCACCCCGAGCGCCACGAAGGCGGCCAGGTCGTGGGCCGCGTTGACCGTCCAGGCGTTGACCTCCAGCCCGGAGGCGTGGGCCCGCCGCACCAGGTCCGCCCCGACCTCGGTCACGAAGGGATGGACGGCCCGGAACCCGTCCGCCGCGGCCCTGGGCAGGGCCGCCGCCCCGTCGGTCAGGAAGGGCCACAGGACACCCAGGGCCAGGCGGCCGTCGGCCACCTGCACGGCGCGCAGGGTGCGGACCTGGAAGGACGACACGATCACCCGCTCGGTCCAGCCGGCCTCGGCGATCACCTCGGCCGCGACCACCGCGATGGACTCGCCCGGGTCGTGGCCGGGCTCGCGGGGATCGTTCTTGATCTCCACGTTGACCACCATGCCCTCGCAGACGGCCAGGGCGTCCGCCAGCAGGGGTACGTGAGGGGGGAGATCGGGCACGCCGAGCTCGGGTATCGCCCCCACCCCCTCGACCACCTCGTCGTGGTGGACCGCCAGGGCGCCGTCGGCGGTCAGGCGGACGTCGAGCTCGACCCCGTCCGCCCCCAGCCGTCGCGCCTCGGCGAAGGCCTCGAGGGTGTTCTCCACGAAGCCCTGCGTGCAGCCCCGATGGGCGAAGACGGAGGTCACGAGGGCCCTCGTCCCAGCGTGTCAAGCATTTTCACCCTCCCGTTCGAAAAAATCACAAAACTGCTTGCCAGCGCCGGAGCGACCCATTACCCTCTTCTCGTCAATCCCTTCTCACTGACGGACACCAATTTGGGCCCGATCATGTGAAAAGGATCACAACCTCGGTGCTGGAGGCTCTCCCAATGGCTCTCATGTGGAATCGGACGGTCGACTGGGACGCCGACGATTGGCGCCGCGTGGCGGCCTGCCGCAACACCGAGCCCGACCTGTTCTTCCCCGTGGGCACGACCGGACCGGCCATCGACCAGATCGAATCGGCCAAGCGGGTCTGCCGCACGTGCGAGGCCCTCGAGCCCTGCCTGGACTTCGCCCTGGCCACCAACCAGGAGTCCGGCGTCTGGGGCGGCACCTCCGAGGAGGAGCGCCGCAAGCTCCGCAAGGCCTGGTTGGCGGCCCGCCGCTCCCAACGCGCCAGCTGAGCGTGCGGCCCCGGCCGACGGGGCGCCGCGGTCATCGGGGCGCCCGCGGTCATCGGGGCGCCCGCACGGGGACCGAGACCACCACCCGGGTGCCCCCGCCCTCGCCCGCCGGGATCGAGTCCATCTCGATGTGACCCTCGAGCTGGCTGACCACCAGGTCGCGCACGATGGAGAGTCCCAGGCTGGTCGTGCACTCGATGTCGAAGCCTTCGGGGAGCCCGGCGCCGTCGTCCTGCACCGCCACCATCAGCTCGCTCCCGGTGTGGGTCATGGTCACCTTCACGTGCCCCACCAGGCCCGCGGGCCCGCCGTCCTCCTCGTTGGCCCCCTCGGGGTCGAAGCCGTGCTCCACGGCGTTCTGCAGGAGCTCGGCCACGGTGACCGCCAGGGGGGTGGCCACATCGGCGGCCACGTCGCCGAGGTCCCCCTCCGTGGAGATCTCGATGGGCTGGGCCGAGACCACGGAGTCCTCCGCCATCTGGACCAGCGAGACCACGATCTCGGCGAAGGGCACCTGCTCGGTCGGGTCACGGGAGAGGATCTCGTGCACCAGGGCGATGGAGCGGACCCGCCGCTCGGCCTCGTGCAGGGCGATGCGGGCCGCCCGCTCGTCCACCCGGCGGGCCTGCAGGCTCAGCAGGGACGAGCACGTCTGCAGGTTGTTCTTGACCCGGTGGTGCACCTCGCGGATCGCCGCGTCCTTGGAGAGGAGGAGCCGGTCCAGCCGCCGGACGTCGGTGACGTCGCGCAGCAGGATCATCGCCCCGGTGACGACGTCGTGGGAGAGCAGCGGGATGCAGTGCACCAGCACCATCACGTCGGGGCGCCGCTCCACCTCTTCGACCACCGGGCGGCCCGTGGCCAGGGCCCATTCGATCGCCGACTCGTCGATGTCGATGTCGCCGAACCGCCGGCCCTCGGGGGGCGCGTAGACGCCCATGCGGTGAAAGGCGTTCATGGCGTTGGGCGAGGCGAACTCCACCCGCCCGTCGGCGTCGACCACCACCACGCCGTCACCCACCCGGGGGGCCTCCTCGGTGCCGACGTCCTCCTCGGGGAAGGGAAAGGCCGACTGCGCCACCATGTCGGCCAGGCGCTCGAAGACGTCGAGGTAGGTCCGCTCGTAGATGCTCGTCGGGCCCTTCAGCGGTGCCAGCGACACCCGGAGCATCACACCGATCACCCGGCCCTCGTAGCGGACCGGGACGTTCTCCACCGGCACGCGCTCGCCCACGATCGGATGGTGGATGGTGCCGCGCACGATCTCACCGGTGTGCAGGGACTGGGCCACGAGGTCCCACTGTGACTCGTTGACCGTCTGTCCCACCAGGTCCTGTTCGACCAGGGTGGGCCGGTTGTTCGGCCGCATCTGACCCATCACCACCAGCTCGGGGTCCCCGTCCCTGCGGGCCTGCTCCCCGGTCACCGGCACCAGGAGGAGCAGGTCCGAGAAGGAGAGGTCGGCCAACACGCTCCAGCTGCCCATGAGCCGTTGCAGGTGCTCGAGGGCCTCGGGCTCGAGCTCGGTGTGGGACAGGGCCAGTTCGGCCGGGGTGGGCATGGGCTAGGCCGGCCTCTCGGCGGGCCCGGCGGCGGGCACGGACGGGACGCCGACGGCCACCTGGCGGGGGACCCGGGCCGAGTAGGCCTGGAGGGACTCCACCCCGACTGCGCCCAGCAGCCCGCGCAACGAGTCGGCGTGATCGGCCACGTGGTCCAGGTGGTGGGCGTCGGACGCGGTGGTCAGGGGCACCCCGGCCCCGGCGAAACGGGAGAGGAGCCCCAGGGCGGGGTACTGCTCACCGGCCGGCTTGCGCCACCCCGCCGACGAGACCTCCGCCGCCATCCCGGCGGCGGCCGCCGCCTCGGCCATCCGGTCCCACCACTCGGCCGGGCTGTCGGGGCGGTGCCCCGCCACCTTGATCAGGTCCGGGTGCGCCAGCACGTCGCACGACCCCGATGCGGCCAGCTCCTCGAGGGCGACGGTGTAGGCCTCCCAGCAGGCGTCCACCTGGCGCACCGACCACTCCCCCATCGACACCGGATCCCCGAGGTCGTCGAACCGCCAGGCCCCCAACCAGTGCACCGAGCCCAGCAGGACGTCGAAGGGGTAGCCCGCCAGGAGGCGCGCCACCTCGTCCATGCGGCCTTCGTAGTAGTCCACCTCGAGGCCGATCACGACCGGCAGTCCGGCCTCCTTGGCCTCCTGGGCACAGCGCACGTAGGCATCGAGGTCCGCCGTGGCGTGGAAGGCCCAGTAGTCGGCCATGGACCCGGCCAGCGCGGTCGGGACCCGGTCGTCGGCCCAGAACCCCCCGAGCAGCGCATCGGCCTGACGGAAGCGGAACAGGTGCTCGGTGAGGGCCAGTTCCTCCACCCCCGCCGCCTGGGCCTTCTCGCAGTAGGCGGCGATGAGGTCGAGGTCCAGGGGCGTGTCGCGCTGGCTGTGGGGCCACAGGTGGAGGTGGTAGTCGAGCACCGGGAGCTCCGCGGGGGTCTCAGCCGGCCCGGCGGACCAATGTCACGCCGTCACGGATGGTGGTCAGGACACAGACCACCCGGGGATCGTCCACCAGCTTGTCGTTGAGGGCCCGCAACGCCTGCGACGACTCGTTGGGCTCGGTCACGCGGTCGAGCACGCCCCCGGACTGCAGCGTGTTGTCGAGGACGATCAGGCCGTGCGGGGCCAACTTGGGCAGGGCCGCCTCGAAGTAGGCGTCGTAGCCGACCTTGTCGGCGTCGATGAAGACCAGGTCGAACGGGCCCTGCAGGCCGGCCAGCGACTCGAGGGCCGGCCCCTCGATCACGCTGATCCGGCTCTCCAGCCCGGCGGCGGCGATGTTCCCCCTCGCCGTGGTGGCGTGATGGTGGTCCACCTCGAGCGAGATGATCGAGCCCCCATCGGGCAGACCGGCCGCCATGGCGATGGACGAGTAGCCGGTGAAGGTACCGATCTCGAGCACCCGGGTGGCCTGCGCCGCGAAGACCAGCACCTCGAGAAACCGCCCCTCCTGGCGCCCCACCATCATCCCCCAGGCGCCGAAGTCCCGCCGTGTGGCCTCGTCCACCTCGGCCAGGTGGGGCGGTGGGGCCGTGGTGTGCGCTTCGGCATAGGCCAGGACGTCGGGATCGATGAGTGGAGGCATGCCCTGCATGGTAGGCCCACCGCCTCAATCCCAGACCTGTGCGCCCAGCCGGAGCAGTCCCTCCATGTCGAAGATGTCGGCGTCGTAGAAGGGGACGGTGACCAAGATGTCGGGCGCCCCGCGCAGCTCGGCTTGCTGCTCGGCCTCGCGGCGGGCGACCACGCCGAAGTTGAGGAAGCTCTCGGCCACCTCCCCGAGCACCCGGGCGGCCACCACCGGATCGTCGGAGAGCC
The DNA here is from genome assembly GCA_052148295.1 of Acidimicrobiales bacterium. GTDB lineage: Bacteria > Actinomycetota > Acidimicrobiia > Acidimicrobiales > RAAP-2 > Bog-473. The sequence goes on from JBKQIP010000151.1 coordinate 18,664, forward strand.
CCTCGGCCAGGGCCTCGGCTTGGTCCGACATGCGCTGCGCCACCTTGGCTCCCTTGGGGTCGCGCAGGTAGTCGGGCAGCACCTTGTTCAAGACGATGGCCCCCAGGTGCAGCTTGCGCTCGGTGAGCTCGGCCGCGAAGAACTCCGCCTCGCGCACCGGTGTCGCCTCCAGCGTGGAGACCACCATGAACGTGGTACGGCGGTCCGAGAGCAACCGGGTGACCGCCTCGGCCCGCTCGACGAACCCCTCGTACATGGAGTGGAAGAGGATGAAGAATTCGGAGATGTCGGCCAGGAACTGCGTCCCGAGGATCCGGTCCGCCACCGAGTAGAAGGGCTTGGTGGCCACGTTGACCAGGCGCGACCGGTACGGCACGATCAACCACCGCAGCAGCCGCGAGGAGAAGAAGTCGGCCATGCGCTGGGGGGCATCGAGGAAGTCCAATGCGTTGCGGGTCGGAGGCGTGTCCACCACGATGAGGTCGTACGCCCCCTCCGAATGGATCTCGTAGAGCCGCTCCATGGCGATGTAATCGTGGGACTGCACGAAGCGCCCGGAGATGTTCTGGTAGAGCGGATTGGCCAGGATCTGTTCCCTGGTCTCGGGGTCGGGCGCGTGCAGTCGGATGAGGTCGTCCCAGCTCTGCTTGGTGTCGAGCATGGCGGCCCACAGCTCGCCGCGGGGCGAGACGCCGGCCTGCATGAACACCTCGTCGGCGATCCTGACCTCACGGTTGCCGATGCCCCGCAGGCCCAGGGCATCGGCCAGGCGGCGGGCCGGGTCCACCGTGAGCACCAGGACGCGGCCACCCTGCTCGGCCACGGCGGTGGCCGCCACGGCCGCCGCCGTGGTCGTCTTCCCCACCCCGCCCGGCCCGCAGGCGATGGCGATCTCCTTGGACGAGAGCAGGCGGGCGATCGTCTGGGTCTCCTCGGCCGACCGGCGGGGCGCCATCAGTGCCCCAGTTCCTCGCCCAGCGACTGGGCCATCTGCCGGGTGGTGCGCAACCCGTGGGTGCGGGTGAACAGGAAGGGCAGCAGCAGCACCGGCAGGCGGCGCGGCAGGCCGGCCAGCAGCCGCTCGAGGTGGCCGGCCCGGGTGCGGCGCATGGTGACGGCCAGCCGGGCCGCCTCGAGCACCGGCCCCACCGGTCCGCCGGCCCGGGACGAGAGGACCCGCTCGACCTCGGGCGCCCGGAGCTGCTCGAAGATCTCCTCCTCGCGCTGCCCGAAGAGCTCGGGCAGGACCTGGTTGACCACGACGGCCGACATGCGCACCGTGGTCTCGGCCGCCACCCGCTCGGTCAGCTCCAGCGTCTCGCTCACCGGCATCTCCTCGGGCGTGGTCACCGCCACCAAGCCGGTGAGCTGGGCATCGGAGAGGATCTCGAGCATCCAGTCGGTCTGGCCCCGGATGAGCCCCACCTTGACCAGGTCGTTGATGGCCTGCGGCGCCGCCAGCTGACCGATCACGTGCCCACTGGCCGGGGCGTCCACCACCACCAGGTCGTAGTTCCGCTCCCGCACCTCGTAGCAGAGCTTGCCCACCGTCAGGATCTCGCGCACCCCGGGGGCCGCGGTCGCCACGAAGTCGAACGCCTTGGCCAAGGGACCGATGCGTCCCATCACCGGGATGCGCAGATGGAGCTTGAGGTACTCGCGCAGCGATGCCTCGGTGTCCATGGACATCGAGAAGATCCCCGGGCTGATCTCCCGGGGGGTGAAGTCGGTGGGCGCCGCCTCGAAGAGCGCGGCCAGATCCCCCTTGGCGTCCACCTCGCACGCCAGCACCCGCTTGCCCTGCGTGGCCGCGAGTTGCGCCAGGGCGGCCGCCACCGTGGTCTTGCCCACGCCGCCCTTGCCGGTCACGAAGACCAGCTTGAGCTGGAGGAGGTCAGGCGCCGCTGCGGTCACCGACCACCGGGACTCGCACGTGGCTCAGGGTGCGCCGAACCCGACACGGCGCTCCGCCATCGGTGCGCCCACTTCCACGTAGGCCACCGTCGGCACGGGGACCCCGACCCGGCGGCCCTTGCGATCGGTCAGCCACAGGACGCCTTCGCCGGCCTTGAGCAGCTTCTCCAGTTCGGCCAGTACTTCGTCACGGTCGGCATCATCCGGGAGCTCCACCTCGAGCTCCTTGAGGGTCTGGGTGATTCCGATGCGCACGTCCACCTGGTCCGGCTCCTCTTCTCAATCCCCGTGACAGGGCTGCGGTCAACTGGACGATACAGGCATGAGACAGACTGCACGACATGAGCGACGTCTCCCGACCGGGACCGACGACCCGATCGGCGCGGTGGGCTGCCACGATGTCCGGGTACGCCGGGCTGATCCGCCTGGCCCACGCCGATTCCTCCGCGCGCATCGATGTCACGCCCGGTACGGTCGGCCGCGGGGAGGGGCCCGCGGCGGGACCCCTCAGCCGCGTCGCCCGCGAGGACCGGGAGGACCGCCAGCTCGCCCCCGGCGCGTCGAGGGCACGGGGAGCGGGCCGGCGATCCGTCGCCGAGGAACCCGACGAGTGGCGCACCTGTTTCGAGCGGGACCGGGACCGGATTCTCCACGCCACCTCGTTTCGGCGGCTGGCCGGCAAGACCCAGGTCTTCATCTTCCCGCAGGATCATCAGCGCACCCGGCTCACGCACGCGCTCGAGGTGGCGCAGGTGGCCACCGCCATCTCCCGGGCCTGCCGCCTCAACGTGGCGTTGACCGAGGCCATCGCGCTCGGGCACGACTGCGGTCACGGTCCGGGTGGCCACGCCAGTGAGGATGCCCTCGACCCGTTCGTTCCCGGCGGATTCGACCACGCCCCCTGGGGAGCACACGTGTCGCTGGCCTCGCTCAATCTCTGCGCCCAGACGATCGACGGCATCGCCAGTCACAGCTGGTCCCGCCCGGCACCGGGCACCCCCGAGGGCGAGGTGGTGAGCTGGGCCGACCGGGTGGCCTACGTGTGCCACGACTGGGAGGATGCCGTCCTCACCGGGATCGTGGCTCCCCGTCAGCTGCCGCCCGTCGTGCGCTCCCTCTGCGGCGATCGCCGCAGTGCCCAGCTCAGCTCCTTCATCCGGGGCGTGGTCTCGGCCACCCTGCGCACCGGGCAGGTGGGGATGGAGGAGGAACCGGCCGAGGCGCTGGCGGCCTTCCGGGCCTGCAATTACGACCTGATCTATCTCCGCCCCGCGTCGGTGCAGCAGGGGCAGGCCGTGGTGGCGGTGCTCCGCGCGCTGGTCGAGCACTTCGCCGACCGGCCCCACCTCATCGCCGAGGGCGGTGCCGGGTCCGCCGGGCCGCCCGACTATCTGGCCGGCGGCGAGGAGGCCCTCCGGGCCGCGGTGACCTACGTGGCCGGCATGACGGATCGTTTCGCCTTCCGCCAGGCGGTGGCGCTCCTCGGATGGGACGCCGACAAGCTCCCCACCGGCGTCGACGCCTGACCGGCAGCGGCCCGCCGACTTCGGATCTCGTCAGATCTCGTCAGATCTCGTCGGACTGGGGCACGACGAAGGGATCGGGCGCGATCTCCGACGGCGGCAGTGCCTCCTCCTCGGCCCCGGCCAGGTGGGGCTGTTCGATCCCGAAGAGGGTGACCAGCCGGGCCACCAGCGTCACGAGGAAGATCTGCCCGATGAGCGCCTCGAGCACGGTCACCGAGCGGGCCATGTTGGTCAACGGCGTGAGGTCGCCGAAGCCGACCGTGGTCAGGGTGATGAAGCTGAAGTAGACGTAGTCACTGCTGTCGTGCGACCCCGGCTGGGCGAAGAACGACCCGAGGTGGTATTTGGCCGAGATGAGGGCCATGGCGAGGAAGAGGCTGGAGAAGAAGAGCCCGATCAGGATGTAGACGTCGACCGCGCCGAACATCGTCTCGATGCTCACGTGGCGGTGACGCAGGATCCGGCCCATGATGGCCAGCCCCGTGGCGGCCAGCAGGAGGGCGCCCGTGAGAAATGCCACCGCCCCCACCGGGCGGTCATCGTTGATGGCCTGGGCCAGGGCCGCCAGGAAGGCGAAGAGGAGCAACGCGGAGGCGACGTGAAGGGTGCGCCGCTTCGACCCCGAGGTGTGCAGCCCGACCAGGACGGTGATGGCCAGGGGGACGATGTGCCACAGGCCGGCCCACCGCGGCGAGTCGATCAGGATGAGGACCAGGTAGTCGACGAGAAGGAGGACGAAGAGGAGGATGTAGCTGTCCTGGCCGAGGGCGATGTCGCGCAGGGTCCGGTCCCGGATCTCGATCCTCGGCATCGCGGCCAATGTACTTGTCTCCTGGGGGATCCCCCGGCGTCACTCCCCCGGCGTCACTCCCCCGGCGTGCCGCTCGACGCCGTATCGGCGAAACGGGGCGGGCGGCGTTCGGTGAGCGCAGCCACGCCCTCGGCGAAGTCGGCACCCTTCATCATGGAGGCCAGGCGGGCGTTGGCGTCATGCACCGAGGACGCAACGTCGCGATGGAAGTCCGCGTACATCTGGAGCTTGGTGGCGGCCAACGATGCCGGAGAGATCTCGGTGGCCAGGCGGCGGGCGTAGTCGTAGGTGACCGTGAGCAGCTGGTCCGGGGCGACCACTCGATTGGCCAGCCCCAACCGCTCCGCCTCCTCGGACATGACCACCCGGCTCGACAGCAGGATGTCGGCCGCCCTGGTCAGCCCGACCAGGCGGGGCAGGAGCCAGGACAGGCCGTACTCCGCCGGCAGGCCCAGGCGGCCGTGCGAGGTCGTCAACTTGACCCCGGCGGCCGCGAAACGGAGGTCGCAGTAGCAGGCCAGGACCAGGCCGACCCCGGCCGCCGGCCCGTTGACGGCGGCGATGATCGGTTTGGGGATGCCGAAGTGGTAGGCGAAGTCGGCGTCGAATTCGGGCCGCACGCCGTAGCCGGGCCTGGCCAGGTCGTCGCCCACGCCGGGGTCGTAGCTTCCCCGCGCCACGTGGCCCTCGAGGGCCTGGGCATCGGCGCCGACACAGAAGCTCCGTCCGGACCCGGTCACCACGATGACGCGCACCGTGACATCGTCGGCCGCCCGGGCCAGGAGGGCCCGATACTCGGTGTGCATCCGGCCGGTCCACGCGTTCATGCGCTCGGGGCGGTGCAGGGTGACGGTGGCAATGCCATCGCGGACGCCGTAGCGGGTGGCCTTGAGCTCGTCGCCGGCCATCTCAGTCGAGGGTGTCGTAGCGATGCCGCTCGATGCTGGCGCGATCGAGGTGCCCCTCCAAGGACAGTTGCGCCGGATGCTGCGCGGCCACCTCGTCGAAGGCGGCGGCGTCCGCGTCGGTGGCCCACAACACCACGACGAGCCACCGGTCGTCCCGGCGCGCCGTGGTGCGGCGGAGGAAGCCGGGCTGATTGGGCACCAACTCGGTCTGCACCCGCCGGTCCGACGCCAGGAACGACTTCTCGTCGGCCCCGGCGGCCAGCCGGAACGTGGTCGTCTCCACTACGGACACGGCCCGCCGCCTCCCGCCGTGCCCCCGGTCACGCCTGCACCAACATCACCGGGTTGCCCTCGGGATCGGTGATGCCGGCCAAGGTCGGCCCACCCGGGATGTCGAACGGTTCGGCCACGATCGTGGCCCCGAGCGACACGGAATGGTCGAGGGACGACCGCAGGTCTGCCACCTGCACATAGAGCGTCACGCCCGACCGGTCGCTCTGGCGGATGTGCCCGCCGGGACCCGGCTCCGGACCCCCGATGCCAGCCGGGATGTCCATGATGAAGCCGTCACCGATCTTCCAATTGAAGAGCCCGGCGTAGAAGGCCCGCAACAGCCCCGCATCCTTGGCCTCGATCTCCCAGTGGACCACCGGTCGCGCCCAATCCTCTGCCATGCTGCTCCTCCCGGTGCCGGCGAACCACGCTACCGAGGTCGCGGGGCGCCCGCTCCCGGATCGTGAGGCCGCCAGGACGTGGACCGGTCGCCTCGGCTTTGGGCCTCAGCGGTTGTACCTCAGCGGTTGTCCCTCAGCGCAGGCTGAGCTCCTTGCGGTAGACCCGCGCCGGCCCCAGGGACGCCAGTCGCCCGGCGATGTCGATGAAGGCACGCGCCGTTTCGCTGTCGGGCTCTTCGGTGACGATGGGCCGCCCCTCGTCCGCCCCCCGACGGACGGCATTGACCAGCGGCACCCGCCCGAGGAGGGGGATGCCGAGGTCCGCGGCCAAGGTGTCGCCCCCACCCGAACCGAACAGCTCGTAGCGGGTGCCGTCATCGCCGGTGAACCAACTCATGTTCTCGACCACGCCTCGCACCGAGAGCTTCAGGCGCCGGGCGGCAAAGGCGGACCGCTGGGCCACCCGTTGCGCCGCGGCCTGTGGGGTGGTCACCACGATGATCTCCGCCTTGGACATCACCTGAGCGAGGGTGAGCGCCACGTCTCCGGTCCCGGGCGGCATGTCCACCAGCACGAAGTCCGGTTCACCCCAGAAGGCGTCGGAGAGGAACTGCTGAATCGCCTTGTGCAACATGGGCCCGCGCCAGATGACCGGCTGGTCGTCGGGGACGAAGTAACCCATGGACAGGCACTTCACACCATGCATGGATGTGGGGATCACGACGTCGCCGAGGATGATCGGGTCATGATCGGTCCCGAGCATCTTGGGCACCGAGAACCCGTAGACATCGGCGTCCAGCAGGCCCACGCTGTGGCCGGCCTGGGACAGCGCCACGGCCAGGTTCACCGTGACGGTCGACTTGCCGACGCCGCCCTTGCCGGACGAGACCCCGATGACCCGGGTCGGCGAGTCCGGCAACAGAAAGGTGGGCGTCGGCGCGTCGGCGCCATGCGCGTGGCCGTGCTCACCGTGCCCGTGCTCACCGTGCTCGTCCTGGGTCACGTCGTCGCCGCTCGTCGTCTCCGGCGTCCCCAGCATGAGGCGACGCAAGGTGATGCGGAGCGCAGCCCGCTCCTGCTCGTTCATCACCGTCAGGTCGAACTCCACGTCATCGACACCCGGCACTGTCCGCGCCACCCGGAGCACCTCGTCGGCCAACTCGTCGGATCCGGGCCACGCCGCCACGGGGAGCGCGAGCTCGATCCGGACGCGCCGTCGACGGGCCGTGACGACGCGCAGGAAACCGATGTCGCCCAGTGGCAATCCCAGCTCAGGTTCGACGACGGCGCCGAGCGCCGCTTCGAGCTGGGTCTGGTCTCCTGCCATGCACTTCCTCGTCTTCTTCGGTATCCGGACTTCGTGCTGAAAAGCAGCCGAGCGGGCATCGGGGCCATCTCGAACGTCACGCACGCGTGCGCCCTGCTGACGGACCTGAACCCCCGGTAGACTACCCACCGTGAGCACGATCCCGATCGCAGCGGAGAACCCGGCGGCGGTCGAGGGTGGCTCGCACGGACCGGACGACGGTCAGTTCTCGGCGGCCGTCGCGGCCATGTCCGCCGCCTTTGGCGATCCCACGCGTCGCGACATCTTCCTCCATGTCCGCACCGAACCCGGGGCGACGGCGACCGAGGTGGCCAATGCATTCTCGCTCCACCCCAATGTGGCGCGGCACCACCTCCAGCGCCTGGTCGACGGCGGGTATCTCCGGGTGGAGATGGGTCGCCGGGCCGCCGGAGCCGGACGTCCCTCCAAGCAGTACTTCTGCGTCGAGGAGGAGCTCGCCATCGGCGTGATGCAGCGCCGCGACGATCTCCTCATGCGGCTCCTGGCCGAAGCGATGCAGCGTCTCGGACCCGAAGAGGCGGAAACCATGGCCGCCCACGTGGGCGAGGAGTACGGCCGATCACTGGCGGCCCGCATGACACCGACCGAAGGGCAGCGCACGATACGCGCGGCCATGCACGTCGTGGCCGACACGCTCACGGCCCACGGTTTCGCGGCCCATGCCGAGGACAGGGGGGCCACCACCGCGGTGGTGGCCGAGCAGTGTCCTTTCGGCAACGCCAGCACGACGAATCCCGTCCTGTGCGCCGTGGACCGGGGCATGGTGAAAGGACTGTTGTCGGGTTTGTGCGGAAAGGAATCGGAGCAGGCGCTGCCCGTGATCCTGTCCTCCCGCGCCCGCGGTGACGACGCCTGCACAGCCTCCGCCTGAGCGCGGACCGAGATGCGGGCCTATCTGGACCACGCCAGCACGACGCCGGTGCGCCCGGAGGCTCTGGCGGCGCTCGAGCAATGGATGAGCCTGCCGGCGGCGGACCCGGGGCGGTTGCACGAGGAGGGACGCATCGTCCGTGACGCCGTCGAGCGAGCGCGTGAGCAGGTGGCGACGTTGGTCGGCGTCTCACCACGCCAGGTGGTCTTCACCTCCGGAGGGACCGAAGCCATCAACGCCGCCGTGTGGGGCGTCACCCGACAGCACGACGACGCACCCATCCTCTGTGCCGCCGTGGAGCACTCCGCCGTCCGCGACGCCTCGGCCCGATCGGCACCCGTCGAGGTCGTCCCCGTCGACACGGCCGCCCGCCTCGATGTGGATGCGCTCGCCGCTCGGCTCCACTCGAACACCGCGGTCCGACCGGCGCTGGTGCACTGCCAGTGGGCCAATCACGAGGTCGGCACGCTGCAGCCGGTCGGTGACGTCGTCCGCCTGTGCCGGGACGCCGGCGTGCCCGTGCACGTCGATGCCGCGGCCGCCTGCGGACATGTGCCACTCGATCTCGGACTTCTCGATGCGGACCTGGTCAGCCTGAGTGCCCACAAATTCGGGGGCGTTCCGGGCGCCGGAGCGCTCGTGATTCGTCGGGGCAGCCGCGTCGCACCCTTCATCGTCGGCGGTGACCAGGAGCGGGCACGGAGGGCCGGGCTCGAGGCGGTGCCTGCCCTGATGGCCTTCGGTGCCGCGGCTGCCCGTCTCGCCGAAGACGACCAACGCATCCTGCACGACGAAATGGGCGAGGCCCGTCGGATCATCGGCGCCATCACCGACGCCGCCACATCGGTTGCGGAGGTGGAGGTGGTAGGTCCACCCGATGGCAGGGACCGACTGCCCTACCTGGTGTGCCTCGGCGTCCACGGGGTCGAGGCCGAGCCGGTGCTCATCGGGCTCGACCGGGCGGGGGTGGCCGTCCATTCCGGCTCTGCCTGTTCGTCGGAGAGCATCGAGCCCTCCCCGGTTCTCGAAGCCATGGGCGTTGACGCCAACCACTCACTGCGTGTCTCCGTCGGCTGGTCGACCACCGATGCGGACGTCCGCGCGTTCGCCGGTGCCTTCGGACCCGTGGTGTCGGGACTGCGGTCCTTGCGGAGCTGACGAGCTCATTGCGGAACCAGCCTCTTGGCAGGGGCCGGACCGGTTGTCACACCCTCGTCGTAACGTGACCACCGTGGCCCCCAGGACAGCCCCGGCGACAACGCCCCCGACAACCTCCGCCGCCCTCCACGACGAACTGGCCCGAGCGGTGCGGACCATCCGACGCGTGGTGCGCCAGGCGGCCCCGGGGGCGATCTCGGGGGACGAGGCCCGGTCCTTGGTCACCCTGTTGGGCCAGGCCGAGCGTGCGGTGGCGTCGGGGATCGCCCTGTTGGCCCCGGTGGTGCTCGAGACCGGCTCGTACGCCAAGGAGGGCCACGCCACCGCGGCGGACTGGCTGGGGGAGGTGGCCGGCTCCTCGGCCGGCGTGGCCAAGGGGCGCCTGGCCGCCGCCGAGCGGGCCGCCTCCTCGCCCGAGCTGGCTCGGGCGCTGCACGGGGCCGAGTTGTCGGCGGCGGAGCTCAAGATGGTGACCGACACCGCCAAGGTGGCGCCCGAGGCGGCGGCCACCTTGCTCCCGCTGGTGGCCGAGCGCGCCAGCCATCAAGAGCTCAGCGACGCTGCGGCCCGCATGCGCTCGGCCGCCCGCTGTGCCGAGACGGCCCGGGCCCGCCGGGCCCGTGTGCACGTCCAGCGCCACGTGCGCTGGCGCCAGGACCCCCACGGCGGCATCCGGGGCGAGTTCTTCTGCGACGAGGTGGCCTGGGCGGGCGTCGGCCCTGTGCTCGAGGCCGAGGCCAAAGCGCGTGCCAAGGCCGCCGGGGCGGGCGAACCGCTCGAGGCCCACCGCCTCGACGCCCTGATCGCCCTCCTCAGCGGGGCGAGGCCCCGCGGGCGGGGCACCCCCCGGCCCCGAGCCATCGTGCTGGTCGACGCCCGGGCGCTACGCCGGGGCCACGCACAGCGCGACGAGGTCTGCGAGATCGAGGGCGTGGGGCCGGTCAGCGTCGATGCCGCCACCGAGCTCTTGGGCGAGGCCGGGCTTCAGTTCGTCGTCCAAGACGGCGTCGACGTGCGCACCGTCACCGGCACGTCGCGATCCATCGGCGCCCGCCTCGACACCGCGCTGTTGGTGCGCGACCGGGTCTGCGTGGTCCCGGGCTGCGGCCGGCGCCTCGGCCTCGAGCGCGACCACTGGCAGGTCGACTTCGGCCACGACGGCCCCACCGCATTGGCCAACCTGGCCCGTCTTTGCGGCCCCCACCACGACATGAAGACCCACGGGGGCTGGAGGCTCGGCGGGGGACCGGGCCACTGGACCTGGGAACCGCCCGAGCACCCGCCCAGTGCGGGCTACATCGCACGGGCCCGGCGCCTGGCCGCGGCCAAGGCGAAACGAGAATAGCTACTCGGTGTCGGCGTCAGGCCGTCGCCGTCAGCCTGACGGCGAATTCAGCGCTGCCGGAACCGGGAGACCCGCCTCGATGTAGGCACCTCTCATCGTCGAGGCCTCCTCTTCCACAATCGAGGCCGGCGGGTTGTCCTTGAGAAAGTCACCGAACTGCGTCGCGGCAGCCGCATCGTTGTGGCCCTGGTACAGCAGGATCAGACCCAGGTACAGGTGGGCGCCAAAATAGCTGGGGGCTGAGCGGACGGTCTTCTCCTCGGCTTCCTGCCCGAGCGCCATGAACGGGCGTGAGCGCAACCTCGAACCGGCGCTCCACTCCAACCAGCCCGACCCAGCCCGGGCGACCGGATTGGAGGGATCTTCGGCCAATACCTTGTCGTAGAGCTCGAGCGCGCTCTTGAACTGTCCCTGATTACTGAGGGTCGTCGCCTGCGCCAGCTGCTGTTCGACCAATTGGGCCTGAGGCTGAGTGATACTGCCCGACGACGACTGACCGGGCAGGCGAGGGTTCAGGGCGTGGACGAGCAGGATGACGATTCCGGCCACGATCAACGCGCTGGAGGCCACCATCCCCATCAATCGCCAGGGTGATCGGCGGGATCTTCCTGCCGCCAGGTCGGGAAGCGCTACGGCGGGTTCCGGTTCCTGCACCCGGGGCGTCAGCCCCTCCAGCTCGTCCTCAACCTCGCTCAATCGGCGCTGGTCGCGGGCCAACAGCAGCGAGAAGTCCTCATCGCTGAGATCGCCGGCATCGTGTTCGGCCCGGGCGTCGTCGATGGAACGGAGCAAGAACTCTCGTTGGTCGTCGAGATACCAGCGCTCCTCTTCGCCATGGTCCCGGTTGCCCACGGATGAAGCAGGGGAATCAGCCATCACCGTCAGTCTCCCCTACGGCGTCGGACATCACACCTCGCTGGCGGAGCTCGCGGAACTGCCGGCCACGGCGCACGAAGAAGACACCCATGCCGACCAGGGCACCGAGGCCGAGCAGGATCGGGATCAGCCAGATCACCGCGACGCCGCCCGATGCCGGCGGCACCAGCAGGATGGTCTGGCCGTACTGGCCGACCAGCGTCTGCTCGATCTGCCCGGTGGAGCGGCCCTGCTCGACCATGCGCACGATCTCATGGCGGACGGCCAGCGAGGTCGTCGCCTCCGACTGGGCGACCGACAGATCGGGGCACGACGGACACTTGACGACGGCCTCGATGGCGGCGGCATGCTGGGCTGCGGTCTGCGGCGACCCCGAGAACACGCCCCCGCCGATGAGGAGTGCGGCCACGAGGACGACGAGCGGCAGGGCGACGCTGGCCCAGAGCGGGAGGCGCCTACGCCTGGCGGGAGCCAGCTTGCGCTTCCTTCAGCATGTGGGACAGTTCGGCCTGAGTCGCCGGTCCGGTGGCGGGATTGACCGTGATCCGACCGGACGGGTCGATGAGAAACGTGGTGGGCGGTCCGGTCACGCCGTAGCGCTCGGCGATGCCGCCGCCCGGATCGTCGACGGCGGGCCAGGTGGCACCCTGGCTCACGAGAAAGGCGCGCGCCGAGGACACCTCGTCGTGGAACACCACGCTGACCAGATCGGCTCCGGGCGCGTGGCGGCCGTGATGCTGCTGCCAGTTGAAGGCGACCAGGTCGGGGGCTTCCTCCTGGCAGGGTTCGCACCAGCTGGCGAAGAAGTTGACGAAGACGAAGTGGCCCCGCAGGGCGGCGAGCGAGACCGGTGCTCCGGTGCGCAGATCCCGGCCCGAGAACGCGGGGGCCTGGTGCCCGAGGAGGGGACTGTTCACCTGCGTCGCCTCTTGGGGCGTGCGCGTGGCCAGCACCACACCGATCACGCACAGGACGAGGAGCACACCCCCGGCGACCCAGCGGGCGGTGTGACGCCGGGCAGGGACGTTCATGCGAGCGGGGCGCCACTCTCCACCGGGACGCCCGCGCCAGACGGGAGGTCTCCGGTGAAGTCGATGCCGGCGTCCGGGTCGGGGGCGGACGGGTCGAGACCGGTCACCATGGCCGGGGCGGCGGACGTCGGCTCGGTGGCCCGGCGTCGACTGCCCGGTACCAGCGCCAGAGCGCCGCCCAAACCGATCAGCAGGCCGCCGGCCCACAGCCAGGCCAGGAGCGGCTCGATCACCACACCGATGGCCACCGAGCCGGCGGGCAGGTTGGCGATGGGGTTGTTGCCCGAGGTAGTGCCCGAGTCGCCGACCTGGTCGAACGTCAGGTACACGTCACCGAACACACTGGAGTCGATGGCCGGCGTGCCGACCGAGGACAGCGCGCTGCCGAAGCTCGTGATGGCCGGAGCGAACACGCCACCGTCGTCCACCTTGACCAGTGCCTCATCGGACTCTCGCGACGGCGTGGTGACGTTGCGCAGGCCCTCGAACTGGAACTGGTGCCCGTCGAAGGTGACCACGGCGCCCTGGTGCAGGGCCAGCTCGGTCTGGTGCCGGTAGGTCGTGGCGGCGATGATGCCGACGGCCATGACGATGACACCGAGGTGGACCACCATGCCGCCATTGGTCCGCCCCACCAGCCCGCGCCACCAGCCCACGTGCCGGGTCTGGGCGGCCCGGACCGAGAGCACCAGCGCGCGCCCGGCGGTGGCCGCGGCCATCGCCGCCAGACCGAAGCCGACCAGGGGGGCGAACCCGCGCAGGCCGAAGACCACGCAGAGCACCACCGTGAGCGCGCCGATCCACACCGGCAGGGCCAGGCGATGCCACAGCACGCCGGCGTCGATCTTGCGCCAACTCAGCACCGGCGCCACGCCCATGAGGAAGAGGAGCGCCAGGCCCACGGGGACGGCCACGATGTTGAAGTACGGAGCGCCGACCGTCACCTGCTGCTGGGTCAGCGCCTCGTAGAGGAGGGGGTACAGCGTCCCCAACAGGACCACGAAGGCGAAGCCCACGAAGAGCAGGTTGTTCAGCAGGAACGCTCCCTCCCTCCCGAGGGGGGCATCGATGCCCCCCGGTGAGCGCAGACGATCGCCCCGCCACGCGATCAACCCGAAACCGACGATGACCACCACGAAGAAGAAGGAGATCAGGATGGGCCCGAGCGACGATTCGGAGAAGGCGTGCACCGAGACGATCACCCCGGACCGGGTCAGGAACGTACCCAGAATGGTGAGGGCGAACATGGCGATCGAGAGCGAGAGGTTCCAGACCCGCAGGAGCCCCCGGCGCTCCTGTACCAGCACCGAATGCAGGTAGGCGGCGGCACACAGCCACGGGAGCAAGGCGGCGTTCTCCACCGGGTCCCAGCCCCAGAAACCACCCCATCCGAGCACCTGATACGACCACCAGGCTCCGAGCACGATGCCCACGCTCAGAAAGGTGAACGACACCAGGGTCCAGCGCCGGCACTCGATCTGCCATCGGTCGCCCACCCGACCCGTGGCCAGCATGCCGATGGCGAAGGCGAAGGGCACGGTGAACCCGACAAAGCCGATGTAGAGGCAGGGCGGGTGGATGGCCACCAGCGGGTTGTCCTGCAGCAGCGAATTCGGGCCCAATCCGGAGGTGACGTCGTGGGTGGTGACGAAGGGATTGGCCGGCCGGGTCATGAGGCCGAAGAAGAAGGCCGACACCACATAGAGCACGAGGGTGGCCCAGCGGACGACGAGATCCGCCGCCAGATGGCGGTAGCGCCACACGAAGATCGTCAAGAAGACGGCCAGGATCAGACCCCACAAGAGGATCGAACCGGCCAGGGCCGACCACAGGCCGGTGATGGAGTACAGCAACGGGGTCACCCTGCTGTTGTTCTCCGCCACGAAGACCAGGCTGAAGTCGTGGGTGATCAGCGCATGTTCCATGGCCGCCGTGGCCAGGACACCGCCCGCCAGCACGACGGGAGCGAAGAGACGCCCGTCGCCGATGCCGGAGCCGGAGCCGGGCCTTGGCTCAACGGAAGGTGCGACGGTGTGGCGCGCCCGCACCAGACCCACGGCGATCACCACCGCTCCGACCACGCTGGCCACAAAGGCCAGCCACACGCCCAACGTTCCCAGCGACGCGTCCAGCATCGCTAGTTGGTCGTCCCCTTCTTGGCCTTGGCCGAATGCGAGGGTGCCGGGGCGTAGGTGGACGAATGCTTGACCAGGATCTGGTTGGACAAGAAGTCGGTCGAGGCAGCCGAGGCGAAGTGCCCGACCACGACCACTCCGATGTTGGGTTGGAACAGTTGCGGAGGAGTCCCGGTGTTGTCCACGGCCACCGTGTGGTGTCCCTGCGTGATGTCGAAGTCGGTCCCGGCGGCGGTGGGATGGATCGATCCGGGGACGACGTAGCCCTGCAGGCGGAAGGTGGACGTGCCCAGATCGCTCTTGTGGGCGAGCGCCTGCGTGACCGTGTCGTAGTAGTTGAGCGCGTTGCCGAGCCCCTCGACCAGCAGGAAGACCAAGGCCGCGGCCAGCAGGACGAAGACGGCCACCAGGCGCTTGCCACTCCGTCGGCGTGGACCCGGCAGTGCGGGGCCCCTGTGCGTGCGGTCCGTCGGGGAACCTGAAGAAGTGGTGGACTCGCTGATCGTCTCGGTCACGGCCGCCCGCCGGGAACGACCGGAGCCGTGGTCCCGTCAGTGGCGGGCGCCTCCGGGAGCTCGCTCGCCTGGGCCACCTTGAGGGCGCGCTCCCAGCGGCGGCGGCGCAGCAACAGGCTGATGCCGTACAAGAAAACGGAGCCCAGGGCGGCGACGTAGCCGGCGATCACGTAGCTCATGGCGCACCCCCGCTCGGGGTGGACGCCGCCGCGCCGACGCCGGTCAGCTCATGACCCTCGCTCCAGCGCTCCGACAGGGAGACTTCGAGCTCCTGGTCGCCCACCTCGTCCTGCAGGACCTCGATCCGGTAGCGCACGCCGAGGAGCCAGACGAAGATCAGCGAGAAGGCGATGAACCCGATGAGCAGGGTCCACAGCATGATGCCGTGGACGTGGAGATCAAACCCGGGATCGAGGATGGTGCCCCCCTGGTGGAGGGTGTTCCACCAGTCGACCGAGAAATGGACGATGGGCACGTCGACCGCCACCAGCAGAGCGGCCACCGCGCAGCGACGAGCCCGGATGGCCGGATCGGCCGGGACACGCCGCAGCGCCAGGTACCCGAGCTCGAGGAGGAGAAGGAGCGCCGTCGACGTCAGTCGAGCGTCCCAGGTCCACCACACCCCCCACACCGGACGTCCCCACAGCGAGCCCGTGACGAGGGTCAGCGCCGAGAACAGTGCGCCCACCTCGACGGCCGACGCGGCCAGGCGGTCCCAGAAGAACGACCGGGTCCGGGGCCACAGGTACAGGAGGCTGCCGACCGCCGCCACCCCGCCCGCCAGGTAGAGCGCCACCGTGGCGATCGGCGGGTGGATGTACAGCAACCGGGCCAGGTTGCCTTGCGTCACGTCGGGCGGGGTGACCCACAGGCCGAGCCAGAGGGTGCAGGCCAGGCCGATCACACCGAGAACGCCCACCACGTCGAGCCAGCGGGGCCGGGAGGCGGCGGGAACGACGGCGGGAGCGGCGCCGGCCGGAGGGGCGCTCACGCGGCCTCCTGGAGCGGCCCGTAGAGGACGATGCCGATGACGAGGTAGATCACGGCGAACGGGACCAGGACCCGGAGCCACTCGGTGCCCGACCCCGCATTGCCGTCGAGGGCGGCCTGCCAGGCCTTCGAGCCGGCCAGGAGCACCGGGGCCAGGACCGGGAGCACCAGGAGAGGCAGCAGGGTGTCACGGACGTGGAGGCCGGCGGAAAGGGCGCCGTAGAGGACGCCGGCACAGGCCAGCCCGACGGTGGCCAGCAGCGAGGCGGCCACGGCCAGCCACACCACGTGCACCCGCACGCCGAAGAGAAACGTCACCCCGGCCCACAGCACGATCTGGAGGAGGAGCAATTGCAGGCCGACCGCGGCGGCCTTGCCCAGGAAGATGCCGGCCGGGTCGATGCCCGAGAGGCGCAGTCCGTCCCGCGTGCCCTCGCCGGACTCGATGGCCACGCTGCGCTGTACGGCGAGGACCGTGGAGAAGAGCACGGCGATCCAGAAGATGCCGGGGGCGGCGTGGCGGAGCGGGGCAGCCGCCGGCCCGATGGCGAAGGCCAGGAGAACCAGGACCAAGAAGGCGAACGGGACCACCTGCCACAGCGCCACGCGCGATCGCGCCTCGATCCGCAGGTCCTTGCCGGCCACCAGGAGGGCGTCACGCCACATGCCACGCCCCCATGGTGCCCGGCGCGGGGGCGGAATCCGCCGCGGGCACGGCAGCGAGGATGGGCCGGCGGCCACCGACGGCTTCGCTCTCCACCCGACCGCCGGTCATGGACACGACACGGTCGGAGAGCGGCACGGAGAACTCGGGTTCGTGGGAGGACAGCAGCACCGAGGCGCCGTCGGCCACCGCCTCGTCGATGAGCTCCCCGAGCAGGGTGCGGGAGGCGGCATCGAGGCCGGCGTGCGGCTCGTCCAGCAGCCACAGGGCGGGGCGGCGGGCCACGAGCGCGGCCAGGGCCACCCGCCGTCGCTGCCCGGCCGAGAGGCGGCCGGCCGGGGTCGAGCGCAGCCGGCCCACCAGGCCCAGGCGCCGGAGCGAGGCATCGGCCGCGCTGGCCGGCAGGCCCAGGGCCCGGACGGCGAAGCGGACGTTCTCCGCCGCGCTGAGCTCGTCGTAGAGGGGGGCGGCATGGCCGAGCAGGCCGACGTGGCGACGGACGGCGGTGTGGTCCCGGGTGACGTCGATCCCGAGCACCTGTGCCTCGCCGGAGGTGACCGGCAGGAGGCCGGCGCAGGCCCGCAGCAGGCTGGTCTTCCCGGCGCCGTTGGCGCCCACGACGACGACGACCTCCCCCGTCTCGACCGACAGGTCGACCCCGGCAAGGGCGGGGAAGCGGCCGGCGAGTGCGACGGCGGCGCGGAATTGGACGACGGGGGCCATGGCCTTCGCCCCCATGGTAGGGGGGGTGGGTCCGGGGGTTCCAAGCGGCGCCTGGAGATCTCCCTAACATCGTGGTGATGCTGCGGATAGAGGAGGTCGTCGTCGACGCCAGGGATTGCTCCACCCTGGCCGAATTCTGGCGGGAGGCCCTGGGATGGCGCATGGGCGGCGCGGACGAGGACGGCGACGTGCTCCTGGAGCCACCGGCCGGGAGCGCCGAGGCCGGAGTGGCCCCCGACCTGCTGTTTCAGCGCGTCCCCGAGGCCAAGGAGATCAAGAACCGTCTCCATCTCGATCTCAGGCCGCTCGACCAGGCGGCCGAGGTGGACCGACTGGAGGCGCTGGGGGCGACCCGGATCTCGGTCGGCCAGGAGGACGGCGTGACGTGGGTCGTCATGGCCGACCCCGAGGGCAACGAATTCTGCGTGCTGCAGACCCTGGCCGACGAGGCGGTGACCGGCCCGTCCTGACGGGAACCCCATGGGCCTCGTGCTGCTCCCCCTCCCGGCGCTGGACTTCGACCCGACCGAGGTGGCGGTCAGTTGGAGCGTCCTCACCGGCCGCGGCCACGAGGTGATCTTCGCCACCCCCGACGGGCGGCCGGGACGGGCCGACGACCTCATGATCACCGGCCGAGGGCTCGACCCCTGGGGAGCGGTGCCGCTCCTGCGCAACATCACGCTGATCGGTCGGGCCCTGCGGGCCAATGCCGACGGTCGGCGGGCCTACGTCGCCCTGCAGCGGGACCGGTCCTTCACGACCCCGCTGTCCTGGCGCGAGGCCCGGGCTTCGGACTTCGACGGCATCGTGCTGCCGGGTGGGCACCGGGCCCGTGGGATGCGGGAGTACCTCGAGAGCGAGCTCGTCCAGGAATTGGTGGTGCAGTTCTTCGCGGCGGGACAGCCCGTGGGGGCGGTGTGCCACGGGGTCCTGGCCGCGGCGCGCAGCGTCGACCCGGCGACCGGGCGCTCCGTGCTGCACGGCCGGCGCACCACCGCCCTCACGTGGCAGCTGGAGCGCACGGCGTGGACGATCGCCCGTCGCTCGCGCTTCTGGGATCCGGACTACTACCGCACCTACACCGAGGAGCCCGGACAGGAGGCGGGCGCCATGTCGGTGCAGCACGAGGTGACCCGGGCCCTGGCCCGGGCGGAGGATTTCCTCGACGTCCCTCTCGGGGCGCCGGACTACCGGTTGAAGACCAGCGGCCGGGCCCGGGACACCATGGACGACGCGCGCCCGGCCTGGGTGGTGCGTGACGGGAATTACGTGTCGGCCCGCTGGCCCGGCGACGTCCACACCTTCGCCCGCACGTTCTCCGAGGCGCTGGCGGGGATGCCGTCATGATCGGCCGCCCGCATTGTCGCGGTGCACCCGGTGCCGTACGATTCGCGTCTCATGGACGCCCGTCGACGGGACGCCTCGAAGGTCCCGCCCACCATCACCGCCCTCTTCTGGTTCACCAAGCTGGTCTCGACCGCCATGGGAGAGGCCGTCTCGGACTCGCTGGTCAAGCAGCTCCACCCCGACCCCGCGGTGGCCCTGGGATTCGTGCTCTTTGCTGCCGCGCTGGGGTTGCAATTCTGGGTGCGCCGTTACATCGTCTGGGTCTACTGGTTGGCCGTGGCTGCGGTGGCGGTGTTCGGGACGATGGCGGCCGACGTGCTGCACATCCAGTTCGGCATCCCGTACCCGGTGACGACCGCCTTCTTCGCCCTCGTGCTGGCGGCGGTCTTCATCGTGTGGAACACCGTCGAGAAGACGCTGTCCATCCACAGCGTGAACACCCCCCGGCGCGAGCTGTTCTACTGGCTCACGGTCTCGGCCACCTTTGCCCTGGGCACCGCGGCCGGCGACCTGCTGGCGACACCGCTGGGACTGGGGTACTTCTCCGCCGCCCTCGTCTTCATCGGCCTGATCGCCATCCCGGCCCTCGGCTACCGCTTCTTCGGCATGAACGCCATCCTGGCGTTCTGGTTCGCCTACGTGGTGACCCGGCCCATCGGCGCCTCGTTCGCCGACTGGATGAGCAAGCCGCCGAACATCAGCGGACTGGGCTGGGGAGACGTACCGGTCGCCCTCGGCCTCATGGGCGTGTTCGTCGTCCTGGTCGCCGTGATCACGCTCACCGAGCGGCGCCGCAGCGCCCCCGCCCGGGCCGGCCGGCCGGCGGGTGCCCCGGCCGCTTAGCACTCGTGCACTAGCTCCTGGTGAGACGGCTCAGCCCGATGTGGTCGAGCAGGTGGGAGAACTGGGTGGAGACCCAGGCCACGTTGTCGGTGAGCAGCAGGATGCCGAAGACGACCAGGACGAGCCCGGCCACCGCCTCGACGATGGACAGGCTGCGGCGGGCCCGGGCGAACATGGCGGTGAGGCGTCCGAAAGCCAGCCCGGTGATCACGAACGGCACGCCCAGCCCGAGGGAGTAGGCGAAGAGCAGCAGCACGCCGCCGGCCAGGGAGGCGTCGCGTGCGGCCAGGCCCAGCACGACACCCAGGACCGGACCGATGCACGGAGTCCAGGCGAAGGCGAAGGCCATGCCCATCACCGGAGCGGCCCATGCGCCCAGGGTCGAGGGTCGCACGTCGAAGCGGCGCTCGCCGTTGATGCGGGTCAGGAAGCGCAGCGGCACGCCTCCGAGGTGCGACCACCACTCGCCGGGTAGGGCGCCCACGACGAGCAGGAGGCCGAGCACGATCACCACCAGGCCGCTCAGGTGGGCCAGCGGCACCTCGTGGGAGTCGAGCAGGTGCCCGATACCCGATGCCGCCGCACCCAGGGCGACGAAGACGACGGTGAAGCCGCCGACGAAGAGGGCGATGCCGGTGAGCATCGGGCGGGTGATCGACGCCGCCGCGTTCCCGGGGGCGGTGGCGGACAGCTCGGCTGCCGAGAGGCCCGAGACCATGGAGAGGTAGCCCGGGACGAGGGGCAGGACGCACGGCGAGAGGAAGGAGAGGATCCCGGCCCCGAAGGCGACCAGCACGCCGACCGGGTCGGCCGATATGGCGGCGGTGGGAAGAGGCGCTGGAGACCCCGCCTACCGGAGGGTGCTGCGGACCAGGTTCATGTCGGCCTCGACCATCATGGTCACCAGGCCCGGGAAGTCGACCTCGCGGTACCAGCCCAGCACCTTGTGGGCCTTGGAGGGATCGCCGACCAGGAGGTCGACCTCGGCGGGGCGCAGGAACTTGTCGTCGATCACCACGTGCTGCTCCCAGTCCAGATCCGCCGCGGCGAAGGCCAGGCGGCAGAGCTCGCGCACCTCGTGGGTCTCGCCGGTCGAGACGACGTAGTCGTCCGGGCGGTCCTGCTGCAACATCAGCCACATGGCCCGCACGTAGTCGGCGGCGAAGCCCCAGTCCCGCTGCGCATCGAGGTTGCCGAGGTGCAGCTTGTCGTCGAGACCGTGCGCGATGCGCGCCACCCCGTTGGAGATCTTGCGGGTCACGAACTCGAGGCCGCGACGGGGTGACTCATGGTTGAAGAGGATCCCCGAGGTGGCGTGCAGGTCGTAGCTCTCGCGGTAGTTGACGGTGATCCAGTGGCCGTACACCTTGGCCACGCCGTAGGGGCTCCGCGGGTACAGCGGGGTGGTCTCCACCTGGGGGACCTCCAGCACCTTGCCGAACATCTCCGAGGAGCTGGCCTGGTAGAAGCGGATCTCGGGGTCGACGAGGCGGATGGCGTCGAGCAGCCGGGTGACGCCCAGGGCGGTGGTCTCGCCGGTGAGGACGGGCTGGCTGAAGCTGGTCTGGACGAACGACTGCGCGGCCAGGTTGTAGACCTCCGTGGGCCGGTGGTCGCGCAGCATGTTGATCAGCGAGACCTCATCGAGCAGGTCGCCGGCCACCAGCTCGACCTTGTCCTGGATGTGGGCGATCCGCTCGAAGTTCACCGTGCTGGACCGGCGCACCATGCCGATGACGATGTACCCCTCGTTGAGGAGGAACTCGGCCAGATAGGAGCCGTCCTGGCCGGTGACGCCGGTGATGAGTGCCCGCTTTGCCATTGGGCGGTAACGATACTCGACCTTCGTGAGGGCACATCTCCGGGCCGTGCCCGTAGAGTGCGGCGCGTGCCGGCTGCCGCCCTCCTCTCCTTCCGGTTGGGCGGCCGGGACGGGGTCTCGGTCGAGTCGGCCAAGTGGGCCGATGCGTTGCGCAGGCTGGGATGGACGGTGGCGACGGTGGCCGGTGACGGCCCGGTCGACACGGTGCTGCCGGGCTTGGCCATGGGGGCCCCCGAGCCGCCCACCCGGGGCGAGCTGTGCGACGCGCTGGCGCCCTTCGACCTGGTCGTCGTCGAGAACCTGTGCTCGCTACCCCTCAACCCCGCCGCCGCCTCGCTGGTGGCGGGGGTGCGCGCCGGCGAGCCGACCGTGCTGCACCACCACGACCTGCCCTGGCAGCGGCCCCAGCTGGCGCACCACTCCCCGCCGCCCGACGATCCGGCCTGGGCCCACGTCACCATCAACGACCTGAGCCGCCGCCAGCTGGCCGCACGCGGCATCGCCGCCACCACCGTCTACAACCGGTTCGATCCCGAACCCCGACCGGGGGATCGCCAGAGGGTCCGCCGGGAGCTCGGCCTGGCCGACGGGACCCCGCTCCTGCTGCAACCGACCCGGGCGCTGGCCCGCAAGAACGTCGCCGGCGCCCTGGCCCTGGCCGCCGCCACCTCGGCCACCTACTGGCTGCTCGGCCCGGCCGAGGACGGCTACGGTCCCGAGCTGGCCCGGCTGGTGGCCCGGGCCCGCTGCCCGGTCGTGCTCGGCGCGGACGGCCTGTCCTGCAGCATCGCCGACGCCTACGCCGCCTGCGACGCCGTCGTGCTGCCCTCGAGCTGGGAGGGGTTCGGCAACCCGTCCATCGAGTCGGCCACCCACCGCCGGCCCCTGGCCATCGGGTCGTACCCGGTGGCCTCCGAACTCTCCGCCTTCGGCTTCCGGTGGTTCGACAGCGCCGTGCCCGCCCCCCTCTCGGCCTACCTGGCCCGCCCGGACCCGGACCTGGTGTCCCACAATCACCGCATCGCGGCCCGGCACTTCAACCTGGCCGATCTTCCCGACCGGCTGGAGCGGATCCTGCGCCGGCTGCTCCGGGCGGCCTGAGCCGGCGCGGCACCGGGCCGGCGGCTGACCGGCCGGTAACGTCGGAGGCATGGACACGGCCCTCCAGTCGCCGAACCGCCGGCTCACCGCGGAACGGCGGCGGCGACAGCTCTTCTCGGTGGCCCTCGAGCTCTTCGCCCGGCGGGGCTACCGGGCCACCACCATGGACGACATCGCCGAGGCCGCCGGGGTCACCAAGCCTCTCGTCTACCAGCACTTCTCCAGCAAGCGGGCGCTCTATCTCGAGCTGGTCGACTCCATCGCCCAGGACCTGCTCCGGGCCGTCCGCCGCGGCGTGGCGCAGGCCCGCGGGCCCCGCCAGCAGGTGGAGATGGGATTCGCCGCCTACTTCCGCCTGGTCATCAGCCGGGAGGCCGAATTCCGCCTCCTCTACGGCCGGGACCACGCCGACGACCACGAGCTGGGCCGCGCCCTCCGGATGGTGGAGGACGCCATCGCCGAGGCCATCGACCCGCTGATCGACGCCGGCCTCGACGACGACCACCGCCGGCTGCTGGCCTACGCAGTGGTCGGCATGGCCGAGGGGGCCAGCCGCCGCTTCATGGCGCAACGCCCGCCCGGGGGCGTCGCCGAGGAGGAGGCCCAACGGTTGGCGCAGCGCATGGCCGATCTGGCCTGGGCCGGATTGCGGTCGGTCCACCCGGATTGAACCTGACGCTGCGGGCGTTGGTGCGGGACGATTTCCCGTTGCTGGTCGAGTGGCTGGGCCGGCCTCACGTGGCCGAGTGGTGGGGCGCCCCGCTCGACCGGGACGGGGTGGAGGGCGAGTACGGCCCCTGCGTCGACCGCACCGATCCGACCGAGGTCTTCATCGCCTCGGAGGGGCCGGCCCCGTTGGGGCTGGTGCAGATCTACCGCCTGGCCGACCATCCGGACTATCAGCGCGCCGTCGGCGTGGTCGGCGGGGCGGGCATCGACCTCTTCATCGGCGAAGCGGAGCGCTGCGGGGTCGGCGTGGGACCGCGCCTCATCGGGATGGCCCTCGGGCTGGTGTGGGAGCACTATCCCGACGTGGCCTGCGCCATGGCCGGCCCGAGCGTGCGGAACACCCGCTCGCATCGGGCCTTCGAGGCGGCCGGGTTCCACCAGGTCCGCCGGGTCAGCGTCCCCGGCGAGGTCGACGACGAGCTGGTCTTGGTCTGCCCGCGCCCGCGCCCTCCTACACCAGCGTGATGAGCCTCCCGCACAGCTCCCAGAGCTCGGCGACGCAGGCGGCGTAGGCCTGGTCGTCCCGCCCGGCCGGGTCGATGACATCCTCGCCATCGGAGAGCGGGGCGTCGGACAGGCCGAGGGCGGCGACCCGTTGGCCCAGGCCCGGGGGCGGGGGCGGGAGCTCCCGGCACAGCCGGCGGATGGTGGCGGTGTGCGCGGCGGCGTGCGGGTACAGGCGGCGCACGAAGCGGACGTGGTCGGCCTCCATGACCACCACCAGGTCGGCCCGGACCAGATCGGCCTCGCCGACCTGGCGGCTGCGGTGGCCGGTGAACGTCGCCCCGGCCAGCTGGGGCAGCGCGGCGAGGGCGGTCCGGGTCCGCATCCCCATGGGTTGCCCGTCGATGCTGTGGGTCCCGGCGGTGACGACGTGCAGGTCCCCGGCAACACCGTCCCTTTGCTCGGCCAGGTACTCCAGCATGAACCCGGCCATGACGGAGCGGGCCGCGTTGCCGGTGCACAGCACCAGGAGCTCGGTCACCGGCGCCTCACACGCAGGCCGGGGCGTCCACGTCGAGGGCATGCTGGGCGTGGCGCCCGGTGCTGGTCACGAACATGAGGTCGCCGCGCTCGGTGCGCTGGACGATCATGGACGCCACGATGGCCATGACCACCCCGCCGAACGTCTCCCGGCGGGCGTCCCGGCGCAACTGGTCCAGCGAGTAGCCCTCCACCCCCCGGCGGCACAGGGCGTCGTGGTAGTGGGCCAGCAACGCGGGCTCGTGGGCTCTGCGGTCCTCCTCGCTGAGGCAGCCCCCGACGAAGTACGCCACGTCGGAGGACGCGGGGGCCCACGCCAGCGTCTGCCAATCGAGCACGACCGGACGCCGGACGCCCGGTTCGAACAGGAGGTTGTCGAGCCGGAAGTCTCCGTGGCCGGCCGTGCGCGGCCCGCCCCGACCGGCCAGCCAGGCCGGGAGGTTCCTCACGAACCACTCGCAGAGCGCCACGTGCTCGGGGGCCAGGCGCTCCCCGTACCGCTCCAAGAAGCCGGGCAGCAGGGAGGCCACCAGGGAGGCCAGGAAGGCGTCGGCCTCCGGCGAGGCGCGGTTGAGCCACGGCAGGGTGGCCAGGTCGGCCGCCTCCCAGCAGGGGGCGTGGAGGCCGGCCATCTCCTCGAGCACGGCCGCCGCCACGTCGGGGCCACAGGCCTCGATCTGGTCCCCCGGCCGGGCGCCGGCCACGTCGCCCAGTATGAGCGTGAACCACCCCGTCTCGGGGTCCACCTCGGCCAGGTACGACGGCGGCGTGCGGGAGGCGATACGCGCCGCCACCTCGCGGTAGAAGCGCACCTCTATCTCGTAGGCCCGGAGGGCGAGGCCGGTGGCCCGGCTCTGCGGGTCGGACGAGGCGAACTTGCCCACCACGCTGGCCGGGCCCGCACCGGGCACGTCGTAGGCGAGCGTCAGGCGGGCGGTGTCGGCCATCTGGCCCGTGCCGATGGCGGAGGCCGTCACGCCGACGACGTGCCCGCCGGCCAGGGCTCCCGCCCCGGTCAGCACCGCCGTCATCCATTCCGGCGTGACGTCGCCGGCCGAGCGGACGTTGACCGGGTCACCCATGGACCCGTGACTCTACGGGCCGCACCCTCCCGTGGGCGACCCGGACGCGTCAGTTGATGTGCACGCCCGAGATGGCCCGGCTGATGACCAGGCGCTGGATCTCCGAGGTCCCCTCGAAGATGGTGTAGATCTTCGAGTCGCGGTGCCACTGCTCGACCGGGTTCTCCCGCACGTAGCCGTAGCCACCGAGGATCTGGATGGCCTGCTCGGTCACCCACACGGCGTTCTCACCGGCGTAGAGCTTGGACATGGAGCCCTCACCGTTCTCGAACCTCTTGCCGGTGCTGGCCATGTTGGCGGCGCGGTGCACCAGCAGGCGCGCCGCGTCGGTGTGCATCTTCATGTCGGCCAGCTTGAAGGCGATGGCCTGGTTCTCGACGATCGCCCGGCCGAACTGCTTGCGCTCGATGGCGTAGGCCAGTGCGTACTCGTAGGCCGCCCGCGCAATGCCCACGGCCTGCGCGCCGACGATGGGGCGCGAGGCCTCGAAGGTGGCCATGGCGGCCTGGGTGGAGGTCTTCTTGCCCTCGCGGGCCCGGGCCAGGCGCGCGTCGAGCTTCTCCTTGCCGCCCAGGAGGCAGCGCCCGGGCACCCGGCAATCGTCCAGCACGACCTCGGCCGTATGGGAGGCCCGGATGCCCATCTTCTTGAACTTCTGCCCCTGGGAGATGCCCGGCGTGCCCTCGGGCACCACGAACGACGCCTGGCCGCGGCTGCCCAGTTCGTGGTCGACCGACAGCACGAGCACGTGTGTGTTGGCGATCCCGCCGTTGGTGATCCAGGTCTTGGTGCCGTTGAGCACCCACTCGTCCTTGGCCTCGTCGTAGACGGCGCGCGACGTGAGGGACGAGACGTCGGAGCCGGCATCGGGCTCGGACACGCCGAACGCGGCCAGCTTGATGTCCTCGGGCGTGCCGAAGCACTGCGGGATCCACTCGCCGATCTGTTCGGGCGTCCCGTTGGCGAAGATGCCGGCGACCGCCAGCGTCGACCCGAAGATGGCCAGGGCGATGCCGGCGTCACCCCAACTCATCTCCTCGTTGACCAGGCACATCAGGAGCCCGGTCGGGTCCGAGAAGGCCTGGGCCACGAAGTCGAAGGAGTACAGGCCGATTTTGGCCGCCTCCTCGATGATCGGCCACGGGGTCTCCTCGCGTTCGTCCCACTCGGGGCCGGCGGGACGGACCACGCCTTCGGCGAATTCGTGGACCCATTTCTGGATCTGGATCTGATCCTCGTTCAGGTCGAGGGAGAAGTCGGACATGGTGAGGCCTCCTTGGGCCGGCCCGACACCTCGTCGGGTCCTCGTACGCGTTCGGTTGCGTCCCATGAGGGCGGGGCTGCCCCTTGCGGTTACTCAACAGTAACTAAGGATAGGCTCAGGATCCAGTATTGCCGCCATCACCGCTCTGAACAGGGAGTTCGGGCGTCAACGGCGCACGGCGGTGCCACCCGGCGTGTCCTCGACGGTCCAGCCCATGCCGGTCAGCTCGTCGCGGAGGGCGTCGGCGCGGGCGTAGTCGCGCGCCCCCCGGGCGGCGTCGCGTGCGGCGATCAGGCGGGCCGTCCCGTCGTCGACCTCGGCACCCTCGCCCCGGAGCGACAGGCCCAGAGCGGCGGCGAGGACGGCCGCGGTGCGGGCCAGGTGACGTCCGCCGCCCTCGTCGCCGGCATCGGCACTGGTGTGGGCCGCCGTGACCAGCTCGAAGATCCCCGCCAGGGCGCCGGGCGTGTCGAGATCGTCGTCCATGCGGGCGCGGAAGGCCTCCAGCGCGTCCGGATCGAGGTCGGTGGCCGGCGCGTCCCCTTCGATCACGAAGCCCGAGGGCGTGTGCTCGAGCAGTTCGCCCACGGAGAAGCGGCGGGCCAGGGTGTCCAGTCGCTCGAGCGCCTTCTCGGCGTCGTCCACGGTCTCGGGCGTGACCTCGATCGGCGAGCGGTAGCGCGCCCGCAGGACCAGCAGGCGGTACGACCGCGGGTCGTGCCGCGCCAGGAAGTCCGGAAGGGTGGTGAAGTTGCCGAGCGACTTGGACATCTTCGTCCCGTCGACGGTGACCCAGCCGTTGTGCACCCAGTAACGGGAGAAGGCGCGGCCCTCGGCCACCGCCTGGGCGCGCTCGTTCTCGTGGTGGGGGAAGATCAGGTCGATCCCGCCGCCGTGGAGGTCGAACCCCTCGCCGAGCAGGTCGAGCGACATGACCACGCACTCGGTGTGCCAGCCCGGCCGTCCGGGGCCCCACGGGGACTCCCACGTGGGCTCGCCCGGCTTGGCCTTCTTCCAGAGCGCGAAGTCCAGGGGTGAGCGCTTCTCCTCGGTGCTCTCCACCCGGGCGCCCGCCCGCAGCGAGCTCAGGCTCTGCCGGGCCAGCAGCCCGTAGCCGTCGACCTGCTCCACGCTGAGATACACCCCGTCCGACGTCTCGTAGGCCGCGCCCCGCCCCACCAGGTCGGCCACCAGCCCGATCATGTCCTCCACGTAGTCGGTGGCGTGCGGGGTGTCGGTGGAGCGCAGGACGCCCAGCCCGTCCATGGCCTCGAACCAGGCGCCCTCGTACTGGTCGACCACGCTCTGGGTGCTGCGGCCCTCGGCGTTGGCCCGCGCGATGATCTTGTCGTCGATGTCGGTGACGTTCGACACGTAGTGGACGTCCCAGCCGCTGAAGAGCAGGTAACGCCGGAGGATGTCGTAGGTCAGGTTGAAGCGACCGTGGCCGATGTGCGGGAGGTTGTCCACCGTCGGGCCGCACACGTACATCGACACCTCTCCGGGCGTGCGGGGCTCGAAGGGGCGCACGGTGCCGCTGGCGGTGTCGTGGAGGTGCAGCATCCGGGTACGGTAACCCGATCATGTCGACCGACGCGCCCGGCGCGCCACGCGTTCCCGCCAAGCCCACCATCGACGGGGTCGAGGCCACCTGGGCCGCCGCCTGGGAGGCCGAGCAGCTCTACCGTTTCGACGCCGCCGTGCCGCGGGAGCGGGTCTTCTCCATCGACACCCCGCCGCCCACCGTCTCGGGCTCGCTGCACATGGGCTCGGTCTTCGGCTACGTGCAGACCGACGCGCTGGCCCGCCACCGGCGCATGAGCGGCTGGGAGCTCTTCTACCCCATGGGGTGGGACGACAACGGGCTGCCCACCGAGCGCCGGGTGCAGACCTACTTCGGCGTGCGCTGCGACCCGACCCTCCCCTACGACCCCGGCTTCCGACCGCCCGACGAGCCCGGCAAGGAGGACATCCCGGTCAGCCGTCCCAACTTCATCGCCCTGTGCCACCAGCTCACGGCCGAGGACGAGCGGGCCTTCGAGCACCTCTGGCGCCGCCTCGGCCTCTCGGTGGACTGGACCCGGGGCTACGCCACCATCGACGATCGCAGCCGCCGGGCCAGCCAGCGCATGTTCCTGCGCAACCTGTCCCGCGGCGAGGCGTACTCGTCGGAGGCCCCCACCCTGTGGGACGTCGACTACCAGACCGCGGTGGCCCAGGCCGAGATGGAGGACCGGGAGCAAACGGGCGCCTACCACCGCCTGCGCTTCGACGACCTCGAGATCGAGACCACCCGGCCCGAGCTGGTGGCGGCCTGCGTGGCCCTGGTGGCCCATCCCGACGACGAGCGCTTCTCCTCGCGGTTCGGCACCACGGTGCACACGCCCCTCTTCGGCGTGGCGGTCCCCATCGTGGCGCACCGGCTGGCCGATCCCGAGAAGGGCACCGGCATCGCCATGATCTGCACCTTCGGTGACGTCTCCGACGTGGTCTGGTGGCGCGAGCTCGACCTGCCCACCCGGTCCATCATCACGCGGTCGGGCCGGATCTCCGAGACGCCGCCGCCCGGGGTGCCCGACGGGCCGGCCTGGCGGGCCATCGCCGGCACCTCCGTCAAGGCGGCCCAGCGCACCATGGTCGAGCTCCTCGCCGCCTCGGGAGACCTGATGGGCGAGCCGAGGCCCATCACCCACCCGGTCAAGTTCTACGAGCGCAGCCTGGGTCGTCCCCTCGAGATCGTCACCAGCCGCCAGTGGTACCTGCGCAACGGCGGCCGGGACGCCGACCTGCGCGACGCCCTGCTCCGGCGCGGCCACGAGCTGCGGTGGCATCCGCCCTACATGGAGGTGCGCTACGAGAACTGGGTCAACGGGCTGAACAGCGACTGGCTGGTCAGCCGCCAGCGGTACTTCGGTGTCCCCATCCCGGTCTGGTACCCCCTCGGCGGCCACGGGGAACCGGACTACTCGTCCCCCCTCGTCCCCGCCGAGGGCCGGCTGCCGATCGACCCGACCACCGACGTGCCCGACGGGTACGACGCGGCCCAGCGGGGTGCACCGGGCGGCTTCGTGGGCGACCCCGACGTGATGGACACCTGGGCCACCTCCTCGCTGACCCCGCAGATCGCCTGCGGCTGGGAGGACGACCCCGCCCTCTTCGCCGCCACCTTTCCCATGGACCTGCGGCCCCAGGGGCACGAGATCATCCGCACCTGGCTGTTCGCCACCACCCTGCGCAGCCACCTGGAGCACCACACGGTGCCGTGGCGCAACGCCACCATCAACGGTTGGGTGCTCGATCCGGACCACAAGAAGATGTCCAAGTCCAAGGGCAACGTCGTGACCCCGATGCCCCTGGTCGACGAATTCGGCTCCGATGCCGTCCGCTACTGGGCCTGCAACGGGCGGCCCGGCACCGACACGGCCGTGGACACCGGCGTCATGAAGATCGGCCGCCGCCTGGCCATCAAGATCCTCAATGCGTCCAAGTTCGCGCTGGGTCGGCTCGGCGACGGCCCGGCGCCCGGGATCGACTGGGTGACCGAGCCCATCGACCGGGCCCTGCTGGCCCGTCTGGCCGACGTGGTGTCGCTGGCCACGGCGGCCCTGGAAGAGTTCGACTACACCCGGGCGCTCGAGCACACCGAGACCTTCTTCTGGTCGTTCTGCGACGACTACGTCGAGCTAGTCAAGACCCGGGCCTACGGCGAGGGCGACCGCCCGGCGTCCGCGTCGGCCCGGGCCGCGCTCGCCCTGTCCTTGTCCGTCCAGCTCCGGCTCTTCGCCCCCTTCCTCCCCTTCGTCACCGAGGAGGTGTGGCGGTGGTGGCAGGCCGGATCCGTCCACCGGGCCCCCTGGCCCCGGGCCGAGGAGTTCGCTGCGCACGGGGGGGACCCCGCCGTGCTCGACGTGGCC
The DNA here is from genome assembly GCA_052148295.1 of Acidimicrobiales bacterium. Lineage (GTDB taxonomy): Bacteria > Actinomycetota > Acidimicrobiia > Acidimicrobiales > RAAP-2 > Bog-473. The sequence goes on from JBKQIP010000151.1 coordinate 49,239, forward strand.
GCCGACGTGCTGGCTGCGGTGCGCCGGGAGAAGACGAGCCAGAAGCGCTCCATGCGGGCGGAGGTGGCCGAGGTGGTGGTCTCGGGCCCGGCCGGGATCCTGGCGTCGGTCACCGCGGCCCGGCGCGACCTGGAGGACGCCGGCGGGATCGACGTCCTGCAGCTGGTCGAGGCGCCCGAGTTCTTCGTGGCCACCACGCTCGCCGGAGACGCGGACCAGGCGGGCAGTTAGCCCGGGGCGGGCGAGCCGTGGGCGTCGTGGCCCGGGGCGTAGTAGTAGGTCGTGTCGCAGCTGAACCCCGACGTGGTCGGCTGGGTCCGCTGGTACTTCCCGTTCTCGATCTGGAGCATCACGTAGCAGCTCGCCGGCTTCTTCTGGGCCGGGTCGGCCGGGGCCAGCAGGCCGCCCGCATCGAAGCGGGTGATCTTCTCGAGCTGCGCGAGCACACCTCCCCGGGTCGGGTGCGGGCCGGCCGCCTTCAGCGCCTGGACGAAGAGGTCGGCCGAGGCCCAGCCGTACAGCGTGTACAGGTCGGGTGTCCACGACGGGTCGACCTTGTGCACGTAGTGGAGGAAGCGCTTGTCCGCCGGGAGGTCCTTGGCATCCTGTCCCAGGTAGAGAGCCTGCGCCTGACCGATCTGAATCCCGTTGGTGGCCGCCGGGCCGCCGGCGTGGGCCACGAACTGGTCGGCGTAGAGCGGCCCGCCGGAGAAGATCAGTCCCGGGTGCCAGCCCTGGGCCGCGGCGTCCTGCACGAACTCGGCACCCACCTGCCAGTCGACCGCGGTCAGGTCGACGGCGTCGACGTGGTCGTCGCGCATGCTGATGACGTCCGTGGTGAAGTCGCTCTCGGCCGGTGAGATCTCGCGCAGGTAGGCGACGTGGTACCCCTCGTGCTCGAGGGCGGCCTTCTGCCCGTTCCACTGCGCGATGGACGAGGCGGCGTCGGAGATGAGGGTGCCGACGGTCATGTCGTCGGGGAAGTGCTTCTTGTAGTAGGCGAGCGGGCCCAGGCTCTGGCCGACGGCCAGCGGCTGGGCGCTGAAGACGTTGCGCAGCCTATTGATCTCCGGGTCGATCGTCACCGAGACGTCGGGCACGGCGGGGTCCGCGGCCAGGATCGAGCACCCGTAGGAGTCGAACAGGGAGAAGTCCCCCACCAGGCCGAAGTCGTGGGCCACGGCCTGCTGGGTCTCCGCCTGGTTCCGCGGCCCGCTGAAGGCGTCGTCCAGGGAGGTGACCTTCAAGGTGCGGCCGTCCACGCCGCCCAGGGAATTGATGTAGTCGAAGTAGGCCTTGACCCCGATCGGCGCCCCTTCGAACAGGCCGGGGACCGGTCCGGAGATGACGGAGACGTTGCCCACGGTGAGGGACTTCCCGGTCACCCCGAGGGTCGAGTCCGACATGGCCCTGGTGACCTCGACCGGCGTCCGACAGGTCGTCGACGTGTTGAGGGGCGCCGAGGCGGTGGCGGGTGCGCCGGCCACGCCCGCCGCGCCGGCCACCAGGGCCCCGGCGATGAGGGCGACGCCCACCAGGCCCCGCACGGCGCGACCGCCACGGTCGCGCCAGGCCAGACCCTGGGTGTGCGTCTCTCCCACCGCTCTCCCCTTCGACTCAGTCGCCCCTCGACCGCTGGCCTCCGGCCGGTTCCCTCGAGGAGGTCGTGCACGGGTAGCTGAGACTACGTCAGTGGCGTCGTCGGAGGTCGGCAGCCTCCGTCGGGTCAGACCGGTCTCCGCTCCCGGCGCGGCGCGGGGGCCTGCCGCATGCTCACGGCACGTTCACGGCACGGGGACGTCGAGCGACGCATCGCCTGGCCCCGCGCCCGAGGCCGGTCGGTCCGCGGTGCCGATGCCGTAGCGATCGGTGTACCCCGTGAACTCCTCGGCCAGGCCGGCGTAGGTCCAGCCGAAGTCCGCGGGGTCGTACCGATGTCGTCCGAAGGCGTCCTGCGGTCGATGCACGAGGAAGGCCCGCATGCGCCGGGCGTGAAGGTCGCTCACCTCGCTCCCGAAGCTGCGGTACAGCCCGCGGACCGCCTCCACGGGGTCGGCCATCAGCTGGTCGTAGTGCAGGTGCCGGCACCAGCCGTCGTCGGACTTCTCATCGAAGGCCACGGCCGAATCGAGGGCGAACACGCACTTGCGCTTCCACTCCTCGGCGGTCGGGCGCGGGTCCTGCCGCCGGGTCAGGGGTCGTTGGCCGGCATTGGCCAGGCTGGCCAGCGAGGTGACCACCGGACCCGGGTCCCGGTGGGTCCACACGATCCGGGCGTCGGGGTAGGTGGCCAGCAACGCGTCGAGGTGCCACAGGTGATTGGGGGTCTTCAGGACCCAGCGCTCGGTCGGCTGGCGCGACTGCAGCGTCTGGAGGGCGAGGCGGTGCTTGGCGTAGGCCGGGGCCATGTCGGCGCCTTCCAGCCAGCGGGCGTAGGTCGGGACGTGGGCCTGCGTCTCGATCGCCAGGGTGCGCACGTCGAACATGAACAGCGAGACGCATTCCTGGGCTGCGGTCGCCCCGAAGGGATGCATGGCCTTGAGCGGCGGGTTGAGCTTCATCAGCCCGTCGATCTCCTTGGCCGTCTGGGCGATGCGGGGATCCTCGTCGGCCTCCTCCAGCGCCGGGGGCGGGATGGGGTGGGCCGCCTCCCACTGCAGGAGCGGGCGCGCCATCGGGTCGAGCCCGAGCAGCTCGGACAGCACGCTGGTCCCGGTGCGGGGCAACCCGACGATGACCCACGGGCCCTCGATGCGCTCGTCCCGGACCTCGGGATGGCTCTGCGACCAGCCGTGCAGCGCGATGCGGTTGGCCAGGGCCGCGGCCAGCATCTTGGTGATGAGGATGCGCCCGAAGGTGGTCAGGTCCGCCTCGGTCCCACAGGCACCGAGGAAGACCTCGAGGGGCTCGCGGTAGCTGTCGCTCCCGAAGTCCCCGGATCCGGCCATCTTGGCCGCGGCGGCCTCCACCGACGCCGGGGCCAACGACGGCACCTCGAGGCCGAAGCGCGATGCCTTCGCTCCCACCCAGTTGAGGGCCAGGAGGGGTCGGCTGCGCAACTCGGCGTCACGCCAGGTGTACTCGGTGGCGCTCACCCGATCCCCTGGGCTCGAGACTCGGTTCCGACGCCGATCTCGACGACCGTTCGTCCCAACGATCGACGCGCCTCGTGCTCGTCGAGGGCGCGGCCCGCCTCTTCCATGCTGACTCGCCGGCCCACCACGGGCCGGATCTCGCCGCCGGCGGCCAGCCGCAACAGATCAGCGTGGACCTCGTCGGCCACGTCCCGCCCGAACGGGTTGAAGCCGAAGCGGCGCATGCCGGGGTCGACCGAGTCCACCCAGGCCAGCATGACGCCCACGATGTCGATGTTCCCGATGCAGGCCATCCGCAGCGGCCGTCCGGTCATCCCGTTGGCGTCATCGTCCGCGAATCCCACGGCCAGGTAGCGACCACCCCGTGCCGTGCACCGCCACGAGCGTTCGACGACATCGCCACCCGTGAGGTCGTAGACCACCTCGGCACCCACGTCACCGGTGGCGGCCAGCACCGCTTCGACGAAGTCCTCGGCGGTGTGGTCGATGACCAGGTCGGCCCCGAGCGACGCGCACAGCGCACCCTTCTCGGGACCGCCTGCGACGGCGATGACCCGGGCACCCGCGGCCCGGCCCAGCTGGATGCCGGCGGTGCCCAGGCCGCTGGCCGCGGCGTGCACCACCAGGGTCTCCCCGTCCCGGAGCCGCCCTCGTCGGAACAGCGCCAGATGCGAGGTGTGGAACGTCAGCAGGAACGCGGTGGCCTCGACGTCGTCGAAGCCCGGCGGCGCGTCGAAGACCGAGACGGCGTCGGCCAGCGCGTACTCGGCGATGCCGCCGAGCGCCGTCTTGGTGATGGCGACGACGCGCCGGCCCAACCAGGCGTCGGCACCCTCTCCCACCTGGTCGACGACCCCGCAGACGTCCATCCCCAGGGTGAAGGGCGGAGGCGTCGGCACCGAGACCAGGTTTCCCCGGCAGCGGTCGATGTCGTTGAAATTCAGCGATGCCGCCGCCACCCTCACCCGCACCTCGCCCGGTCCGGGCTCGGGGCGCTCGATCGTGCGCACGGCCAGGACGTCTCCGGGTTGACCATGGCGGGTCACCTGCAGTGCCTTCATGTCCGTCACGCGCCGTCCCCCCTGTTCAGTGTGCGCAACGCTCGGGGCTCGGAGCCTAGCGTCGATCGGGCGAGGCTCCGTGGTGCGCCGGTGGATCGGGCTCGACCTCGGGCGCACCCGACTCCGGATCCGGGATCGGCAGGCGTCGCTTGGCGGCGCGGGCTGCGGTGAGGAAGGCCGCCACGCCTCCGGTGGTGGCCTGGCAGCGCAGGGAGGCCAGCACATCGAACGCATGCTGGGCCAACGGGAGCTCGGCATAGGCGACGGCCGCCGCCGCCGTGGACCGGAGTGCCGCGACGAAGGTCCGGGCCACGTCGACCGGGACCAAGGTGTCGTTCTGCCCGTGCAGTACGAAGAACGGCGGGGCGTCGGCCCGGACCCGGTAGGTCGGCGACGCCTGGGCGAACACCGCGGGATGCTCGGCGGCCGACGTCTTCATCACACGCTTCTCGAGGAGCGCCAGCAATCCGGGCCCGTAGCGGCCCGTCCCGTCGTCCGCTCCGGTCAGGTCCATCACGCCGTAGAACGGGACACAGGCGTCGACACTGCAGTCGGCCTCCTCGAAGCCGGGCTGGTAGGTGGGGTCCCCGTCACTGAGCGCCAGGAGCGCGCACAGGTGGCCGCCGGCCGACCCGCCGCTGACGGCCACGAACGAAGGATCGCCCCCGTACTCGGAGATGTGCTCCCTGACCCAGGCCACCGCCCGCTTCGCGTCGACGATGTGGTCGGGCCAGGTGGCCCGGGGGCTGAGCCGGTAGTTGATGGCCACACAGACCCAGCCCCGAGCCACCAGCTCGTACATCATCGGCTTGCCCTGCTCGCGCTTCTCGCCGATGATCCAGGCGCCACCGTGGATGTAGACCATGACCGGTGCACCCGACGGCGAGGCCAGCGGGGAGCGGTAGACGTCGAGGCGGTGGCGGCGCTGTCCGTCTCCCCAGTAGTCGATGTTGCGGTCGGCCTTCACGGAACGGCCCCTGAGGGGAACGGCCCGGGTGATCCTCCACCAGTGGCCCCAGGCCGGTGCCTCGGGATCCGCCGGGACGGGGAAGTCGTCGCTCCGCACCTCGTCGAGGGCGGCAGCGACCACGTCGGCGGCACGCGCTCCCGACACGGTCAGCCCGATCAGGCCGGCCCAACTGACGAGGGCGATACCCAGACCGACCCAGCCGGCCCAACCCATGAAGGCTCCGAAGAGGGCGAACACGACGGTGGCGGCGACCTGCCAGAGCACGTTCTGCAACGCCACTTCACCGACGATCCAGCCCACGAAGAAACTCGGGACGGAGAACGGTTCGCGCCGGATCGGATGGTAGGCCAGCAGGACGCCGATGGCTCCGATCACCGTGGCGCCCAGGTAGATGTACGGCACGCCACCATCATCGCCCGAATGGACGAACCACCGCATCCCCCGAGATGCGGGCGCTGCGGGGCAGTTGCCGCCGCAGTGAGAAGATGCGACGTTATGGGAAGACCCGCCTCACCAAGGAGACGCGATGACCCCTGAGCGACTGTCCGGGTTGGACGCCAGTTTCCTCTACATGGAGACGCCGACGCTGCACATGCACGTGGCCATGGTCGCCGTCTTCGACCCCTCCACCGTGCCCGGCGGCTACTCGTTCCGGCGGATCCGGCAGATGATCATCGATCGGATCCCCCAGGTGCCCGTGTTCCAGCGCCGGCTGGTGGAGGTCCCGCTGCGCCTGGGGCACCCGGTGTGGATCGACGACCCGGAATTCGACATCGACAACCACCTGCGCCGAGCGGCGCTGCCCTCACCCGGAGGCATGCGCGAACTGGGTGATTTCGCCGCCGACGTCACCAGCCGCCAGTTGCACCGCGACCGGCCCCTGTGGGAGATGTGGGTGGTCGAGGGCCTCGAGGACGGCAAGATCTCCCTGGTGGTCAAGATGCACCACAGCACCATCGACGGCGTCTCGGGCGCCGAGCTCCTGGGCGTGCTCTTCGATCTGGAACCGGCCCCACCCCCACCCGAGCACGCGGTGGAGCGACAGCTCGACACCCGGATCCCCTCCGGTTTCGAGCTGGTCTCGCAGGCCCTGATGACCAACATGGTCCGCCCCGTCGACCTGGTCCGCATGATGTGGCGCACCACCCAGGCCGTCGCCGGGGTGGTCAAGGTCAGGCAGGGCGATGCCGGCAAGGCGGCGCTGCCCCTGACCGCCCCCCGGACCTCCATCAACACCTCCGTGCACGCCCGACGGCGCGTGGCCTTCGCCGCGGCCAATCTGGCCGACGTGAAGAAGCTGAAGGACGTCATGGACACCACCGTCAACGACGTGGTGCTGGCCATGTGCGCCGGGGCCCTGCGCACCTACCTGCAGGCCGGCGACGAGCTGCCCGACATCCCGCTCGTCTCGGTCGTGCCGGTCTCGGTCACGCCCGACGTGGCCCAGTTGAAGGGCTCCAACAAGGTGTCGGCCATGTTCGTGCAGCTGCCCTGCCACATCGAGGACCCGCTGGAGCGGCTGCGCGCCATCCACGAGGGCACCAAGGGTGCCAAGGAGGAGCACAAGGCGCTCGGC
>JBKQIP010000152.1:0-5002 GCA_052148295.1 Acidimicrobiales bacterium
GGCGGTGGTCCACTTGTGCGACTCCCAGGGCCGGCCCGGGAGGAGGGCGAGATCGGCGTCCTCCACCAGGGTGGCCCGGGAGGACGGGGCGCGCACGCCGATGTCGGCCACCGTGACCTGGCCGCACCGGTGCGGCCCCTCGCCCTGGAGCAGCCCGGGCTTGTAGGCGGCGAAGGTGACCGTGTGCGTGGCCCGCGTCGCCCCGGCCGACGCCGCTCCGGTGTCGGCGCCGACGCCCGAGGGGATGTCGATGGCCACGACGGGCGTGCCCGCCGGCACCGCCGGGGCGTCGTAGGTGCCGCGGAATCCGGTGCCGTAGGCGCCGTCGATCACCAGGTCGCACGCCGGGAGCAGCGGCGGCGGTGCCGTCGCCTCGAGCACGGTGACCCGCGCCCCGCGGCGGGCCAGGTACGCCCCGGCCACGCGCCCGTCGGCGCCGGTGCTGCCCTTGCCCGCCACCACGACGATGCGGCGGCCGTAGGCGCCGCCCAGGATGCGCAGGGCGGCCTGGGCCACCGCCGTCCCGGCCCGGGCCACCAGCGTGGCGTGCGAGACCGCCTCGAGCGCCGCCGCATCGGCGGCCCGCATCTCGGCCGTGGTCAGGACGGGCTGCACGCGGTCGACCGTTCGGCCACCACGAACGCGATGGCCACCTGCGTCGTGTGGGTGAGCGAGACGTGGAGCTGCGCCGCCTCGAGCCGGTGGGCCAGGTCGGCGGCGGCACCGTGGAGCACGATGGAGGGTGCCCCCCTCGTCGGCCCGTCGCCGTCGTGGCGGCGCACCTCGACCTCGGTCAGCGCGAAGGCGCCCAGCCCGGTGCCCAGCGCCTTCATGACCGCCTCCTTGGCGGCGAACCGGGCGGCCAGGCTCTCGGTGGGGTCGCGGTGGCGTCCGGCGTCCGCCTGCTCGCGCGCGGTGAAGGTGCGGACGGCGAACCCGGGCCGCCGCGCCAGGACCCGGCGGAAGCGGTCGACGTCGACGGCGTCCACCCCGACCCCCACCACGCCGGCGCCCGGGTTGGGGGCGATCATTCCACGGTCACCGTCTTGGCCAGGTTGCGCGGGCGGTCGACGTCGTGGCCGTGCAGCCGGGCCAGGCGGTAGGCCAGCTGCTGCAGGGGGATGACCCCGACCACCGGAGAGAGCAGCGGGAGCGTCGGGGGGACCCACAGGACGTGATCGGCCAGGGCGGCGACGTCCTCGTCGCCGTCGTCGGCCACCAGGACGACGGTGGCGCCCCGGCTGTGCACCTCCTCGACGGCGATGAGCAGCTTCTCCGAGAGCTTGTTGCGGGTGGCCACGCCCACGACGACGACGCCGGGCTCGATCAGGGCGATGGGGCCGTGTTTGAGCTCCCCGGCCGGGTACCCCTCGGCCCGCAGGTAGGCCAGCTCCTTCAGTTTCAGGGCCCCTTCCAGAGCCATGGGGAAGCCCACGTGGCGGCCCAGGAAGAAGAAGTCGCGGGCGTCGGTCAGCTTGCTCGCCACGTCGTCGACGTCGGCCGACCGGGCCAGAGCGGTGGTGAGCAGGCCGGGCAGCCGGTCCATCTCGCTCAGCACGTCGGCGATCGCGGCCGCACCCAGGGTGCCGTGGATCTGGGCCAGGGTCAGACCGAGGATCTCGAGGGCCACGATCTGGGCCAGGTGGCACTTGGTGGAGGCCACGCCGATCTCGGGGCCGGCCCGGGTGTACAGCACGCCGTCGGCCGCCCGGGCCATGGAGGAGTCCACCACGTTGGAGACCACCAGCACCTTGGCGCCGAGGCGGGCGGCCTCCCGCATGGCCACCGACGTGTCGAGCGTCTCGCCCGACTGGGAGACCCCCACGCAGAGCGTCCGCTCGGTCAGCACCGGGTCGCGGTAGCGGAACTCGCTGGCGATGTCGACCTCGGTCGGCAGCTTGACCCACTGCTCTATGGCGTACTTGGCCACCAGCGCGGAGTGGTAGCTGCTCCCGCAGGCCACGATGAAGACCTTGTCGATCCGGCGCAGGTCGTCGGGCCCCAGACGCATCTCGTCCAGCACGAGCTCGCCGGTCGGTCCGCGGCGGTCGAGCAGGGTGTTGGCCACCGCCTGGGGCTGCTCGTGCATCTCCTTGCTCATGAAGTCGTCGTAGCCGTCCTTGCGGGCCGCCTCGAGGTCCCAGGTCACGGTGAGCGGCTCGGGGGTGACGGGCCGGCCCTCCAGGGTGGAGACGCCGATGGTCCCGGGGGTCAGCACCGCCACCTCGTCGTCGGCCAGGGCGAACAGCTGCCGGGTGTGGCCGAGCAGGGCGGGGATGTCCGAGGCCAGGTAGGTGGCGCCGCCGCCGAGCCCGAGGATGAGCGGGGTGGAGCGGCGCGCCGCCACGATGGTGTCCGGCTCGCCGGCGTCGATCACGGCGATGGAGAAGGCGCCCCGCACGGCCCGCAGGGTGGCCCGGGTGGCCTCGGCCAGGGTGCACCCGGCGGCCCGGTGCCGCTCGATCAGGTGGGCCATGACCTCGGTGTCGGTGGCCGAGGTGAGGACGTGGCCCTCGGCCACGAGCTCGGCTCTGAGCGCGGCGTGGTTCTCGATGATCCCGTTGTGGATGAGGGCCAGGCGGCCGGTGCAGTCGAGGTGAGGGTGGGCGTTCTCGGCGGTGGGGTGGCCGTGGGTGGCCCAGCGGGTGTGCCCGATGGCGGCGTGGTGGCCGGCCGGCGCCCCGGCGGTCAGTGCGGCCAGGTCGGCCACCGAGTGGGTGCCGTCGGCGGCCCGGGCCCGCCAGATCTCGCCCTCGGCCACCAGGGCCACCCCGGCCGAGTCGTAGCCCCGGTACTCCAGGCGGTGCAGCGCGCCCAGGAGGACCGGGAGGGCATCGGGTTCGCCGGTGACGCCGATGATGCCGCACATGGGGCCTCAGGCTAGCGGCGCCTCAGCCCCCGACCCGCCCCAGGGCGGCCTCGACCACGCCCACCAGCTGGGCCGCCACGGCCCTGGCCCGGGCCGCCTCCCGGGCCTCCACCATGACCCGGACCAGCGGTTCGGTCCCGCTCGAGCGCAGCAGCACGCGGCCGTCGTGGCCCAGCTCGACCCGGGCGTGGGCCACCTGCTCCCAGACCTCGGCACAGCCGGCCAGGCGACCGGGCTCGGGGATGGGCTCGTTCACCAGCACCTGGGGCACCCGCTCGACCAGCCCGTGGACCAGCTCGGCCAGGGGCCGGCCGGCGCGCTGCACCAGGTCGGCCAGGACGATCCCGGTCAGGGTGCCGTCGCCGGTGGTGGACCGGCCGCGGAAGATGATGTGCCCGGACTGCTCCCCGCCCAGGGCCAGGCCGTCGGCATCGAGGGCGGCCAGGACGTGGCGGTCGCCCACGTCGGTCTCGCGCACCGCGATGCCGTGGGCCTCCATGGCCAGGCGGAACCCGAGGTTGGTCATCACGGTGACCACCACCGTGTTGCCGGCCAGCTGGCCCCGGCCGGCCAGGTCCAGGGCGAAGAGGGCCATCAGGGCGTCGCCGTCGACGACGGCGCCGGTGTGGTCGACCGCGACGACCCGGTCGGCATCGCCGTCGAGGGCGAGCCCCAGGTCGGCCCGCCGCGCCGCCACGGTGCGGGCCAGCGCGCCCGGATCGGTCGACCCGCACCGCTCGTTGATGTTGGTGCCGTCGGGCGCGTCGTGCAGCGCGGTCACCACCGCCCCCAGGGCGCGCAGCGCCTCCGGCGCCGTGACGCTGGCCGCCCCGTTGGCGCAGTCGACCACGATGTGCAGCCCGTCCAGCGTCCGGCCCTCGGTGGCCGCCTCCAGATGCCGCCGGTAGAGGTCCAGGGCGTCGGGGTCGTCGATCATCCGCCCCACGCCGCGGCCGGTGGGCCGACGCGGCGGCCGCTCGGGGTCGGCGAGGAGGGAGACCAGCTGGTGCTCCACCTCGGCCTCGGTCTCGACGGCCAGCTTGGTGCCCAGCGCGCTGAAGAGCTTGATGCCGTTGTCGCCGAAGGGGTTGTGCGAGGCCGAGACGACGGCGCCGGGGACGCCGCGGCGCTCGGCCACCATGGCCACGGCGGGCGTGGGCACCACCCCGAGATCGATCACGTCGGCGCCCTCGGTGGCCAGGCCGGCCGACAGGGCGGCCTGCAGCAGCGGGCCCGAGCGACGGGTGTCGCGCCCGACCACGAAGGCCACCGAGGGCAGGACGCGGGCCGTGGCGCGGCCGAGGGCCAGGGCCAGTTCGGCCGTCAGCTCTTGATTGGCGACACCCCGGACGCCATCGGTACCGAAGCGTGCCGGCGCCACCGACTTACCGCTTGGAGTACTGCGGCGCCTTGCGTGCCTTCTTCAGGCCGTACTTCTTGGATTCCTTCTCGCGGGCGTCGCGGGTGAGGAGACCCGAGCGCTTGAGCGCGGCCCGATGCTCGGGGTCGAGGTCGCACAGGCTCCGGGCGATGCCCAGGCGCATGGCGCCGGCCTGGCCGGAGATGCCGCCGCCGTAGATGGTGGCCTCGACGTCGTACGACTCGGTCGTGTTGGTGACCCGCAGGGGCTCGGTCAGCAGCATGCGGTGGGTGGCCGAGGTGAAGTAGGCCTCGACCGATTGTCCGTTGACCCGTATCGCCCCCTGGCCGGGGCGGAGGCGGACCCGGGCCACCGCCTGTTTGCGGCGTCCGGTGGTCTGGGTGAGTGGTGCGGGCATGGGGCTCCTTGGGGTCCGTTCAGCGCGCCCGTCGGGCCGAGGGCAGCTCGAGCGCCTCGGGGGCCTGCGCGGCGTGGGGGTGGTCGGGTCCGGCGTAGACGCTGAGCTTGCCCAGCATCTGGCGCCCCAGCGTGTTCTTGGGCAGCATGCCCCGGACCGAACGCCGGACGAGCTCGGCGGGGGCGCGCTCGAGGAGCTCGGCGTAGCTGGTCGACTTCAGGCCGCCGGGGTACCCGCTGTGCCGGTAGGCCAGCTTGTCGTCGGCCTTGCCCGAGGTGAGCACCACCTTGTCTGCGTTCACCACGACCACGTGGTCGCCGGTGTCGACGTGCGGGGCGAAGTAGGGGCGGTGCTT
>JBKQIP010000153.1:0-11513 GCA_052148295.1 Acidimicrobiales bacterium
GGCAACCTGTACTCCAGCACGAACCCCACCGGCGGCGCGGCGGCGTGGTCGAGGGCGACCATCGATCCCGGGACCTACCTCAACAAGCTCTCCTGCCCGTCGGTCGCCCTCTGTGTGGCCAGCGACGGGGCGGGCGGGATCGTGGCCTCGACCGACCCCACCGGGGGAGCCGGGACGTGGACACGCGCCGACATCGACGGGACGACGAGCGTGTGGGGCATCTCGTGCGCATCCCTCGCGCTGTGCGTCGCCGTCGACGCCGGCGGCGGGGTGCTGACCTCGACCGACCCCACCGGGGGGGGCGGGACGTGGACACGGGCCGACGCCGACGGCGGCACCCTCATCTGGGCCGTGTCGTGCCCCGCCACGTCGTTGTGCGTGGCCGGTGACCAGGCGGGCAACATCCTCACCTCGACCGACCCCACCGGGGGGGCCACGGCATGGCAGGCGGCGCCGGTGGGCACGGGCGGCATCGGGGCCATCTCGTGCGACGGCACCAAGCTCTGCGTGGCCGGCGACGGGACGGGCCAGCTCCTGACCTCGACCGACCCGAGCGGGGGGCCGACCACCTGGAAGGCGACGGGCAGCGATCCCGGGCATTGGATCGCCGGCCTCACCTGTACGAAGCAGGCCGTGTGCGTGGCCACCGACAGCGCCGGTAATGTCCTCACCACGGACGACCCGGCGGCGGCCCACCCGGTGTGGACCAGCACCAACGTCGACGGCACGTCGGTCATGTGGGACGTGTCCTGCCCGTCCTCGGCACTGTGTGTCGCCGGTGACTCCACCGGGTCCATCCTCACCGGCGCCGCCGCCCCCACCGTCACCGCCATCTCCCCGTCGTCCGGCACCGCCAAGGGCGGCACCCACGTCACCGTGACCGGTACCGCCTTCTCCGGGGCCACCGAGGTCACGGTCGGGTCGGTCGCCGCCACGTTCGTGGTGAAGTCGCCGACGAGGATCACGCTGGTCACGCCGGCTCAGCCGGCGTCCGTCCAGGCCATCATGGTCACCACGCCGGGGGGAGTCAGCCCACCGGTGAGCGCCGACCAGTTCACCTACTCATAGGTGCCGGGTGACCGTGGCGCCCCGAGTGACGATGACGCCCCGAACGTTCAGCGGGCGCTGGCGGAGCCCTCCTTGAAGCCTCGCCGGGCCGCCGGCAGGGCCTGAATGGCCAGCACGATCCCGAACGCCGGTTCGGTGAGCAGGATCGATCCGGCGATCTCGTCCCAGGTGGCCCCCACCTCGGCGGCCAGGCGGGCGTGGCGCTCGACGCCGCCGGGCTGGCGGGCGATCACGGTGCACACCATGCGGATCAGTTCGTGGGTCTTGCGATCGGGCGCCCGCAGCGAGTCGATGGAGGACATCCACGCGTTCTGCGCCTGAAGGACGCCGGGTGCCCATTCGTGGAGGAACTTCTCCGAGGGGAACGGCCAGACGTCCTCCTCCACGTTCACGTCTTCGGGCGGCACGCTCATCGCCGTGTCACCTTATCGGCGCCGCCGTGGCTCAGGCGCCCGGCTCGGGATCTCGCGGCTGGCCGAGGATACGCTCCGCGATGACGTTGCGCTGCACCTCGCTGGTCCCCCCGGCGATGGTCAGGCACCGGGTGAAGAGGAAACCCTCCACCCATCGCTGGGCCCGGCCGTCGAGCACCGCGCCGTCCGCCCCGTAGAGGGCCATGCCCATCTCCTGGACGCGTTGCTCGTGCTCGGCCCCCAGTAACTTGCGCACGCTCGACCCGCTGCCCGGATCGACGCCCGAGAGCGTGCGCAGGGTGGCCCGGTGACCGAGCAGGGCCAGTGACTGCGCCTCGACCAGCAGGTGCCCCAGCTCCCCCACCCACCAGGGCGAGCCCTCCGGGGCTCGCCGGGCCATGGTGCGGATGAGCGACTCGACCCCGTTGCCGAACGACGCGCCCGAGGACATGGAGACCCGCTCGTTGGCCAGCGTGGTGCGCCCGATGCGCCAGCCGTCGCCCGGCGTCCCGATCACCGCGTCATCGGGCACGAAGACGTCGGTCAGGAAGACCTCGTTGAACATGGCCGCCCCGGTGAGCTCTCGCAGCGGTCGGATCTCGATGCCGGGGGTGCGCATGTCGACCACGAAGTAGGTGATGCCGGCGTGCTTGGCCGCCTCGGGATCGGAACGGGCCAGGCAGATGCCGAAGTCGGCCGTCTGGGCCAGCGAGGTCCACACCTTCTGCCCGTTGAGCAGCCAGCCCCCCTCGACCCGCTCGGCCCGGGTGCTCAGCGCGGCCAGGTCCGAACCGGCGCCGGGCTCGCTGAACAGCTGGCACCACGACAGCTCGCCCAGCAGGGTCGGCCGGACCCATCGCTCCTGCTGCTCGTCCGTCCCGTGCGCGATCAGCGTGGGCAGGGCCCACGCCCCCACCGCCAGGTGCGGTCGCACCACCCCGGCGGCGGCCAGCTCCTCGTCCATGACCAGCTGGTCCAGCGGGTCGGCGCCCCGGCCCCACGGCGCGGGCCAGTGCGGCATGATCAGCCCCGCCTCGGCCAGCGCGGCTCGCTGCCCCGCCGCCTCGGTGGCCGCCACCCGCTGCACCACGGGGCGGATCTCGTCCCGCCGCGGCTCCGCTTCGGGCGGGAGGTCGGTGGTCAAGGCCCGTCGCGTGCCGTCGAGGGCCAGCGCGGCCACGCTGTGCTCGAGCGCCCCCACGTCGGCCAGCAGGAGGCGGGTCGCCGCGGCCCGCTTCAGGTAGAAGTGGGCGTCGTGCTCCCAGGTGAAGCCCACCCCGCCCAGGACCTGGACGCACGTCTTGGCACTGTGCGCGGTGGCCTCGAGGCTCAACGCGCCGGCCACCCGGGCGCTCAAGGAGCGCTCGGCCCCGACGACGCCGGGGGCGCTCCAGGCCGCCGCCGCGTCCCAGGCCACGGCGCCGGACTGCTCGACGGCCACCACCATGTCGGCCAGCGCGTGCTTCACGGCCTGGAACTGCCCGATGGGTCGGCCGAACTGGACCCGGACCTTGGCGTACTCCGAGGCGGTGTCGAGACACCAGCGGGCCACGCCGGCGCCCTCGGCGGCGGCCAGGACCAGGGCCAGGTCGCGCACGTCCTCGTCGGTGACGCCGGGCAGGCGGTCGGCGTCGGTCGGCTCCACGTCCCCGACCACGACGCGCCCCAGCGGACGGGAGGCATCGAGAGCGGGGAGCACCTCGACCGAGATCCCGGGGCCCGGTCGCAGTACGCACCAGCCCTCCCCGACCACCGGCGCCACCAACAGGGCCGCGGTGGGCGCACCGAGCACCGGACGCAGCTCGCCGCTCACCCCCCGCCCGCCCGGACGGCGGTCCAGCGCGCCCGCCCGCAGGGCCACCCCGGCCGGGGTCGTGCCGTCGGCCAGGCCCGGGAGCAGAGCGGACCGCTGCCCCGGGCTGCCGTGACGGGCCACCAGCGCGGCCGCCAGTACGGTGGGGAGCACCGGGCCGGGGAACAGGGCGTAGCCGAGCTCTTCCATGACGACGGCCAGCTCTTCGAGGCCGAACCCCTGCCCGCCGTCGGTCTCGGGAAGGTGGAGCCCGAGCCAGCCCTGGGCGGCCATCTTCTCCCACGCGCCGGGGAGCTCGGGACCCGACGCCTCGGCCGCGGCGCGCGGCACCGCCGGCGGACAATGGGTCTGCAGCCAGCGCTGGGCCGTGAGCCGAAGGGCCTCGTGCTCCTCGCTGAGGGCGATCGGCACTAGGCCCGATCCCCCCCCAGCTCGACGGCCACCCCGTCCCGCCACAGGGAGATGGCGCCCACCGGGCACCCTTCGGCCGCCACCCGCAGCCGGTCCTCGTCGGTCGCCCCGGGATCCAGCACGACGGCGTGGCCGTCCTCGGAGAGGTCGAAGGTGTCGGGTGCCCAGAAGAGGCAATTCCCCGACCCCATGCACAGTTCCCAATCCACCCTGACGTCCATCGGCTCAGCCATCCGGCTCCCTCCCCCTCATGCCGCCCGCAAGAGAACGGCGCTGGTGGGCACCCCCTCACCCGAGGTCACCAGGCACGTCCGGGCGTCCTGGACCTGGCTGGTCGAGGTGCCGCGCAGTTGGCGGACGCCTTCGGTGATGAGGTTGAACCCGTGCACGTAGGCCTCCGAGAGGCCGCCGCCCGACGTGTTGGTGGGCAGCGATCCGCTGCCCCAGCGCAGACGTCCCTCGGCCACGAAGTCGGCGGCCTCGCCCCTCTTGCAGAAGCCGTAGCCCTCCAGGGACAGCAGGATGAGCGGCGTGAAGGCGTCGTAGATCTGGGCCACGTCCACATCGGCCGGCCCCAGCTCGGACTGGGACCACAGCTTCTCGGCGCAGGCCCAGGCCGGGCCGGTCAGCGGATCGTCGCAGTAGTAGTTGACCATCGACTCGTGCTGGCGGTGCAGACCCTGGCCGAAGGCGTGCACCAGGGCGGCCGGCTGGGCGCAGTCCCGGGCCCGCTCCGCCGAGACCACGACGGCCGCCAGCGCGCCGTCGGTCTCGAGGCAGTTGTCGAAGAGGCAGAGGGGCTCGGAGATGAACCGGGACGCCAGGTAGTCCTCTTGCGACATGGGCTTGTCGTACATGAGCGCGGCGGGGTTGCGATTGGCATGGGCGCGGACGGCCATGGCCACTTCGGCCAGATGCTCCCGGCCGGCGCCGTACTCGTGCATGTAGCGACGGGTCAGCATGGCCACCTCGTCCACCGGTCGGAGCAGGCCGGCCGGACGGGTCCACTGGGCCTGGATGGGCAAGCGGGAGGGTGCGGCCGCCCACGGGCGCGCCGTGCGGGCGCCGCGCTTGCGGGAGCGCCAGGCCACCACCACGTTGGCCTGGCCGGTCGCGATGGCCATGGCGGCGTGGCCGATGGTGGCGCATCCGGCGCCTCCCCCGTACCCCACCTGGGAGAAGTAGGTCACATCCCCGGCGCCGATGTTCTTGGCCAGGGTGACCTCGTCGGTGGTCTCCATGGTGAACGAGGACAGTCCGTCGACCTCGCCGGGGGCGATCCCGGCATCGCCCAGGGCGGCCACCACGGCCTCACAGGCCAGTTGGGACTCCGGCCGGTCGATCTGCTTGGCGAATTCGGTCTGCCCGATGCCGACGATCGCCGCGGCATCCTGCAGGAGTGGTCGGTGCGGGGCCATCAGGGTCGACGCTACAGCCAGGCGCCACCCGCCGGGTCAGTCGGTGGCAAAGACCACCGGCAGCGACAGCGGCGAACGGAAGGCCAGCCCCTCGATATGGGGCGCCTCGGCCTCGGGGTCGAGGGTGAACGGGCCGAGCCGGTCGAACAGGGTGTTGACGGCCACGCGCGACTCCATGCGGGCCAGGTGCATGCCCAGGCAGACGTGGACGCCGAAGCCGAAGCCCACGTGCTGGCGCACCCGGCGGAACATGTCGAAGGCGTCGGGGTTGTCGTACTTGCGCTCGTCGCGGTTGGCCGCCCCGAGGAGGAGGGCCACGTCGGCGCCGGCCTCCACGGGCACGCCGGCCAACTCGGTGTCCTTGGTGGCCCGCCGCAGGATCACCGTGACGGGCGGCTCCCAGCGCAGCGTCTCCTCGAAGGCCTGCGGGTACAGGGAGCGGTCCCGGTAGAGGGCGTCGAACTGGGCGCGGTCGTTCAACAGGGCCATGAGCAGGCTGCCGCTGGCCCGATAGGTCGTCTCCACCCCGGCCGGGAGCAGCAGGCGCAGGAAGGAGTAGATCTCCTCGTCGCGCAGCTTCACCCCGTCCAGCTCGACCCGCACCAGCTCGCTGATGAGGTCGTCCCCGGGGGCCGAGCGCCGCTCCTCCATCACGCCGGCGAAATAGTCGCGCAGCGCCGCCGACGCGGCCACGCCACGGTCCCAGTTGGCGGCCACGCTGGTCAGCTCGATGGCCCAACGCTGGAACCTGGCGTAGTCGGCCCGGGGCAGACCGAGGATGCGGGCGATGACCTGGGCCGGGAAGTTGAACGTCACCTCGCGTACCAGGTCGGCCCGTCCCCGGTCGTAGAAGGAGTCCACCAGCTCGTTGACCACGACCTCGACCAGGCCCTCCTCCCAGCGCTCCAGGATCTTCGATCGGAAGCTGGGTGCCACCAGGGCGCGGGCGAGACGGTGCTCCGGTTCGTCCATCTGCAGGATGGTGCGGCCCATGACCAGGCCCATCACACCCTCGTAGACGCTCGAGGAGTAGGTCTCGTTGTCCCGCAGCACCTGCACCGTCTCGTCGAAGCCGAAGACGGTGACCGGAGCGGGCCGGTTCGGGTCGCTGGGCTCGGTGATCCCCTCCCCCAGGTCGATCGGGCCGGTGTGCACCGGCGACTCCCGGCGCAGCTCGGCCAGGCGGGGGTAGGGGTCACGGATGTTGCCCGAGACCACATCCTTCAGCTCGAAGGGGTCGAATGGAACGGCCGTTGAGGCTGCGGTGTCGGTGCTGACCATCAATTCTCACTCGCTCTCTCCGGTGCCGCCACGGGGAAACACGTGACACCGCCGTCATGTATAGCAAACGTTTGTTGGGGTATGTATAGCAAACGTTTGTTGGGGCGTCGAGGCAGGACCCCCGTTCGACGTGGCCCCGAGAAACCCCCACAATGGGCACGTGACCACCGTCGGACCGAGCGAAGGATCATCGACCCGGTCGCGGATACTGGAGATCGCCCTGTCGCTGATGTCCCAGCGGGGCGTCGACGGCACCAGCATGCGCGACCTGGCCTCGGCGGCGGACCTGAACGTGGCCTCGCTGTACCACTACTTCCCCTCCAAGCGGGACCTGCTCGAGGCCGTGCTGGTGGAGCACGGGTTCAGCCCCGTGGTGACCGACGCGCAGCTCTCGGGGACCGACCCGTCACCGGACGCCCGGTTGGCCGGGCTGCTCTCCGACATGCTCCTGGCCATCCTCGACGTGGAGGATTTCGTCCGGTTGATGCTGGGCGAAGCCATCCGCGGTGAGGAGACGGCGCGGGCCGTCGGTCTCGACCTCTTCTCGAACTTCCAGCAGTCCCTCGAAAGCTGGCTGGTCGTGCACCGCCCCGACCTCGACACCACGTCGGGGGCACCGGCGGTGGCCCGGCTGCTGCGGGCCATGGTGGTGGGGATCTTCGTCGAGCATGCCGCCGGCGTCCTGGACGACGACGCCGCGGACACCGCCGCTCTCATGGTCGAGCGAGCCCAAGAGGCGGCCCAGATCCTCAGCTCTCGCTCGGCGCGTCGTGACGCGCCGAAGCCTCCTCGCCGCCCGGGGCCGAGGACGCCCGTAGCAGGCGCCTGAGCACCTCTCGGTACACTGACGCCCATGTCAGCGTCGGCCCCGGTCTCCACCGGAGACCTCGAAGAGGCCTGCGCCCTGCGGCGCCGCCTGTCTCAGCCGGAAGTGGCGGCGGCCCGCAAGCGGTCGCGCAGCACGAACTTCTGCACCTTGCCCGACGCCGTGCGCGGCAGCTCGTCGACCGATCGGAGCTCCTCGGGCCACTTCGGCCGGGCCAGGCCGGCCGCCGAGAGGTGGGCGCGCACGGCGGCGAGATCGGGGGCCGGCGTCCCGGCCTGCATGCGGAAGAAGGCGCACCCGTGCTCCCCGAACTTCTCGTCGTGGGCGGCCACCACCGCCACCTCGGCCACGCCCTCCATATGGGCCAGCAATTGCTCGACCTTGGCCGCGCTGACGTTCTCCCCGCCGCGGATGATGATGTCCTTGACCCGGTCGGTGATGGTGAGGTAGCCCTCGGGGTCCAGCACGCCGACGTCGCCGGTGCGGAACCAGCCTTCGGCGTCCACCGCCGCCGCGGTCAGGGCGGGATCGGTGTAGCCGGCGAAGCGATCGGGACCCCGGGTGAGGATCTCGCCCGGCCGGCCGACGCCCACGTCGCGGCCCTCCTCGTCGACCGTGCGCACCTCGACCCAGTCCATCGGGCAGCCGTCGGTGTGGATGCGCTTCTCCCTGGGGTCCCCGTGCTGGGAGCCGGTGACCGAGGGATGCTCGGTGCACCCGTAGGCGCGCACCAGGGAGATCCCGAGCTCGTCGGCGCGCTCGGCCACGGCGTCGGGGATGGGAGAGCCGCCCAGGCCGACGTGGCGCATCAGCTCGACGTGCCGGGGGCCGAAGCCGGGGCAGTCGAGCAGGCTGGTGAAGAAGTAGGTGGAGCCGCTCCCGGCGCCGATGCCCTCCTCCACCATGGCGTCGAGCACGGTCGGGGGGTCCCATCCGTCGATGAGGTAGATGGGCCGGCCGCGGTAGAGCGGGCACAGCAGCCCGCCCAGCATGCCGATGGCGTGCCCCACCGGGGCACCGATCAGGTTGGCCCGGTCCCGCTCGGCCTGATGGCCCGAGAGCTGCCGCACCTCGCACCCGATGGTGCGGTGGCTGTGCACCACGCCCTTGGGATCGGCCGTGGTCCCCGAGGTGTACGCGATGAGGGCGGCGCCGTCGGGGTCCACCGGCGCGGGCCCGGCGACCGGGTCCGACCGGCCGAGCTCCTCGAAGGGCACGCCCCCGCTCGTGGCGGGGTCACCCACCACGATCACGTCCTCGAGGTCGTCGAGGCCCTCCAGGGTGCCGAGCTCGGCCAGGTAGTGGCGCGGCCCGATGGACGAGACGATGACGAGGGCCCGGGCGCGGCTCTGCCGCAGGATGAACCCGACCTCCTTGGGGCCGTAGAAGTGGACGATGGGGACGAGTGTGACCCCGAGCAGGGCACAGGCGTAGAAGGTGACGGCCGCCTCCCGCCAGTTGGGGAGCTGGAACGCCACCACGTCACCGGGACCGAGGCCGCGCGCCCGCAGCCCGCCGGCGACCCGGCGCGCCTCGGCGAACACGTCGCCCACCGTCCCGGTGTAGGGATGGGTGGGCGACCAGATCCGGAGGCGGCGCGACGGGTCGGCCAGCAGACAGTCGGAGAGGAACTGGCCGAGCGTGCGGTCGTCCCAGGCCCCCTCGGCCCGGTAGCGCTCGGCCAGGGCACCGGTGATGGGCGCCAGGTCGAAGCGGACCGGGGCTCCTCGCGCCGTGCCGGCCACCGCGCTCAGGCCGACTCGATGAACAGCGCGGCCAACCGGTGGCGTTGGGCGCCGGCGCCACCGGCGAGCAGCTCGTTCTGCTTGACCCGCTTGAAGAGGAAGTGCGCGTCGTCGCCCCAGGTGAAGCCCACCCCGCCGTGGAGCTGGATGTCGTCGCCGGTCACCCGCACCCCGGCGTCGGCGGCGTAGCTGGCGGCCATGGCGGCGGACTGCGCCCGCTCGGGCGCCTCGGTGTCCGAGGCCCAGGCGGCGAACTGCACGCCGGCCCGGGCCATCTCGACCTGCTGGTACATCTCGACCAGGCGGTGGCGCACCGTCTGGTAGGTGGCCACGGGCCGGTCGAACACGACGCGCCCGGAGGTGTAGGCGATGGCCTCGGCCAGGGCCCGGTCGGCCGCGCCCACCGTCTCGGCGGCCAGAGCGACGGCGATGTCGTCCTGGACGCGGGCCCACAGCGCCCCCTGGCTGCCGCCCGGTCCGAGGGGGACCACCGGCCGCTCGTCGAGCGGAAGGCGGGCCAGCCGCCGCGTGGGGTCGAGCGACGGCACCAGCTCGGCCCCGGGCTCCTCCAGGAGGTAGGAGCGCACCCCCTCCTCGCTGCGGGCCACCACGATCACCCAGTCGGCGCTGTGGCCGTCGACCACCGCGGGCTTGAGGCCGCTGACCACCCAGTCCGCCCCCTTGCGCCGGGCCCGGGTGCGCACGGTGCCCAGCGGTTCGCCATGCCCCTGCTCGCCCAGGGCCACCGTGCCCCGCCGAGTGCCGGCGGCCAGGTCGCCCAGGAGGTCGGTCGCCCCCAGGGCCCTCGCCGCCAGCGTGGCGGCGACGGCCGTGGAGAAGAACGGCCCGGGCAGGGGGCGCCGGCCCATCTGCTCGGCCACGATGCACATCTCGAGGAGACCGGCGCCCGACCCCCCGTACGCGGTGGGCACCAGCAGGCCGGTCCACCCGAGGTCGACCAGGGTGGACCACAGCGCCGGCGTCATGGCGGTGGGCTCGTCGAGGAGGGCCCGCACCGTGGCCCCGTCACACGCACGCTCCAGCGCGGCGCGCGCCACCTCTTGGAGCGCCACCTGTTCGGCATCGAATGTGAAGTCCACGGCTCCCTCGGACACGGTCGGCGGCGCCCCTGCCGTTCCCTGACGCCAGCGTCACAGTACACGTTGGGTCGGCTACCCTTCCCCCCGTGGATTTCGCCCTGGCCCCCGAAGACGAGGCGTTCCGCGACGAGCTGCGGGCCTGGTTGGACGAGCATCTGCCGCCCTTCCTCGAAGCCGAGTCCCTCGGGGAGGACGCCAGTCTCTCGGGCGAGGCGTCCCAACGGAGACGGCAGAAGTGGCAGCGCACGCTGCACGAGGGCGGGTGGGCCGCCATCCACTGGGGGCCCGAGTACGCCAACGGGCGCAGCATCAACGCCATGCAGCGCCTCATCTACTCCGAGGTGATGGCCGAGTACCGCACGCCGGGCATGTTCAACACCAACGGGATCTGGCAGATCGGTCCCATGATCATCGCCTGGGGCACCGAGGAGCAGAAGAAGGAGTGGCTGCCCTCCATCCTCGAGGCCGAGGAGCACTGGTGCCAGGGCTTCAGCGAGCCCGACGCCGGCAACGACCTGGCCAACCTGCGCACGCTGGCCCTCTACGACCCCGCCACCGACGAGTACGTGGTCAACGGCTCGAAGATCTGGATCTCCTCGGCCCACCTGGCCACCTGGGGGCTCTTCTTGTTGCGGACGGACCCGACCGCCATCGAGCGGGGCAAGAAGCACGAGGGCATCACCGCCTTCATCCTCAACCTGCACACGCCGGGGATCGAGGTGCGGCCCATCCGGGACATGGCCGGTGAGGAGCTGTTCAACGAGATCTTCTTCACCGACGTCCGGGTCCCGGCCTCGGGCCGCCTCGGCGACGAGGGCCAGGGCTGGATGGTGGCCATGGGCACCTTGGGCTACGAGCGGGTGGGCATCGCCAGCCAGATCGCCATCCTGGCGGCCGACCTGCGGGCCATGGTCGAGGCGGCCCGGTCGGTCAACCCCGGTGGGCTGGCCGACCCGTCCCTGCGCGACCGCATCGCGGCGGCCTGGACCGAGATCGAACTGGCCCGCCTGCTGTCCTTGCGGGCCCTGAGCAAGATCATGAAGGGCGAGAAGAACTGGCCCGAGGTGCCCTTCGCCAAGCTGTCGTGGTCCTCGTTGGCCCAGACCCTGGCCGAGCTGGCCGTCGACCTGCTCGGCCCGGCCGGCGCGCTGGCCCGCGGCGGCCCCGACGCCGTCGACCGCGGCAAGTGGACCCGCCTGTACGCCTTCCAGCGCTACAGCACCATCGGCGGGGGCTCGACCGAGATCCAGAAGAACATCATCGCCGACCGGGCCATCGCCATGCCCGGCCAGTCCCGCACGTCGTAGGGGGCGGGCGCACCGATGGCAGCCGATGCCACACCGGCGGCCCATGCCGGCCAAGCGGCAGAGCCTCCCCGCACTGGACATGGAGCCGTTCGGAGCCTTGGGACAACCGGCCGGATGACTCCATGAGCCCC
>JBKQIP010000154.1:0-3403 GCA_052148295.1 Acidimicrobiales bacterium
AACCCACGACCTCAGCCGTGTGAAGGCTGCGCTCTAACCAGCTGAGCTAAGCGCCCGCATTTTTTTCCCTGAGCTGCGGGTTCATGAATCTACCGCTCCGAGGTCACTACGCACAATGCAGGATGGAGCGCAACCCGCCAAGTATGCCGTCGTCACAGTGGCTCATGCTGCTCTCCGCCCGTGAGTAGGTCGGCATGAGCCAATGGCAGTCGGAAGCAAGCAACTAACGTTACCCGACGTGGATCGTGCCCCGAGATTCTAGGAATCGTCGTGCTCGGACTCTTGATTGGATTTTGCGCGCTCCTCGGATTGGCGGTTGGCTCGTTTCTGAATGTGGTGATTTACCGCGTTCCTCGTGGCCAATCAATCGTGACTCCGCGTTCCGCTTGTCCCTCGTGTGGTGTGCCCATCAAAGAGCGAGACAATGTCCCTGTCTTCTCGTGGCTCCTGCTGCGGGGACACTGCCGCAGCTGCCACGAGCCGATTTCTGCGCGATATCCGCTGGTCGAGCTGACGTGCGCATTGCTCTTCGCTGGAACGGCCGCCCGCTTCGGGTACAGCTGGTCCCTCCCAGCGTTTCTGGTCTTGTTCGCCGGGCTGCTTGCCCTGTCGTGCGTCGATCTGGAGCGCCTCGTGCTCCCGAAGAAGATCGTCTACCCGACCACCGTCATGGTGACCGCCCTCCTTGGCATGGCCGCCGCGGTGACTGCTCACTGGCGCGATCTGCTCGTGGGTGCCATTTGTGGCGTCATCTGGTTTGCCGCCTTCTATCTCTTGAATCTCATCAGCCCTCGTCTATTGGGTTACGGAGACGTGCGGCTCGCACCGGTACTTGGACTGTCGCTCGGCTGGCTGGGTGTGCGGTACGTCCTCTTGGGGTTCTTCGCCGCCAACCTGATTGGGGCCGTGATCGGCATCGCCCTCATAGCGACCAAGAGGATGAGCCGCAATCAACAGATCCCCTACGGGGTGTTTCTCGCGCTCGGGTGCGCCGTCGCAGTCTTCACCGGACCGGAACTGCTACGGCCATTCAACAGCTATTGAGCATCTCGAAGATGAACGACTATCGGAGAATCTCCATACGCAGTCCCTGTTGATCCCATTCGGGGTTTTCCGGTAAGCGGATGGCCGCGTGCGTATAGATTCGGCGTGCGGTCCACAAGAAGGCCGCCGCGTCGAGGAGATGGGGAAGCGACGCGCCAGGGAGGTCGGCATCCAGAATCCGCTCTACTCCGGGCACCTTCAGTTCCAGCAGTGATCTGCGTTCATGCAATCCATCTTCGACATGCTTGGACCAGCGAAGTGGTCGTTCCTCGTTGAGCTGATAGAAGCTCAGGTCGGAGTGCACCTCGTAGATGGTGCGCTGGCGGTATGGAGCCATCTCTTCGGCAACCTCCCGGTATCGCGAGAGAAGCGTCTGACTCACCGCGTCGAGTCGGTCCTGCGGAATGCGCCGCGGTGGCACGGGGGGTCGTCGTCTCCACCGGTGCACGCGAGGCACGTCTCACCCGACGGCCGCCATCGTGAACGTGCCGCCAGGACGTGCCGTGATCGACACCAGGGGGGCGGCCTCGGCGACACCTCCCCTGCTCTCAGCATACGGCGCACACGGCGTGCAGCAGGCCCGACTCGGGCCCCCGCAGCCCTCGCCACGTGCATGGGAAGCTCCCTTCATGACGGCAAGAGGAGTCCGAGAATCATGGCCTGAAGGCCGGTCCCCACCAGCGTGACGGTGAGCGAGGTCGGGGTCAGGGCGTCGAGCATGACCGTACCGGTCTTGTCCGAGCTGACGGTCGCCGCACACTCCACCGTCGAGGTGCCGATCCCGGTCAGATCCGCCGCATTGGGATTCTGGGTGGTGGGCGCGGCACAGGCATTGCCGTAGGCCGACGACGGGCTGTTGGGCAACAGGTGCAGGTCCGGTCCGCCGGTGCCGGTGGACCAGGTGATGGATTCGCCCGCATCGGTCGACTCGGCGTCCCCGGTCGTGAGTTCCCAGCCCGTCGCCGGATTACCGGCGCCGTCGAGAACCTCGATGTTGGTGATGGTGACGATGCTGGTCGAGCACTCGACGGTCTGGTAGAGGGCCGGATTGCCCGGGACGCCGGTGTAGAAGCCGTTGTTGCCCAGGAAGGCTTCGCTGGTGGGGGGGTCGAAATACGTGGGGAAGGGAACGGCTTCGATGCCATTCACCCCTCCCAGGCTGGTCCCGGTAATCGCCGTTCCATTGCATTGGGCGCTCGACACGCTGACGCAGAAGTACATCGTGAACGGGGTGTTGACGATGCCCGCCGTGATCTGAATGCCTCCCCCTGCGCAGGGCGTCCCGGTCTGGCTGTTCCAGGGCGTGAAGTCGACGAAGCAGAGGTTGGCCGCGTATGTGCCCGTCCCGGCAGTGGCGAAGCCGCAACTGGTCGTCGGAGCGGCGGTGACCGTCGACGCCACGCCCGAGTTCGGACTCACCGCCGGGGTCGCCACCAGCGCGTAGGTGTAACTGCTCAACTGCGCGTTGATCTTGAACTTGACGAAGGCGATGCCCACGGCAGAGACCCACCCCGCGGCATAGGCCGGGGTCGTGCCCGCGCACTCGGTGGCGGCGGAGGCACCACAGGTGATGAACACGGCGGTCTGGCTGGCCGAGATGTCGTGGGCCACGACGCTGGAGGTCGTGGGGGTGGCCGAAGCCCCGGAGGCGCAGTACTCACGCGCCAGCGAGTAGGTCGTCACTCCGGCCGAAATGTTGGTCACCTCGGTGTAGGAGACGACGGTCTGGTCGACGCCCGAGGGGTTCGGGCTCCACTCCAACCCGAGCAGCTGCGTGCCCGTTCCGCATGCGGCCGTCGGGCTCGAGGTCAGGTTCACCGCGCTCTCCACATCCCTCACGTAGTAGACCGAGACGACCTGGGCATCACCCGAGTCCGAGAGGCGGTTCGAGACACTGGACTGGAGGGAGAGGACCGAGAGGAGCCCGTAGGCCAGGCCGCCGACGACGATGGGCATGACGGCGACGACGATCAGCAGCTCGATCAGCGTGAAGCCCTGCTCGGAGTGGTGGCTGGTGCGGCGCCGGCGGAACCCCACGACCGGGCGGTCGACGGGCCGGGGGTCGACCGGTGGGCGCTGCTTCGGTGCCCTCCGAACGATTCGGCTCCCTCTCACCCCTGCTCCGACCCCATCTCTAGAGAGGGGCGTTGCACCCCCCGTAGCATAGCTATTGGCGTTCGTGAGCGGTACCGCGCCGGTGGAGAGGCCGAATGCCCTCGTATCCTGGGCCTTCTCGTTCTGTCGGTTCGCCCTGCTCAGCTTTGGAGCAGCCGGACCCCTCCGCCGACAATCTAGCCTGAAACGGGAGATGCAGAAAAGGCGGCGGCCGGGCACGGGTCCCGGACCTGGCCCTTTGACC
>JBKQIP010000155.1:0-36425 GCA_052148295.1 Acidimicrobiales bacterium
AAGCCGTCTCCCGTCGTCCCATCCGACGGGGTAAATCGGATTCACACGGCTGAGGTCGTGGGTTCGAGTCCCGCAGCGCCCACCGCAGCGCCCACCGCAGCGCCCACTCCGCAGCGCCCACCCGCCCCGTCCCTACTCAGGGGTGGTGAACGAGATGATCTGCGCGTCGACCTCGCAAACGTCGTCCGTCATTCGTGGGTCTGCGTCTGAGCAGGCGCCGGTCGCGGCCGCGTTCGATGCGGCTTCCCTGGACGAGATGACGTGCGCATCGAGCCGGTCGGCCACCCCGGCATCGGCGTCGGGGAACAGGTGCTCGCGACTATTGCCGGCTGCCGAAACAGCCCGATCTGGTTACGCCAGTGCGCTGGCCGTCACGGCCAGTCCCCTCCATTCCCGGGTCGTCGTGCCCTTGAGAAGGGTGTCCCAATCCAATCGGACTAGAGGTCCATGAGTCCGCAGCTGGGGCTGGCCAAGACCGCAACCGCGAGGGGAGACACAGACACCCGCACCGGATCCGAGCGTTGGCTTGGCGGCGCTAAGGTCGGTTTCATGTCGATATACAGACATCCGATCGCCACGCTGGATGGCCAACCGTTCGATCTGGAGGGCCTGCGGGGCAAGGCCGTTCTCGTCGTCAACGTGGCGTCCAAGTGTGGTCTTACCCCGCAGTACACCGGGCTGGAGGAGTTGCAGCACAAATACGCCGACCGGGGCTTCACCGTCTTGGGTGTGCCGTGCAACCAGTTCGGCGGGCAGGAGCCAGGGACGGCGGAGGAGATCTCCACGTTCTGCTCGTCCACCTACGGGGTGACTTTCCCGATCACGGAGAAGGTCGACGTCAACGGCCAGCGCAAGCACCCCCTCTTCACCGAGTTGGAGGCGAAGGCCGACGCGAATGGCGACGCGGGTGACATCCAGTGGAACTTTGAGAAGTTCCTGATATCGTCCGTGGGCGAGGTCGTCGGGCGCTTTCGTCCCACGGTTGCACCGGACGCCGAAGAGCTCGTGAGCGCGCTCGAAGCCGTCCTGCCGAGTTGAGCAATCTCATTGAAATGTCCGATACCTGGAAGACAGTCAAGGCTCAAGACGTCAAGGCGGGTGACACCATCCGCACGCAGTCTGGTGATGTGCTGATCGTCTCGCGCGTCGAGGCATCATTCTTCGGCAGGCCCAATATGGTGGCGTTCATCGAGGACACGCCCGACCGTTGGTTCAAGCAGCCGATGCTGTCCGACTCCGACGTACAGGTACGCGCCGCTACTACGTGACCTGATGGGTTGCGCGACCCGTGGCACCACATGACGGTGGACGAAGGAGCTCAGGTTGCGCCCCCGAACGCGATCCTGGTGTCACAGCACCTCCTCAGCGAAAGGTCTCGGCCCCGGGTCACTGCTGCGCCAGCCCGGTCCTCGATCGGGTGGATCACCATCGCCGCCAGGCCCGCAGCGTGGAGGTCGTCGTCGCCTCGCAGGACGACTGTTTCCAGGGTCAGGTGCACCAGGGGCCGTTCGGCCGCCCGCGACCCCGGTTCGAACAAGCCCTCCCGGGCAGTTCGCAGCACGATATCTGCCATCTCGGCGGGGCACCGGCTCGACCGGCGGTGAAGCGGGGCGAGGTCGAGCGGTGGGAGCGCATCGAGGAACTGTCGGGCCGCGCCGTGAACCTCGCCTAGCTCGCCATTTCGTTCCCCAGCCGGCGGGACATCCCTGGTGCTCCGCGCGACGAGGGAGGGGATCCGGGCTCCGGATCGACCGGGTTTCCGGGGATAAGATCCGCGGATGGGTTCTGTGCCTCATGCTGGGAATGGTCAGCTCGCCGTTGAGCTTGCGACGGCGCGACAGGCCGAGGCGGAGCTGCGACAGGAGCTCGAACGGCTTCGGAACACGAGGACCTTTCGCTGGACACGCCCTGCGCGGGATCTGTATGGGCAGCTGCTCGCCCAGCGAGAGCGTAGGAACCAGGCCACCGCAGTATTGAGCGCTCTGCCGCCGATCGTTGACCCGCAACCCGCGCCCCCCACCCCGACGCCAGAAGCGATCGTGTCTGCGTTCGAACAACTGTATCCCGGTGAGGTAGAAGGCGATCTGCCACCGCCGGTAGTGCAGGAGGCGATCATTCGACAGTTCCACCGGCTCTTTTACTACAACAGTTTCCAGACATGGCGAGAGACCCGACATCGAGGCGTGAACGTCTACAAGGATCCCATGGATCTCTGGGTGTACCAAGAACTGATCCACGAGATTCGCCCCGAGCTGGTTATCGAGACCGGCACCATGGACGGCGGCAGTGCCTATTTTCTCGCAGATATGTGTGCTATCGCCGGTGCGGGAACGGTGGTGACAATCGATATCGAGGCCACTCCGGGACGCCCCGAACACGAGCGCCTCATCTACCTCCATGGGTCATCCACCGACCCAGCGATCGTTGCCAGGGTAATGGACATGCTGCCCGAGGGACCGGTTCTCGCGATACTCGACAGTGATCACTCCTACGCCCACGTGCGCCAGGAGCTCTCTGTCTACGCACCACTCGTCACGCCCGACTCCTACATTGTCGTCGAGGACACCAACATCAACGGTCACCCCGTAATGCCGAACTTCCAAGCAGGTCCCATGGAGGCCGTCCAAGAGTTTCTGACTGAGCACCCCGAATACAAGGTCGACCACTCCCGAGAGAAGTTCATGGTGACTTGGAACCCGTCGGGATTCCTGCGCCGCATCGGCGAGACTCAGGAGGTAGCGGCTTCAGTACCGCCGTCCAGTGGCGGATAGCCAGGCTGGCCCCTCCAGAGAGGCCATGCCACACCCACCCCGGCGAGCGCGAGGGACGGCAAGCGCCACGCCCCAGCGGCACGGTGGCCGTCAGTCACCGAGCACGGGCAGGCCGAGCCCGCAGTCGACGGAGAACGACGGGGCATCGTCGAGCGCCTGCACCACGTCTTGTAGGGCGGCACTGTCGTAGGGCATGGCCAGGTCGTCGGCGTGATCGTCGGGGCACTGGTCCTGCAGCGTCACGTTCGTCACCGCCGACCCGCCGAGGAAGGCGGACGTGTAGGGCAGCGATAAGGCCGTGAGGCTGCTGGCGTGTGGCCACCGCCACGTTGCCGGGGTCCCGCTGCGTCGAGTGTGAACCATCCACGTTGGCGGGAGGTGACCGAACGAGGGCTGGTCGGTCAAGGTCATCGCCATGTCGGCGGCTGAAGAGGACGGACTCCTGAAGAGGGTCTGGGGCGCAGTGGCTATCCTGCAGATCGCACAGACGTTCCTGCGCAGTGACCCGAAGAAGGATGGCGCGGATGCGAATCGGGATACTTCACCCTGGTCAAATGGGCGCCGGGATCGGTAGCGCCCTGGTGGAGGCGGGTCATGAGGTGCTGTGGGCCTCGGAGGGGCGCAGTCCAGCCACCGGATCACGAGCCGAGGAGGCGGGTTTGCGCGACGTCGGATCTCTCGCTGAGATCACCGCTCATGCCGACATGATCATCTCGGTTTGTCCGCCGCACGCCGCGGTGCAGATGGCGCGTCTTGTCGCCGGTTACGGCGGTACCTATCTTGACGCGAATGCCGTTGCACCGCCCACGGCGGCCGACATCGCCCAACTGATCGGGGCTGGCGGCGGCCGCTACATCGATGGGGGGATCATCGGCGGGCCGCCCATGCCCGGACGCCCTTGCCGTATCTACCTCTCCGGGGCCGACGCCCAACACCTGTCGGAATGCTTCGCCGGCGCCAACCTCGAATGCCGGGTGGTGTCAGACCAGGCGGGTGACGCCTCCGCCCTCAAGTGTGCCTACGCGGCTTGGACCAAGGGCACCAGCGCGCTTGTACTCGCGATCCGTGGGTATGCGCGCTTTGAAGGGGTCGAAGAGACGCTCGTCGAGGAGTGGGCACAGTCACAGCCAGATCTCTCCAGGCGGATCCTCACTGCAGCCAACCAGGCTGCGACCAAGGGCTGGCGCTGGATCGGAGAGATGGAGGAGATTGCCAAGGCCTTCGAAGCGGTCGGTCTCCCCGGCGGTTTTCATGCCGCTGCTGCCGATATCTACCGTCGCGCCCCGCACGTCGAAGGTGCCGCCGCGGATGTCGCAACGGTCGGGAGCGTCCTCGATGCGCTCAACCTTCAACGGCACCGATGACGGGTGGATGTGCGATTCAACGGACCGAATACCGCTCCGGGTGGAGTGACGGTCGACCCGGGCGTTACGGGCGCAGAACTTCGGCCGCCGACAGATGCGGAACGATAGGGTCGACTGACACATGATCGTCTTTGTACACGGAGTCCCGGAAACGAGCGCCCTGTGGGACAAGGTCCGGTGTCATATTGACGCCGAATCGGTGGCCCTGGCCCTTCCGGGCTTCGGGTGTCCACGTCCCAACGGGTTCGGGGCCACGAAGGATGGGTACGTCGAGTGGTTGGTGGCCGAGCTCGACACGTTCGATGAACCAGTAGAACTCGTAGGTCACGACTGGGGTGCGAGTCTTACCTATCGGGTAGCGACGACCTACGGCGACCGAGTGCACTCTTGGGTCGCCGACAATCTCAACGGCATCATGCCTGACTACGAATGGCACGACTTCGCCAAGATCTGGCAGACCCCTGGTGAAGGAGAGAAATTCTGGGCACATCAGATTGCCGCGTCGATCGAGGACCGAGCTGGAATCTTCGAGGCATTCGGAGTCGGGTACGACGACGCCGCTGCCCTGGCATCGGCTGTCGACGAGACAATGGCGGCCTGCATCCTCGAGCTCTACCGCTCGGCCGTGCCGAACACCTGCGCCGACTGGGGGGACTCCCTGCACCCCACCGCCGCACCAGGGCTGGTGCTCGTTCCCTCAGACGATCCCTTCGGGGACGCCGCCGCCAGTCGGCAGGCCGCTGAGACGCTCGGAGCAAAGATCCGGGCGTTCGAAGGTGTCGGACACTGGTGGGCCCTTCAGAAGCCCGCCGAAGCGGCATCAATCCTGAAGGGTTTCATCTCGTCGGTGGACTAGAGATCTGCAGCATGGGATCTGCCGCACCCCCGAAACTGACGGCTCCAGGAAAGGTGTTCCGTACCTGCCCCATGTGCTGGAAGGGCGTGCACTGGTTCGCAATCTGCTACGGCGCCGTCTTCAAAAGATCTGCGATGGTGATCTAGGCCGACACGCTGCTGCGAACAATCGGCCGAGCATCAACGAGGTCGTGGGCATGGCCGTCACAACTCCACACCGTTGACCACTCTCCGGTTCGCCAATGATGTCGTCCGACCCATGCCACGGGTTCGGGGCACTTGACGGGATGCTGGCTATTCTCGCCCTCACCGACGAGCACCATGCGCCAACACCTTCCCTCGGTGTCCATGACGATATTGGCGTAATGGTCCATGCCAAAAATGGTAGCGACGGGGATGTTTCGGGCACATTAAACGTCCGAGGGGTGGCCGCGTCGCTGATCGGCCATCGGGAACGGTGGCAGGTCGATCGGGCCGGCCGTCGGGCGGGTGAAAGGACACAGGTCACGCCCGGGCGACCTCGAGCAGCGCTTCGGCCACCTTCTGTGGCTCGGTGATCATGAGGTCGTGTCCCGTGTCGAAGTCCCACAGACGACCCTCGGCGCGAGCCTCGGCCACCAGTCGAGGTTCTCGGGTGGCGAGGGTGGACGTACAGACGATGTGGAACTGGGGGATCGCCCAGAGGGCCTGTTCGTTCGTGAGATCGAGCGGCTGCTCGAAGCATCGCCATGGGTGGCCGGTCAGCCGTTCGGCCATCCACGCCAGGTCGGCGGGATCGGTCACGCCGTAGAACAGGCCCGCCGCAGGGGACGGAAGCAGCACCAGTTCCACACCGTCGACGATCCTGCCGTCAGGACGGACGGCCTCGATGATGGGCCCGGCCACGTCGACCAAGGACTGCCCGTTGCGCGGGTTGGCGGCGTCGAGGTACACGAGGCGGCCGACCCGCTCAGACACCCGATCGGCGACGCCAGTGATGACCATGCCCCCGTAGCTGTGACCCACCAGGATCACGTCGCGGAGGTCTTCGAATTCCAAGACGGCGGCGATGTCCCGTATGTGCAGGTCGAGATCGATCCCCTCGCGCAAGAGGTGGGCTCGTTCGCCCAGCCCGGTCATGGTCGGGGCGTACACCTCGTGCCCGGCCGAACGGAGGAGCCGGGCAACGCGCTGGTAGCACCATCCCCCGTGACCACCTCCGTGAACCAGAACGTATGTCGCCATCTTCGTGGTCCCCCTCCGACGTTGCCGGGTCGGTCCCGACTGAGCACGGATCGCAGGTCCGTACCCCACCTGTCCAGGCTATTCTCGTTCGCCGGACATCGTCCGGCAGCCGCTCAACCACGTTCGATGCCGCGATGCCGGCGCCCGAGAAGCGGGGTGGGCCTTCCTGAGCCAGTCGATTGCTGGGACCGCGAGACCGAGCGGGTCGGCTCGGGCTCACCCGTCCCTTGCGGTGGACCGTCGCGGGCGGACCGGAGGGAGGGCATTGCTGGAGTTCGTGCAGTTCGTGCAGGTCGTGCAGTTCGTGCAGGTCGTGCTCGGCCGGTGAGATAGACAGAGAGCGTGCCACGAGACGTGACCCACGTTGCCATAGGCGGCCGCCAACTCGCGGTTTCCAATCTGGACAAGGTGCTGTTTCCCGAGACCGGTTTCACCAAGGGGCAATTGATCGACTACTACGTCAAGGTCGCTCCGGTGTTCTTGCCGCACATTCAAGATCGTCCACTCACCATGAAGCGCTTTCCGAATGGCGTGGACGAAAAACCCTTCTATCAGAAGCACGTGCCGTCCCACGCTCCCGACTGGGTGCGGACCGTCGTCGTGCCGGCGGAGAGGGGCAGCGCAATCGAATACGTCGTGGTCGGTGACGTCGCGACGCTTGCCTGGGCGGCCAACCTGGGTGCCATTGAGTTTCATGTGCCTCTGTGGCAGATTGGTCGGCGGCGCAAGCTTCCTGGTCCCCCCGATCAAATCGTGTTCGATCTTGATCCGGGCGAGGGAGCCACGATCGTCGAGTGTTGCAAGGTTGCGACGATGATCGCGGCCATCCTCGGCCGGCAGGGGATGGAAGCGCGAGCCAAAACGAGTGGCTCCAAGGGAATGCAGGTCTATGCCGCCCTACAGGGACGCGCCACATGGGACGCATCTCGCGTCGAGGCTCACCGGATTGCGCAACTCCTCGAGCACGACCATCCCGATCTGGTTACCTCGACCATGCGCAAGGTGTTGCGCCGGCGCAAGGTCCTGATCGACTGGAGTCAGAATCATCGAACCAAGACGACCATTGGCGCCTATTCGGTTCGAGGGTTGTCGAGACCGACGGTCTCAACGCCGGTCACCTGGGACGAAGTCGCACGATGTGAGAAGCGGGGCGATCCGGCAACCTTGGAGTTCACGACGTCGGAGGTCCTGGCTCGAATAAAGCAATTGGGGGACGTGTTCACTCCCCAAGCCACGCGCGCGGTCACAAAGAGCCCAGACCGTTCGCGCCGGCACGCCTCTGCGGCGCGGCACCCCGACACGACGACGAAGAGGGGCCAGACCTCGGCCTTGGGAACCTACCGATCCAAGAGGAACCCATCGAAGACCCCTGAGCCGATGGGCCACGAACGGTCGAGAAGCCCAGGTCAGCAGCCGCTTTTTGTCATCCAGGAACATCATGCGCGCGCGCTCCATTGGGACTTCCGCCTTGAACACGAAGGGGTCCTGGCCTCGTGGGCCCTCCCCAAAGGTGTCCCTGACGATCCTCGGACGAACCACTTGGCCATACGCACCGAAGACCATCCCCTCGACTACGAGACTTTCGAAGGAGAGATACCGGCGGGGGAGTATGGCGGCGGAACGGTGGAGATCTGGGACCGCGGAACCTTTGAGCTCGAGAAGTGGAGGCCGACCGAGGTGATGGTCCGGCTGCACGGCGACCGGGTCAGTGGGCGCTATGTGCTGTTTCCCACCAATGGGAAGAACTGGATGATCCATCGGATGGATCCACCTCGATCGGACGTCGACCCGGTGCCCAAGCGAGTGGAGCCGATGCTGGCCACTCTCGGCGACCTTCCTCGCGACGATGGGGGATGGGCCTACGAGATCAAGTGGGACGGTGTGCGTGCCATCGCGTTGATCGATGGCGGTCGAGTCCGGCTACAGAGTCGCGGTGGGAACGACCTCGCCGCCGCCTTTCCCGAAATCCGTCAGATCGGCGAGTTCGTGGGTCCGCGACCGTGCGTGCTCGATGGGGAGATCGTGGTCATCGGAGATGACGGGAAACCTGATTTCGGACGCCTCCAACACCGCCTTCATCTCACGAGCGCCACGGCGATACACCGGCAATCGGTGGAGTCACCAGCCACCTATGTCGTCTTCGACCTCTTGCAGTTTGACGGGCATCTCCTGTTCGAGCGGCCCTACGACGAGCGTCGGGAGCAACTCGAGGGGCTTCATCTCTCCGGTGCATCGTTCATCACGGGCGAGTCCTACCGGAACGTCCCGGGGGAGGTGGTCTTGCGGGCAACTCGCGACGGTGGCCTGGAAGGGGTGATTGCCAAGCGACGCGATGCACCGTATCGGCCAGGTCACCGAGGCGGCGAGTGGATCAAGATCAAGAACCAACGAATGCAAGATGTGGTGGTCGGCGGATGGACCGAGGGGAAGGGCAGCCGTGCGGGGAGCATCGGGGCATTGTTGGTCGGTATTCCTGGGCCGGGCGGGTTGCGCTTCGTAGGAAAGGTGGGGACCGGCTTGAGTGCGGAGGACAGGGAGAGCCTCTTGAAACTGCTGGCTCGCTCCGAGCGCAAGACGAATCCCTTCGCCCCACCCACCGACATCCGAGAGCCGGCACCGCACCACTTTGTCCGTCCGGTGCACGTGGGGGAGGTGCGATTCAGCGAATGGACCTCGTCGGGCCGCCTGCGTCATCCCGCGTGGCGAGGGATCCGGGACGACAAGAAGCCGAGGGATGTCAGGCTCGACGAATGATCAAGGGCCGGGGCGGGCCCGGTCGGCCCCGACGCCGAGCCGAGCTCGCGTCAGCCGGCCACCCGTTCGGGCGGCCGGTGCGCCGATTCGCCGGCCAAGAGCTCGATGGTCCGCTCGACCATGGCCCTGGGAGCGCACTGAGCCGCGTTGGCGGCCCGCGGCACCAGTCGACCCAGGTAGTCGGTCAGATTGACGAGATCGGCCTCCAGTGACCGCCCGACCAGAGGAATGGGCTCGAACTCTGGATCGAGGCCGGAAGCGTCGATCACGGCGTCCCTGAGGTCCAGCAGGACCACCCGGGCGTCCCCCACGCTGGTGTCGCATCGCCGTAACCACAGGGATAATCCCAGCTCAAGGGCCAGATCCTTCTCTCGCGGATCCGTCGGGCCCAGGTCCAGCAGGCCCCGGAGCACGGTCGAGGCGAAGGCATCTTCCGATGGGGCGGTGAACCGGATCATGGCTCCAGTGTGCCGAGGGGGTGTGACGCGGTGGTGGACCAGGCCTGACCTGGGTAAAGCTATGGGCATGGCACGTGCAATCTGGAAGGGCAGTCTGAGCTTCGGGCTGGTGAATGTCCCCGTTGGTCTCTATCCGGCGACGTCGGACAAAACCGTGCACTTCAATCAGTTCGAGGAGGGGACCTCCGACCGTATCCGCTACAAGAAGGTGAACGAGCGCACCGGCAAGGAGGTCGACGCCTCCCACATCGTCAAGGGCGTGGACCTCGGCGGCGGGGAGTTCGTGATCATGACCGACGACGAATTGGCCGCAGCCGAACCCGAGCGCTCCCGCTACATCGAGATCACCGATTTCGTAGCGCTCGAGGAGATCGACCCGGTGTACTTCCGCACGACCTATTACCTCGCTCCCGAAGGGGAGGCTTCCGGACGTGCTTACGCGCTCTTGCGCCAAGCCATGCGCGAATCGGGAAAAGTCGCCATTGCCACCTTTGTCATGCGGAACAAGGAATACCTGGTGGCCATTCGCCCCGAACAAGACGTGATCGCCCTCGAGACGCTGTTCTTCTCTGATGAGGTCCGCTCGCCCGAGCGGGAGTTGCCCAACCTGCCTGACACCCAGGATCCAAGTGAACGAGAGATCAAGATGGCGGAGCTCCTGATCGAGTCGATGGAGGGTTCGTGGGACCCCGCGCGTTACCACGACACGCATCGCCAAAAGGTCGAGGCCTTGGTTGAGGAGAAGCGTCAGGGCAAGACGATCGTGGCCGCCGTGTCGGCACCGACGGCCAAGGTCGTCGACCTCATGGACGCCTTGAACGCAAGCATCGAGGCCACCCGGTCCACCAGGAAGAAGGCTGCGACCGGGACGAAGCGGACGACCGCCAAGGCAACTGCCGCCAGCAAGGCGACCAAGCCGCGTGTGGCCAAGACGGCCGGCCGGAAGGCCTCCTGAGGACCGCGACGTCGCCATGGGACGCATGAAGGATCTTCTCTACACCACCAGTGGCGAGGCCGATTTCGACGGGGCCGACGGCAAGACCATGCTCCACGCCGGATCCGACGAAAGCGGTTGTTGGGCCGACGTGTGGGACGACGACCACCAAGAGTACCGACCATGCGAGGACAAGCCCGGTGAGCGGTCGACCCTGGGTCTGTGCAGCGGGCACGAGATCCGGTTGCTCGCACGCGCCCCGTCGGGCGCTGCGCCGCGCTCAGGTCGTGCCGGTGTTCGCCCGATCCCAGGGTGACACCAACACGGCTCTGACCGCGCCCATCGGATCTTCATGCCTGCAATTGCATATGGTTTCGGCGTGTCCTCCTCCGGCCCGAGCGCCCATGCCCCCACACCACGGCGAGGAACCCGGCCGAACGCCGTGCTGGGCCCTCCTCCGGATGGATCGGGCGGTGGGCTCGGCCCGACCGCGGCGGCCGCGCCGCAATGAGGATATTGATGATCGGGGGCACGGGCCCCAGCGGCATTCCGATCGTCCGGAGACTGGTCGCCGACGGCCACGACGTGACGATCCTTCACCGGGGGACCCACGAGCGAGCAGAGACACCGTCCCACCTGGTGCACATCCACGCCGACCCGTACGACGAAGTGTCATTGCGTGAGGCGATTGCCGGCACATCGTGGGAGGTCATCGTCGCCATGTATGGGCGTCTTCGCATGATCGCCCGGCTCACCAAGGGGAGGTGCGACCACTTCGTCTCCGCCGGGGGTGTGCCCGCCTACCGGGGTTGGACCGACGCCTGGCAATTCGATCCGCCGGGCCTGCCCGTCCCCGTGCGCGAGGACGCCTTGCTGGTGGACGACCCCACCATGGACGACAAGGGTTACCGCATCGTGCGGACGGAGGAGGCGGTGTTCGCGGCCCATCCCGGTGCCACGCACTTTCGCTACCCGTACCTCTACGGTCCCTATCAGCTGGCCCCCCGCGAATGGATGGTCGTCCGACGCGTCCTCGATGGACGGCGTCGCATCATCGTTGCCGATGAAGGCCTGACCCTTCACCACCACTGCTACACCGAGAATTGCGCCGCCGCCGTGGTGCTCGGCATCGAACGCCCCGAGCTCTCGTCGGGCATGGTGTACAACGTGGCCGACGAGGAGGTGATCACGGTGCGCCAGATGATAGAGCTCTGCGCGCGGGAGCTCGGTGTTGACCTCGAGATCGTATCGCTTCCCTATGATCTGGCCGAGCCGGCCTGGCCCTTGTTGGCCCAGCCGCTCCCGACCCACCGCGTGCTCGATCTGACGCGGCTGCACCACCAACTGGGCCATCAAGATGTCGTCCCGGCGCGCCAGGCAGTGGCGCTGACGGCTCGTTGGTTGGCCGAGCACCCACCGGAGCGGGGCGGCGTGGAGGAGCAGGTGTTGACCGACCCGTTCGACTATGGCGCGGAGGACGCGCTGATCGACTCGTGGCAGGCCGCACGATCGCACGTGGTCACGCCGGACTACGCGGTCCGACCATCGTGGGGCCTGGCCTACAGCGGCCCGCACGGACGTCCCCGCTCCAGCGAGCACTTCGTCGAGTGACCAACCCGCTGGAAGGAATCCGCGTTCTTGACCTGTCGATCGCACTCACCGGGCCGTATGCCGCCACCCTGCTGGCCGATCAGGGGGCCGACGTGATCAAGGTGGAGCGACCGGGCATCGGCGACATCGGGCGATGGGTCGGCGTGTCGGTGAACGGGATGAGCGCCCTGTACCTGATGTGCAATCGGGGCAAGCGATGCATCGCCATCGATCTGCAAGCACGCGAGGGCGTCGCCATCGTCAAGGAGCTGGCGGCGCGCAGCGACGTCGTCCTCCAGAATTTCCGACCCGGCGTCTTGGACCGACTGGGGCTCGGCTACGAAGCGATCTGCGCCGTCAACCCCGACGTGGTCTATGCCTCACTCTCGGGGTTCGGGTCCTCGGGCCCCTACCGTGACCGGAGTGCCTACGACACGGTGATCCAGGCTTATGCCGGGCTGGCCACCAACCAAGCCGATCCGGCGGACGGTGTCCCGGTGTTCATCCGACAGACTGCGGCCGACAAGATCACGGCCCTCTACGCGTCGCAGGCCATCACGGCCGCGTTGCTGGCTCGCGCCATGGGACGGGGTGGGCAGCACATCGAGCTGGCCATGATGGACGCCGTCGCGTCCTTTCTCTGGGCTGACGCCGCCGGCAACGAAGTCCTGCTCGAATCTGACCGGTCACAGAATTCGAGTTTCGTGGCCGGCTTTCGCCCCATACGCTTTCGCGACGGGTGGGGGATCATCACTCCCACATCGGTCGCCGACTTCGCCGGCATGTGCAAGGCACTCGATGTCGAGGGCTGGGACGACCCGCGCGTCTCGACGCTCGAGGCGCGCAACCGCAATCGCGATTTCACGGCGGAGCTGGTGGACATGTGCTACGCCCACGCCGTCAACCTGACGATGGCCGAGGCCACAGCGCGGCTCGACGCCCAGCGGGTGCCGTTCGCCATGGTCCTCTCTCCCGACGAATTGACCCGTGATCCTCATGCGGTTGCGGTCGGGCTGTTCGAAGAGCGCGACCATCACGTCGTCGGCCGCATTCGCTTTCCGCGCCATCCCATCCGATTTGGGGGGACTCCGGTCCAGTCCACCGACGCCTCGCCGGCCTTGGGTGAGCAGACTGACGA
Organism: Acidimicrobiales bacterium; assembly: GCA_052148295.1. Lineage (GTDB taxonomy): Bacteria > Actinomycetota > Acidimicrobiia > Acidimicrobiales > RAAP-2 > Bog-473. Next base: position 13,089 of record JBKQIP010000155.1, read on the forward strand.
GATCCTCACCGAGCTCGGCATGGCCGACCGCATCCCGTCGCTGCGGGCGTCGGGGGTGGTGGCGTAGAGCACGCACCCCGTCCATCACCGGGCAGCGCGCCGCTGGGGTTGATCTGGCCCGACGCGGCGTCACGGTCCAGCGGGTGCGACTGCGGTGCCGACCGGCAAGAGGGGGTGGCACGACGGCTCTCGACTCCTGGCAGGGTCCTGGCCCTGCCGACGAGCCCGCGTCCTGCCGGCGCAACCTCGTACCCCTGAGGGCTAGCGTTCCGGGGGGAGGAACGGGAGGGCACCATGGATCTTGCCAAGATCGCTCGCTATCAAGTGCTGGCCGAGTCAGAGTTGGAGCACGCCCACAAGGCCGGACGCCTTGATGCCCAGCAGGTCCATGCCGCGCGTTCCGTGGCGGCGTCGAATCTGGCGCTCATCGAGATCCTGCTGGCGACCAAGGACGAGGGCGCCGGGAGCTGGCTGGGGTAGCTCCCCGAGTCACACCCCGTGGAGGCTGCACCACGGCGGGGACCGGCCTGGCGAAGCGGGTGGACTCGCTCACCGCGACCGGTCCAAGCGCTGGAGACAGTCGTAGGCAGCGTATTTGTACGCGTCGCTCATGGTGGGCACGTCGAAGGTGGCATGAATGAAGTAGTCGAGGGTCCCACCGAAGTGCAGGACGGCCTGGCCCTGATGGACCAGTTCCGTGGCCCCCTCCCCGACGATGTGCACGCCGAGAAGCCGCCTGTCGTTGCGATCGACGACGAGCTTGATCATTCCCTCGGTGGTACCGGCGATGGCAGCTCGGCTGTTGTCGACAAAGCGCGAGAACCCGATCGCGTAGTCGAGATCTTGTGCGGCGGCCTGGTCCTCGGTGATACCGACCATGGCACATTCGGGAATCGAATACACCCCGAACGGCGTCAGGGGATCGACGGTCTGCTTGAAGGGGATACCCAGCGCGAAGCACGCGGCGACCCGGCCTTGCTCCATCGAGGCCGAGGCCAGTGCTGGGGGACCGACGACGTCCCCCGCAGCGTAGATCCCGGGCGTCGTGGTCTCGAAGTGGTCGTCCACCCGTATACGCCCACGCTCGTCCACGGCGACACCGGCAGGGGCGAGGCCGAGTGCCTGGGTGTTGCCCACCCGTCCGGCGGCATAGATCAATTTTTCGGGCCGAAGGACCGAGCCACCATCGGTCTCCACCGCCAACCCGTGACTGTCGCGGCTCACGTCGGCCACTGCGGTCTCGGGGAGCAGCTTCATGCCGGACGATCGGAAGGAGTCCGCCATGAGCGCCGAGCACGCGGAGTCGAGGAAGGGCAGAAGCTGCGCCCCCCGATCGACGAGCGTCACCTCTGCACCGAGGGCCATGAAGATCGACGCGTACTCGCAGGCGACGGCCCCGCCTCCCACCACCGCCAAACTGTGCATGGGCCGGTCGAGTTCCCGCGCCGTCTCGGAGTCGAGCACGTCGGGATCATCGAACGGGATCCCCGGTGGATGAAATGGCCTCGATCCTGGGGCCAGGAGCACCACGTCGGCGGTCAGCCGGCGTTCCGGTTCACCGGGCGCCGTTGTGACGCAGACGGACCGGTCGGGGTCCAGACGGGCCGCACCGGCCACCAGTGCGATGTCGTGGCGGCGAAGGTTCTCAACAACGGCGTCGCTCATCGACCGGGCCACGTCGACGGCCCGGGTTCGGAGCCGATCGATGACGGCCTGGGGATGGAGGTCGAGGCCCTCGCCGTAGACGTCACGGCGCTGGAAGCCGGTCAGGTAGAGCGCGGCTTCCCGCATGGCCTTGGTGGTCACCGCACTGGCGGCCATGGCGCCACCGAGTTGGGGTGACTGATCGATGACCGCGACGCGATGGCCGAAGTACGCCGCCTGCGCGGCCGCCTTCTCGCCCGCCGGCCCGGCGCCCACCACCACCATGTCGAAGCGCTCTTCCATGTCCCCTTCGCGCCAGTTCCGCTCGTCACCATAGCGACGTTGGTTGAGGTGATCACGAGCTTGCCTTGTCATCTGACTCGGCGTGGCGCACGGTGCCGGGCGCCGGCGGATGCGGTGCGATTCTTCGCCGGGGTGCCGATTACATCGGTCGTCCACTCCCTACACTACGGCAGGTGGGAAAGCGGCAGTACGAGACGGCCTGTGAGACGTACGTCCGGACCGCGGCCGAGGTCGACGGCATCCAGCGGATCATCGATCGTCGCAAGGGGGATGGCTGGCGGTTACACGCGGCGTCCAAGAGCGCGGGAAAGACGAAATTGACCTTTCGGCGACCGGTCAGCGCGCCACGGGGAGGAGCCTGAACCGCGGGGTTCGAGCTCTGGCGTCCCTTCTCACGACACAGGCGACGTTGGCGATGACGTTGGCCGAGGGCCGGCCCACCCACCTTCGGCCTCGAGCGCGGACGGGTCGAGATTGCCGCTACGAGTACCACCCCAGCACGTCGACCACCAGGTTGGTACTGCCCAGGTTGACCACGACGGCGGTGGCATCGACGGGGACCCCGGCCAGGCCGCTCACCTGGATGGTCAGGGTCTGGCCGGCATTGGCCGGGTTGCCATCGCCCGCCCCGTTGCACTGGGCGGCCGGACCGCTCAGCCCCGAGGGGTTGCCGGCTCTGGTGTCGCAGATGCGCACGGGGGTGAGGGCGCTGTAGGGCCCGGGACCAGCTTCTGCCGACACCTGGTCTGGTCGCCGGTCGCGCTCATCACGCGGGCGGATCGGGAGGGGAAATCGATCAGAAGGTCTTGTTGACCAGGGCGGTCACCTTGGCGGGCAGGGCGGCATCGATCTTGCTGGCCTCGGTCGAAGTGATCCGGTTCTTCGTCTCTGCCTGGCTGACCCGGGCGTCGGCCGCACTCACGAGCGCATTGACGACCGTCTGCGGACTGACGTTGTGCTCGGTCGCGATGGTGGCCCCCGACTTTCCCGCTCGCAATTCGCTCACGAGATCCTGTGTCGACACGCCGATCGTCTTGGCGCCGATGGCAATGGCTTCCTGGCGAAGCTCGTGCCGGTGGCGCCGCAGCCATCGGCGGATCGGGTGGCCAGTCGTCGAGGTTTTGCTGGACGCGGGCGTGCTGGACGCGGGCGTGCTGGACGCGGGCGTGCTGGCGGCGGGCGTGCTGGTGGCGGGCGTGCTGGCGGCGGCCGAGCTGGCGGACGCGGCACCACCCAGCAGGATTCCTCCGACAGCGATGGAGGCGATGGTCTTCTTCAGCACGGTGAGACTCCTTGTGGACGACTGGTCTGTCTCACCATCATGTGGCCGGAAGCTTGGCAAACGATGAAGGAAGTATGAGGATTCTGTGAAGTCCACGCCGGGGCGCACACGCCGGGGCGGCGCCACGGCGGCGCCTGGGCGGCGGGGGAAGAGACCAGCCCGGCCTGGGCGGCGGGGGAAGAGACCAGCCCGGCCTGGGCGGCGGGGGAAGAGACCAGCCCGGCCTGGGCGCCGTTGGCCCCGAAGACGTTGCAGCCCCGGTGCGCCACACTTGAGAGGTGGCCGAGATGCTGTGCCCGATCGTCGTCGGTCGGGACGAGGAGCTTGCGACGCTGGACGCCGCGCTGGAGGCCGCCCTGGGCGGGAAGGGCAGGCTGGCCTGCCTGACCGGGGAGGCCGGGATCGGCAAGTCACGGTTGGCCCGGGAGGTCGCGGCCATGGCGCGGGAACGAGGCGCCCTGGTCGCCGTGGGCCGGGGCGTGCCGAGCGGAGCGACCACGCCGTACCGACCCCTCACCGAGGCTCTGCTGTCGTGTCTCCGCGACCGTCCCCTCCCGTCCGATCCGGACCTCGCGCCCTGGCTGCCCGCCCTCGGCGCCATCGTGCCGACGCTGGCCCCCGGGGCCCGGGTCGAGACCTCTCCACCCGTACGGGCCGAGGCGGTCATCCAGCTCCTGCGTCGGCTCGCCCCAACCGGTGGCCTCGTCGTCGTGCTCGAGGATCTGCACTGGGCCGATCCCGACACGCTGGCTGTGGTCGAGTACCTCGGCGACAACCTCGGTGGTGCGCCGGTCCTGTGTGTGGCCACCTGCCGAAGTGAGGTTCCGTCTGCGGCGGATGCCACGATTCGTCGACTGGTCGGGAGCCGCACCGCGTTGCACGTCCCCCTGGGTCGCCTCGAGGCCGCGCTCGTCTCGCAGATGGTGCACGCGTGCCGGCGCGACGCGGACGACGGCGTCGTCACTCGGGTCCAGGCCGCATCGGACGGCATCCCCTTCCTGGTCGAGGAGGTGCTGGTCTCGCCCGGCGTGCCCGCTTCGTTTCGCGAGACCGTGCGGGCCCGGATCGCCGATTTTCCCGATGAAGAGCGCCTCGTTCTGTCCACCGCGGCGATCCTCGGGCGGCATTTCGACTGGCATCTCGTGGTCGGGGCGACGGACCGGCCGCCCGGCGTCGTGACCCGTGCGCTCGAGCGCGGCGTGGACCATCAACTGCTGGAGGTCGACGGGGAACGCTTCTCGTTCCGGCACGCGCTCACCCGTGAGGCGATCGTCGAGCGGTTGCTGCCGCAGAGGCGCCGGGACCTGGCCGCAGCCGCGCTGCAGGCGGTCGACGATGCGCATCGGGACCTGGACGGGACGTGGCGCGATCTGGCCGCCGACCTCGCCCTCCAGGCGGGGGACGAACGGCGGGCAGCCGCGCTGCGGCTCGTCTCGGGCCGGTCGGCCATGGAGCGGGGGGCACTGGCCACGGCCGTCGACGCCCTCGGTCAGGCGTACCGTCTCGATTGTCTTGAGGCGGGCCCGTTCCTCGTCGAGGCACTGGCCCTGGCCGGTCGGGTCGACGAGGCGGTCGAGATCGGGCAAGGGGTCATCGCCCGCGCCGATCGACCCAGGGACGGCGCGGGGGTGTACCTCCTGGTGGCCCACGCGGCGATCGCCGCGGACCGCTGGCATCTGGCGGCCGAGAACCTGAAGGCGGCGGCCCTTCTGCTCGCCTCCGACGAGGACGCCGCCCTGGAGGCCGCCGCCGCGGTGTTGGAGGCGGAGGTCGCTCTGGCGGGCGACGACGACGACCGGGCCGGGCGGCTCGCCGAGGCTGCGCTCTCCTCGGTCGCCGCCGGCCCCGAGGTCCGGTGCCAGGCTCTGGAGGTCCTCGGACGGGTGGCGAGGTTCTCCGACCTCAGGGCGGCCCGCGCCCGTTTCGAGCAGGCGCTGTCTGTTGCGCAGGACCATGACCTCCCGCTGTGGCAGGTGCGGGCCATGCACGAGATCGGCACGATCGACCTGTTCGACCATGCCGGCACCGAGCGCTTGCTGGAGGCCCGCCGCACCGCCGGCGAGTGTGGCGCGCTCAGCACGGCTGCGGTCCTCGATCTGCAGCTGTCGGCGGCGGGACACTGCCGCTACGAGCTCGACATGGCGGCGGCGCACGCCCGATCGGCTCTGGCGCTGAGCGAGCAACTGGCCCTGGGACAGATCCGCGCCAAGGCGTTGGCCATGCTGGCGGAGAACGCAGCATGGCGGGGCGACCCGAGCGACATGGAGCGGTTCATCGGTCTCGCGACGGCTGCCGCACCCGGGGACCCGATGCTGGCCGGCTTCGCCTGGGGTGCACGCGGCATGCGCGAGCTGCTCCATGGTGACCGGACGACAGCGGCGGAGCACTTGGACCGGGCCACCCTGCTCCTGGCCGAGCTGCCGCACGCCGAACCAGCGTGCTTTCGGGCCATGTGGCCCGTCCTCCTGGCCTCGGTGGGCGACGGGCGCGCCGTCGAGGCCGTCGCCGAGGCGCGCCGGCTCGGCGTCGGCGCCATCCGTTTCAACTCGGGGCTCTTCACCTACGCCGAGGGCATCATCGCCGGTCGCAACGGGGACCCGGCGACGGCGCGTCGGATGGCCGCCTCGACGGAAGCCGATTTCGTGAACTGCCGGACGTGGGCCGACGTAGCCCGCTGGCTGGCCGCGGAGTCGGCGTCCGGCGGCGGGTGGGACCAGCCGGAATGGTGGTTAACGGGAGTGGGCGACCGTCTCTCCGGTTGCGGCCTGCAATGTCTGGCCGATCGCTGCCGGGAATTGGTCGGAGGTCCACAGCGTTGGGCCGGTCTCGGGATCACCGCCCGGGAGGCCGACGTGCTCAATCTGGTCGTCGAGGGCCTGGCCAACAAAGAGATAGCGGCCCAGCTCGGGCTGTCGCCGCGGACGGTTGAGAAACACGTCGAGGCCCTGTTGCGCAAGTTGGACGCGCGTTCACGGACACAGCTCGCCGCCGTGGCCGAAGCCAGGAGGTCGCGGGCGCCTACGTAGGCCAACCCCCATCCGGCCACCATCTACGTGGTCTTACCGATGTGTCCCGGTGTCTCGGCCCGGCACCATGGAGGGGGAAGTAACGAGCACAGGGAGGGCACCATGCTGATGACCAAGAACCTCGACAGGCCGGACGAGGCCCGACACTTCGAACACGGTGAACTGCAATCGGTCTCCGTCGGTGGGGTGACGTTCGCACGCGCCGTGTTTCGTCCCGGCTGGCGGTGGTCCGAGGACGTCAAGCCGATCGTCGGCACCGACTCCTGTCAGGCCACCCATGTGGCCGTGGTCCTCTCGGGCCGTCTCCATGTCCTGATGGACGACGGCGAGGAACGAGAGCTCGGACCCGGCGACGCCCACGTCGTCGGCCCCGGCCACGATGCCTGGGTGGTCGGCGACGACCCGTGCGTCATCGTCGACGTCGCCGGGTCACCCCAGGCGGAGGCCCGGATAGCCGCCTGCCCGTGCGGCGTGTCGTTCCGCATCGAGAACGAGGGGGACCTCGACCACCTCGTCGCCGCCGTGCAGGAGCACGCTCGTGGTTCGCATGACCATGACGTGACCCGGGAGCACATCGTGGCCGAGCTGACGTCGGTTTGAAGCACGGGAGGGCGGGAGGCGGGCGCGGGACGCGGTCCGCCGAGCGCGCCGGGCCCCGGGGGCGAGCGGGCGGTCCGGTGAGGAGAGCGGTTACGGCAATGGCGGTTACTGAAATGGCGGTTTCGGCAATGGGGTCACCCGGAGTTCACCGTGAGGAGAAAACCGTCACCCAGGCGCGATCCTCCGGGACCGGGCGGGTCGATCCCCTCTATGGTCAGGGGTGCGGCAAGCTCACCTGACCGGGTGGCCGCAACGAGGTACCCCTCAGGATGAGACCGCCGGGCGCACGGCGGGGGAGGAGCAACCGATGCCCGAGGACGCCATCCGCCTCCTGGTGGCCGATGTCGATGGAACCCTGGTCACCCAGGAGAAGGTGCTCACCGAGCGAAGCGTGGCGGCTGTGCGAGATCTGCATGCCAGTGGCGTCCTGTTCGCCCTCACCAGTGGTCGGCCTCCCCGGGGCATGTCGATGTTGATCGATCCACTCGACATCTCCACCCCCATCGCCGCCTTCAACGGCGGCCTGATCGTCCAGACGGACATGACGGTGATGGAACAGAAGGTGGTGCCAGAAGCGTTGGTCGATCCGACCGTCGAGCTCATCGAGTCGTTCGGCCTTACGGCCTGGATCTACCGCGGACCGGAATGGTACGTACGCGATCTCCACGGTCCGCATGTGGCGCGCGAGGCGGACACCGTTCGATTCCAACCCACGGTCACGAAGACCTTTGCCGGACTCGACGACAGCGTGGCCAAAATTGTCGGTGTGAGTGATGATCATGACGCCATGGGGCGGGCCACCGAAGCGGCACGCGAGGAATTCGGCGACCATGTCACGGCCGCGCAGTCGCAGCCCTATTACCTCGACGTCACCCATCCCGACGCCAACAAGGGCAGCGTCGTGCAATTCCTCTCGGGTCGCCTCGGGATCCCCACCACCCAGATCGCCACCATCGGCGACATGCCCAATGACGTGTTGATGTTCGCCCATTCCGGACTGAGCATCGCCATGGGGAACGCCTCCGCCGAGGTGCAGCGGGCCGCCCGCAAGGTCACCGCGTCCAATCAGCACGAGGGGTTCGCCATCGCCGTCGAGCGGTTCATCCTGGCGTCCTGAGAGCGTCGCCCCGCCGAACCCAGGGTCTCCCAGTCACGGGTCCCTCCCGCCGCCCCCGCTCGTGCGGCGACACCGCCGACCGGCCCGTGGGGCGTTACGTCCCAGGTCAGGGGGTCTTGTGCGCGGCCGGCGGATCGCATCTCATCCATCACCGCCATCGCACGGGGACGGGGTCTGGGGTTCTCGCCCGCGCTGGCCGAGTTCGTTCCTATCCGAAGCCGCCCGGGCGCGCCTGCCCGCCGGCCTGGGCCATCGTGAGCGGTCCCGAGCCAGGGGGCCCGTATGCGGGTGCGGGTGAGATCCCGAGTGCATGCTGACAGACCGGCTCAATTAGGGTCGAAGCGTGACCGACCATGACGCGATCGACCTGGAAGTGCTTCTCTCCCAGTTCAAGCCACCGGAGATGGCGGTTCAGGCGCAGAGCTTCGGAGGGGTGGCCTCTCACTACGAGCGCTACCGACCCGGCCCACCCGACGCGGCGATCGATTGGATCCTTCCGGAGCATGTCGGGCGGATTGTGGACCTGGGAGCCGGAACCGGCGCGTCGACCCGGCCGCTGATCGATCGGGCGGACGAGGTGGTGGCGGTCGAGCCCGACGACCGCATGCGGTCCATTCTCCGCCAGGAGGTCGGCGGGGTCGAGGTGGTGAAGGGCCAGGGTGAGTCGATGCCCCTCCCGGACCACTGCGCCGATGCCGTGCTGGCGTCTTCCTCGTGGCACTGGATGGATCGCGACCGCACCCTGCGCGAGGTGGGGCGTGTGCTCGTGCCCGGCGGGGTCCTGGGTGCCCTGTGGTCGGTGCCGGACCCCGATGGTGCGTTCCTCGTCCAGGTCCAATCCCTCCTCTCGGGGTCACCTGGCGGCGGCACCGGCGGGACCGGGCGGACCGGACGGACGGGCCGGGGCATGAGCGAAGTCGATGGAGCCCAGCGGGAGATCTCGAGCTTCATTCTGGGCAACGCGTACCGCTCGTCCATGACGCTCGAGATCCCTCCCGGAGCTCCCTTCGACGAGCCTGCTCACCAGGTGTTCACGTGGGACGTCGCTCTCAACGCCGACGAGTTGATCGGGCTCCTGGGCACCTGGCCGTGGATCATCACGCTGCCCGAGGAGACCCGCGCCCGTGTCTTCGCCGAGGCCCGTCGCCTCCTGCGGGAGTTGCTCGGTATCGAGGGCCACGTGACCGCCGATGTCGGGTTCCGCTCCGAGGTCTGGCGCTGCCACCGCTCTGACTGAGACCGGGAGCGGCCAGGAGGAGACCTGCCCACGTCTTGAGCGCCACCTACCATGAGCCGTGCCTCTCGTGTGGGTGACCGGTATCGCCGGGTCGGGAAAGTCTTCGATGTGCGAAGTGCTCAAGGGTCGGGGCTATGTGACGGTCGACGCCGACTGGGAGGGCTACAGCCACTGGGTCCACCGGGGAACCGGCCAGGTCATCTTGGATCCGCCGTACCCCGTCCCGCCGCGATGGCTCGAGCAGTTCGCCTGGAGGATGGGCGTCGAACGCGTGCAGTCCCTGGCCGCGACGGCGAGCTCAGGCGTCACCTTCCTGTGCGGGAGTGCCGAGAACGAGGTGGACGTCTGGCCGTACTTCGATCACGTGGTCTGCCTCGCCATCGACGACGAGACGCTCCGTCATCGCTTGGCGACGCGGACGACGAACGAGTTTGGGAAGCATCCCGACCAGCTCGAGGCCGCTCTGAAGGCGAACGCGGTCGTCGAGGAGCAATACCGAAGACGAGGAGCCACGATCCTCGACGCCACTCGGCCTCTTGACCTGGTTGTTCAGGAGATGTTGGCCCTCACCGGTCTCGATGCCCCCAATTGATCGAGCAGCGGGTTCGGATCCGCACCCGCTTCAGGGGGTACGCGACGGTCCTGACCAGGGGTGGCCGAACCAACGCTGGATGCGGCTGGCGCCGAACTCGACCTTGTCGGCGGCGATCGCCTGCGAGGGTCCCTCGAGGCTGCCGACCGGTGCCTGTCCGCTGATGAAGGTGACCTCGACCCGGGCCACCAGATCGTGCCCGAATTCGAGATAGCACGTGCCGCCGCCGCCGTAGCCCGCGGGTGCCGGACCACCTCGGGCCCGGGCGATGATCTGCTCGGCGACCACCGAGGCCTGACCCTCCGAGAAGACACCCGCCTTGGGCGTTCCCACGCTCGTCACGTCGCCGACGGCATAGACATCGGGAAAGGACGTCTCGAGTGTGTTCGGATCCACCGGGATCCAGCCGTCGATCGCCAGGGCCGACTCGGCCACGACGGCGGGGGCCCTGTGCACGGGGACGCCGAGGAACAGGTCGTAGGGCATGTCGGTGCCGTCGCTCAGCCGGGCCACCTTGCGGCCGGGGTCGAGCGCGGTCACCAGTCGATCGGGATGCCACGCGATCCCACGCTCGGCAAAGGCGACCAGGAGCGCTTCGGACGCCGCGGGGGAGGGGGGGATGGGAACGCCCAAGGGCATGACCAGCGAGATGCCGGACCCGCCCCGGATACCGCGCGTGGTCAGGTGGTCGTGCAGCATGAGGGCGGTCTCACTCGGAGCCGGTGGGCACTTGAACGGAGTCGAGGTCACACCGACGACGACGTGGCCACCGGCGAACGACGACAACACGTCACGGAGGCCGAACGCCCCCGGCACCGTGTAGAACTCGTGACCGGCCTCGCTCAGTCCCGGAGTGGCGGACGGATCGAGGTCGGCTCCCAGCGCGACGACCATGACGTCGGCGTCGAAGACGCCCGCATCGGTGTCGACTCGCTTGGCGACGGGATCGATCGATCGGACGCTCGTCTGGACGAACCGCAGCCCGGGCTTGTCCAACGCCCGGTAGGAATGCACGACCTCGGCGGGGAGTGCTCTGCCGAACATGACGTCGAGCTTGGAGAAGCCGAAGACGAAATGGTCGCTCTGATCGATCAGGATGATGTGGTGCTCTTGACCGAACGCCTCCGACAAGCGTGACGTCAGCTCCAAACCACCGAAGCCTGCGCCCAGCACGAGAATGCGCATCGGGTCAACCTAGTAGACCGAGTGCACACCCGCTATGGGTGAGATGTGGTCGAATGGCCCGGTGCGTGCGTACCGGGATGACCGCATCGAGTGCACCGGGACCGAGGTGCGCGTGCGCGGGTACTACTTCCCCTGGGGCACCAAGAGGATTCCCTATACCTCCATCCGCTCGTGGGAGCGCTTTGCCCTTTCGGCACTCCGGGGCAAGGGCCGGATCTGGGGTTCGGGCGATTTCCGGCATTGGGCGAACCTCGATCCGAAGCGCCCCCACAAGGAGGTGGGATTCTTCCTGCACCTGGACGGCCGCGTGATCCCCTTCGTCACGCCCGACGACCCCGACGCCTTCGAGCACGCTCTCGAGGAGCACACCGATATCGGCCCACCGCACTGAACCAGCGCGCCCCGAGCCGCCGCGCTCTTCGCCGCGCTCTTCGGTGCGGGGCACGGTGCCCCGAGGCCGCACTTGGTACCATCGTCCCGAGGTCTGAGGACGGGGGGAAGGTCGTGCCGGAGCGGAGTGTGGAGGAGATCGCAGCGCGGGCCGACGCGATCGGCCGGCACGGTCTCGGGGGGATCAACCCCGACGCCGCACAGATTCACGCGCTCATGTCGGCGGATCTCGGGGGACCTCTGCAATTCGTGAACCTGCTCTCCTACCGCGACACCGCCCGGTACCCGCCGGACCACGAACTGGCGTCGAGCGGCTTGAGCGGGGCGCAGGCGTACGGGCGGTACGCCGCGGTCGCCCTCGAGCACGTGACCCGGCGGGGCGGTCGCTTGACGCTCTACGGCGATGTCGAGCAGGTGCTGATCGGGCCGCAGGCACCGTGGGACCAGATCGCCATCATCGAGTATGCCGACGCCGATGCCTTCCTCGACATGGTCAGCGATCCGGCCTATCTGGAGGGACTCGTCCATCGCGACGCCGGGCTGGCCGGGACGACGGTGATGGTGACCCGATCGCTGATGCCCGCAGCGGCGCCCTGAGCTCGGCGTTCTTTTGACAGGGCCCAACGGCCGCTGCGAACCGGGCATGGAGCACCGGGCACGGAGGACACGGTCCCCGGCCGATCCTCGTTTTGCCACCATGTCGAAACCATTTTGCTCCCTTGTTCCAACTGGACGTCCTTAGAGTGCAGCGACAGCGACGGGTGCACGACCGTCCGCCCTGGCTCGAGAGGACTTGTGACCCACATGACTTTCGAAATGATTCACTCACCGTCCACCCTCGTCGTCTGCCGTGTGTGTGACGCGTCCGGGCCTCCGGAGACCCGCAACGTGGACTGCCTGGGTTGGCTCTGCCCCGACTGTCACGCCGTCGATTCCATGAGCATCGCCGAGGCGCACGAAGAGGCACGGCGGCTGAGCGAGGGTCTGAGGGAGCTCGGCTACGTCGAGGCCGACATCACCGCCTGGTGGAATCACCAGATCCTGGCGGAACTCGGGGAGCACACCCCGAGAGAGGCATGGTTGGCCGGTCACTATGCCGCCGTCTGCTGGATGGCCGACTGCCTCTGACCCCGGCCGCCGAGCGGCGGGATCCACCGGCGCGGATCCCCCATGAGGACGCGCCGTGGGACGAACACCTCGACATCTCCTGAGACGGCTCCACGCCGCCCGGCCGCGTGCCTCGGCCGGGCGGATCGTGTGACGTCGCCGGCCGTGCCCCCATCCCCGATCCGGCGGTCCCGCCCGGGCGGCCCGGTTCGGCCTCTGGAGGCCGCGAAGTTGGCGGGGGGACGCTTCGCCTGTCAGGGTATTTGCCGTGAGGAGTAGCGACAGGCCGGTGTGGTGACCTCGACGGTCGACTCGGCACTGGCCCCGGAGACGGCCGAGGTGTCCCTGGTGGTGGGGGGCATGACCTGCGGTGCCTGCGCCGCCCGCATCGAGCAGCGGCTCAACACGCTCCCGGGCGTCGTGGCGCGGGTCAATTTCGCCTCCGAGCGGGCGACCGCCGTGGTGCCGCCGGGCGTCCCCGTACGGCGCCTCATCGAGGAGATCACCGATGCGGGGTACACCGCCCAGCTGGCGTCCACGGCGGGAGGGGACATCGGCGCCGATCCGGAGGACATGGACCGCCGGGTCCGGTCCTTGCGCCTCCGGTTGTTTGTCTCCGCCCTGCTCTTCATGCCCCTGTGCGACGCCTCCGTCGCCTTCACGGTGGCGCCCAATCTGAGGTTCCCCGGCTGGCAGTGGCTCATGGTGGCGCTGGCGGCGCCGGTGGTGACCTGGGCGGCGTGGCCCTTCTACCGGGCTGCCGTCCGCAGCGCGCGTCACGGCATGTCGACCATGGACACCCTGGTCTCGCTGGGCATCGTCTCCTCCACCGTCTGGTCGCTGTTCGCCATGTTCTGGTACGACACCAGCCGCGTCCCGCAGTCCGCGTTCCACTTGCTGACGCACCCCTCGACCGACGGCATCTACCTCGATGTGGCGGCCGGGGTCACCACCTTCGTGCTCGCCGGCCGCTACTTCGAGGCGTGGTCCCGGCGACGCACGGGGAACGCCCTCCACGCCCTGGCGGCCGTCGGCGCCAAGGACGTGGGTGTGCTCGATGCCGACGGGTTCGAACGTCGCCGTCCGGTCGACCAGCTGGCCGTAGGTGATCGGTTCATCGTCCGGCCCGGGGAGACGGTGGCCACCGACGGCGAAGTCGTCTTCGGGCAGTCGGCCGTCGACCGCCGCGTCATGACCGGTGAATCCGAACCCCTGGAGGTCGGTGGGGGCGATCTCGTCGTGGGGGGCACGGTGTCGACCAGTGGACGGCTGGTGGTGCGGGCCACCCGGGTGGGCGGCGACACCCAGCTGGCCCAGATGCTCCGGCTGGTGGAACGCGCCCAGAACGAACGGGCGGCCGTGCAGCGTCTGGCCGACCGGGTGTGCAACGTCTTCGTCCCCGCCGTCCTGCTCATCGCGCTGGTCACCCTGACGGCTTGGCTCATGCTCGGGTATGCGCCGGATCTGGCCTTCAGCGCCGCGCTCTCGGTCCTGGTCATCGCCTGTCCCTGTGCGCTCGGCCTCGCCACGCCGGCCGCGCTCTACGTGGCGACGGGGGAGGGGGCCCGCGCCGGGATCTTCTTCAAGGGCTATGGCGCGCTCGAATCCTCCCGCCAGATCGACACCGTGGTGCTGGACAAGACCGGGACCGTCACCGAGGGGAACATGACGGTGACCGATATCGCCGCGGTCCCGGGCGTCGACCCGGACGCCGTCCTGGGTTGGGCGGGCGCGCTCGAGCAGGCCTCGGAGCACCCGGTGGCGGCCGCCATCACCACTCGCGCCCGGGCGGACACCGGCCCGTTGCACCAGGTGGAGTCGTTCGTCGCCATGCCGGGGCTCGGTGCACGCGGCGTCGTCGACGGTCACCACGTCACGGTGATGCGGTTCGGTGGCCGGCCCGCGGGGGCCGACGGAGCCGACGAGGCCGACAGAGACCCATCCGACCTGGCGCACCGATGCGCCGAGTGGGAGCGTCAGGGCCGCACGGTGGCGCTGGTGCACTGCGACGGCGACCTGGTCGGATCGATCGCCGCGGCTGACACCATCCGGAGATCGGCGGAGCCTGCCGTGCGTCAGCTCCGGTCGCTGGGGTTGCGCTGTGTCCTCATGACCGGGGACAACGAGGCGACGGCGCGCACCGTCGCCGACGCCATCGGCGTCACCGAGGTGGTGGCCGGGGCGCTGCCCGCCGAGAAGGTGGCGGCCATCCGGCAGCTCCAGGGCGAGGGTCGGTCGGTGGCCATGGTCGGTGACGGGGTGAACGACGGCCCGGCGTTGGTCGTGGCCGACCTGGGCCTGGCCGTCGGCTCGGGCACGGACGTGGCCATCAACGCGGCGGACCTCATCGTGGTGCGCGACGACCTGCGGGCCGTGGCCACGGCCATCGACCTGTCCCGGCGGACCCTGCGGACCATCCACGGCAATCTGACCTGGGCCTGCGTCTACAACGTGGCGGCCATCCCCCTGGCCGCCCTCGGGTTCTTGAACCCGCTTCTCGCCGCCGGCGCCATGGCGTTATCTTCGGGGTTCGTGGTGTGGAACAGTTCCCGCTTGCGGCACGTGGGTCGTCCCGAGCGGCGCCCGCGGCGCCCGCGCCGCGAGAGCGCCCCGACGGCAGGCCGTGGTGGCTGATCACCCCTGGGTGTCGGACCTCCTGGCCGGTGCCATGCTCCTGGTTGCCGCGTACTGCACGGGCCGACTGGTGGTCTCGTTCCGGACCCACCGGACGACGCACCGCGACACCGATGCCGTGCACGCGGTCATGGGCGTGTCCATGGCCGGCATGTTGACGCCGTCACTGACCGCGGCGCCCAACGGCCTGTGGCTCCTGGTCTTCTCGGCCAGCGCGCTGTGGTTCGGGTGGCGGGTGCTGCACGACGCGAACGGGGCGGCGGGGGGCACCCCGCTGAGCCAGCACCTGACGCACCTCCTCATGTGTGCCGCCATGATCTACATGCTGATCCTCATGGAGGCGGACGGGTCCTCCGGTTCTGCCCACGGTGCCGGCATGGCCGGCATGCGCATGGGCGCCCTGGGTGCGAGCGCCCCGTCGTGGTCGCTCCTGGCCGTCGTGCTGGCCGTTCTGCTCTGCGGGGACGCGCTGATCGGGGTCGGATTGACCCTGCGCCCGGTGGCGCCGCGGCCGGCGCGGCCGCGGCCGGAGCCGGAGTTGGAGCCCGAGCTGGCCCTGGCCCGGATGGAGCAAGGGAGCGAGCGCGGGGGCTCACCCCTGCCGGCGTCGCTGCCGTCCGCCGACGGAGTGCAGGACGCGCCGTCCGCCGACGGAGTGCAGGACGCGCCGCCCGCCGCGGTGCTGTCGCCGCACTCCGCGGTGGCGTGTCAGCTCGTCATGTCCCTGGTCATGGGGTACATGCTGGTGACGCTGCTGTAGCCTCCGTCCGAGGAGGGGGCGGGTCCGGTGTGGTCGAGGGCGTCGAGCAGGTCGGCCCGGGCCCGGGCCACCCGGGAGCGGATGGTCCCCGGCGGGCACGCGCAGACCTGGGCCGCCTCCCGGTAGGAGAGACCGAGCATCTGGGTGAGCACGAAGGCCTCCCGGCGATCCCGGGTGAGGCGGGCCAACAGGTCGGTCACGTCGATCTGCTGCCCGGCGTCACCCGTCGTGCCGGCCCCGGTGGTGCCGGGCGCCAGCGAGGCGTCCCGCCGTCGGCGGCGGCCCCGCGTCCGCAGCTCGTCCATGCAGGTGTTGCGGGCGATGGCCAGCAGCCACGTCCGGGCCGAGGCCTCGCCGCGGAAGGTGGGCAGCGCGCGCACGGCGCGCACGAAGGTGTCCTGGGCCAGGTCGTCGGCGCACTGCTCGTCCACCAGCCGGGCACACAGGCGCCAGACCTGGTCGTAGATTCCCTCGACGAGCCGGTCCAGCGAGCCCCGATCTCCGTCCCGGGCGGCCAGGGCCAGACGGGTCAGCGCATCCACGGGGCGCACTTTACGGACGGGTGGGTAGACGGCGCCATTCGCCCTGGCCTGGCCACCTTCTCGAAAAGAGGGGGATCTCGGGAACCAGGGAGACCCCCCGTTCGACTACCTGGTGGAGCGCCTGCCTTCGGCGGCGCCCGACCTCGTACCCGCACCGATTGCAGGAGGATGATCAGCCATGCCGGGCATGGGCACCGGTCTACAGGCCAAGAACCCCGTCATCGTCTCCTCGTTCCACAGCGCGCTCTTGCACCAGGGGTTGATCGTCCTCCTGATCTTGGCGGCGGCCGGGGTTGCCCTGAACGTGGTGCGGACATTGCAGGTCCGCCGGGGCGCCGGAGGTGCCGACGCGCCTGCCCCGGGTCCGGTGCGGACCGAGCGCGAGCCCGAGCCGGCGGCCCGCCGCCTGCTGCGCATCTCCTTCGGGCTGATCTGGGTCCTCGACGGGATCCTCCAGGGCCAGTCCGCCATGCCTCTCGGGATGGTGCCGCAAGTCATTCAGCCCACCACCGCGGCCTCGCCCACGTGGGTCCAGCACCTGGTGAACGCCGGCGCGACCGTCTGGAGCTACCACCCGGTCGAAGCGGCGGCGGCGGCGGTGTGGATCCAGGTGGGGGTCGGCCTCTGGCTGCTCATCGTGCCCCGCGGGCGCTGGTCCCGTGCCGGTGGGTTGGTGAGCGTCGGTTGGGGGCTCGTGGTCTGGGTCTTCGGCGAGACGTTCGGGGGGATCTTCGCTCCGGGATTGACGTGGTTGTTCGGTGCGCCGGGGGCGGTCCTCTTCTATTGCGCCGCCGGCGCCCTGATCGCCCTGCCCGAGCGAGCCTGGGCCACTCCGCGGCCCGGCCGAGTCGTCCTGCGCGTCATGGGGGTGTTCTTCGTCGGGATGGCCCTGCTGCAGGCCTGGCCGGGCCGGGGCTTCTGGAGCGGACAGGTCCGTTCGAACGGTACGGGGACCCTCACCGGGATGGTCCAGCAGATGGCCCAGACGCCGCAACCCCGGGTCTTCTCGTCGTGGGTGACGAGCTTCGAGTCGTTCGACGCCGCCCATGGATGGGGGGTGAACCTCTTCGTCGTCATCGCCCTGGCCGCCGTGGGCGTCGCCCTCCTCACGGCGCGGCCCCGTGTGGCGCTCGTGGGGGTGATCGGCGCGGTCGTGCTCTGCCTGGCCGACTGGGTCCTCATCGAGGACTTCGGCTTCTTCGGTGGGGTCGGCACCGACCCCAACAGCATGGTCCCCATGTCCCTCGTGTGTGTGGCCGGGTATCTGGCCCTGACCCGGCCGACCGTGGCCGACGCCGATGTGGTGCCCATCGCTTCGGCTCAGCCACCGGAGACCTGGCGGCAGCGCCTGATCACCAGCCCCGGTTACGCCTTCCGGTTCGTGGCCGCCCTGGTCGCCATGGGCGTGATCCTGGTCGGCGGCGTCCCCATGGCAGTGGCCGCGGTCAGCCCCAACGCGGACCCGATCCTGGCCACCGCGGTCGACGGAGCGCCCAGTGGTCTCGATTACCCGGCGCCGCCCTTTCAGCTGGTCGACCAGCGCGGCCAGGCCGTCTCGCTGTCGCGCCTGCACGGCAAGACCATCGCCCTGACGTTCCTCGATCCCGTGTGCACGTCCGACTGCCCGGTCATCGCCCAGGAATTCCGGCAGGCCGACCAGATGCTCGGCTCCGACGCGAACGACGTCGACTTCATCGCCATTGACGCCAACCCCCGGTACACCACGCCCGACTACCTCGTGGCCTTCGACGGCCAGGAGGACCTGTCGCACCTGTCCAACTGGCTCTACCTGACCGGACCGCTGACCCGGCTGCGGCCCATCTGGGACAGCTACAGCATCCAGGTCGGGTACGCGCCGGGCGGGGCCATGATCGCCCACAGCGAGTTCGCCTACGTGATCGGTCCGGACGGTCGCATGCGCTACGTGCTGGACGCCGACCCCGGAGCCGGGACCGAAGCCACGAAGTCGTCGTTCGCCGCGACGCTGGCCAACGCCGTGTCGAACACCGTCAACGGATCGTGACGAACCGGCCCGTTACCCGCCGGCCCGTTACCCGCCGGCCCGTTTCCCACCGGCCCGTTTCCCACCGGCCCGTTTCCCACCGGCGCCGAGCTGCGGGGTCGGCCCTCGCCGCCTGTCTCCTGCTTGCCGGTGCCGGGCTGGGGGCTGCGCTCGGCGCTGGGGCGGACACCGCCGCCGCCGCTCCGTCCTCCTTCCCCGCCGTCCCCATCCCCTTGGCCACCTCCACCCAATCGTCCGCGGGCACCTGGGCCACGTTGCCGATGGGCCGTCTGGACCAGCCCCTCAACACGTTCTGGCAGCTCTTCTTCCGCCCGACCGGGGCGACGACATGGTCGGACAAGGTGGAGGCGACCGCCGTCGCCACCAATGGGGGACTGGTCCTGGCCACCGCCTCCGGGCAGCCCTTCATTGCCGCCGTGCGGCCCACGAACCGGCTCACGTTCTCACCGCTCATCTTCACCAGCGACGGAGGAACATCGTGGTCCAACGGGCTGCTCGGTCAAGGGCTGATGGCGCGTCCCGCTGCGCTGTCCACCGCACCCGACGGGCAGACGCTGGCGCTGGTCGACGGGAGGCCGGGCACACAGGTGCTCGTGAGCACCGGCAGCCTGTCGGCCTGGCGCACACTGGCCACGGCCCGGACGCTCGCATCGGTGAACGGGGTGAGGTCCTGCGGGCTGCGCTCGCTGACCGCCGTGGCCTCCCTGGCCGGTGACGCCGTGGTGGGGGCGAGCTGCGGCCGCCCGGGAGTGGTGGGCCTGTTCGTCCAGCGCGCCGGGACCTGGCAGCGGAGCGGGCCCGTGCTCCCGGATTCGCTCCGGCGGGGCCGTGTCGAGGTCCTCACCATGGGGGAGAGCGCCGACGGCGGCCTCGACGCGCTGTTGGGGATCACCACAGCCACAGGGTCCCAGCTGGTGGCCGGCTGGACCGGCGCCACCGGCCAGTGGGATCTCTCGGGGGCGCTCTCGCTCGCTCCGGGTCAGCATCTGTCCTCACTCGGTGCTGCGGCCGGCGGATCGGGTTTCTTCGTACTCAGCACGACCTCGTCGGGGGCCCGTCGCCTGGCGGTGGTGGGTGGTGCCGGAGCCGGTAGCGAGTGGCGGGCGATGCCGCCGCCGCCGACGGGCACGGCCACCGTCGCCTTCGGCCCGACGACCGCTTCGACGGTCGAGGCGCTGGCCGCCCACCTGTCGACCCTGACCGTGTGGTCCCTCGACTCGGGATCGGGGCAGTGGGTGAAGACGCAGAGCCTGCCCGTCCAGATCGAATTCGGTTCGTCGTCGTGATCCGCTGGTGGGGCTCGGGACGCGCCGCGGGCGGCGGATCCGTGCCATGTGACGCGGCACGGCAGGCCATCTCGACGGGCCTCGACGGTGAGCAGCCCGGCCTCGGTGGCAGGGACCTCGAGTCGCACCTGGCGCAGTGCCCGGCGTGCCGGCGCTTCCGCACCGGGTCCGCCGCGCTCGCCCGCCCCGGTCGCCTCGAGACCGCCCGGCCCGCACCCGACGCGCTGAAGGTGCTGCTGGCCGCCGAATGGGATCAGGCAGTCGGCTCGATGCTGCCGGTGTCGCCGGGACGGAAATCCAAGGCGCCGGTGCCGCGGTGGCGCCGGGGCGTGCAGTGGGCGGGTGCGCTGGCACCGGCGGCGATCGTGGTCATCGCGGTGCCGATGGGCGTGCTGTCGAGCCCACGCCCGCAACCCACCCATGTCTCCACTCCGTGCACGGTCCATCTACGGCCGGACGGGAAGCCGCCGGCCGCGCCGGCCCTGGACTCGTTCACCGTTCCGGGGCGGTGGATGTCCTGAACGCTCGTCCTGACCGCTCGGCTTGACCGCTCGGCCGGACCGCTCGGCCTGACCGCGCCCTCGGCCGCCTCAGCTCAGCCCGCCCGGCGCGGCGGCGTGAGGCCCCAGGCCTGCGCCACCAGGGTGAGCGAACGGATTCTGGCCGCATACGAGTGTGTCCTGGTCGAGAGCATGATCTCGTCGGCCTCGGTGCGGCGTTGCAGGGCGACCAATCCCTCGTGGACGGTCCCGGGGTCCCCGATGAGGTGGGTGGAGAGGGTCTCTTCGACCGTGGCCGTCTCGGCCGCGGTGAACGGGTAGGCCGCAGCTTCCTCGGGTGAAGGCAGCGGCCCCAGGCGCCCGCTGCGCAGCTGCAGCAGGCCGAGGGCCGAGGATCCGGCCAGCCACTCGGCTTCGGCCGTGGTGGGGGCGCAGACCACGGAGACGGCGACCATGGCCCGGGGCTCGCGGAGCACGAAGGACGGTCGGAAGCTCGAGCGGTAGGCGCCCAGTGCGGCGTCGAGGAGCCGCGGGCTGAAGTGATAGGCGAAGGAGAACGGGAGGCCCAACAGGCCGGCCAGCTGGGCGCTGAAGGCCGAGGACCCGAGGAGCCACACCTCGGGGAGGTAGCCGTGGCCGGGGACCGCCGAGGGATGCGCGGGGGGACCGTCGTGCTGGGCCAGGTAGTTGACCAGCTCCACCACGTCGTCGGGGAAGCCGTCCGCCCCCGCGTCCCCGCCCCGACGCAGCGCCCGTGCGGTGGCACCATCGGTGCCGGGGGCGCGACCGAGACCCAGGTCGATCCGACCCGGGTGGAGGGCCTCGAGGGTGCCGAACTGCTCGGCCACCACCAGGGGGGAGTGGTTGGGCAGCATCACCCCACCCGACCCGACGCGCAGGGACGTGGTGGCGTTGGCCAGGTGGGCGATGAGCACAGCGGGCGCCGAGCTGGCCACGGCCGGCATGCCGTGATGCTCGGCCACCCACAGCCGTTTGTAGCCGAGCTGCTCGACGACTGCGGCCGCCTTCGTCGTCTCGGCCAGGGCCTGCGCCGGCGTGGACCCGGTGGCCACGGTGGCCAAGTCGAGTACGGAGAGGGGGATCACTCCTCGTACAACACCGCGGTGCGCCCTTCGCTTCCGCCCCACCTTCCTCCCTCCCCGGTCTCTCCACCGGGAGTAGGGTGTGACACGAGAGCACGGTGAAAGACCGAGCCCGGAAGCGCTGGACCGTGTCCCCGTTGAGCGCCTCCTCGTCCCGGGAGGCAACGCACAATGGTCCATAGCGAGCCAGATCTGCGAGTTTGGCGCGCCGGGAGGCACGCCCATGGAGCTCGGCGCTGATGCCCAGTCAACGACTCCTGCGCATTCTCTCCCGATTGCGGACCGGTGGTGAGAACCGGCCCGATTCCGAGCGTCTGTGCGCCGTGGCTGCCGAGATGGTCGGTGCGGACGGCGCCGGCATCATGCTGCTCTCGGGCGGCGCGCCCAGCGGCACCGTCTGCACGTCGAACGCGGTGAGCGCGGTCATCGAGGAGCTGCAGTTCACCTTGGGCGAGGGCCCCTGCCTCGATGCCTACCGCCGGGCCCTCCCGGTCCTCGAGCCTGATCTGGCCGATCCCGACGCGGTCCGCTGGCCCGCCTTCGCACCGCCGGCCGTCGACGCCGGAGTCCGGGCCATCTTCGGCTTCCCCTTGCTGGTGGGCGCGGTGTGCCTCGGCGCGCTCGATCTCTACCGGACCCAACCGGGCGCGCTCGAGGTCGACGAACTGGCCGACGCCTTGGTCATGGCCGGCGTGGCGGCCCGGTCGGTGCTGACCATGCAGTCCGACGCCATGGGGGGCCTGGCCGACGGGATCGAGGACGGTTCGCAGGTCCGCTTCGTCGTGCACCAGGCGTCGGGCATGGTGGCGGTGCAACTGAGCCTCTCGGTCGGTGAGGCCCTGGTTCGCTTGCGGGCGTTCGCCTTCGCCAACGATCGCGGGGTCACCGAGGTGGCCGAGGATGTGGTGGCTCGCCGCATCCGCTTCGACGACGCGCCGGGGGGCGCGGGGTCGGGCCGATAGCCGGCAACGTCGGATGCCGGTTTCGTGCTCGGCAACCTCGACACCGTGGTGCGCCTCGCCTCCGTCGCACCGCCCTCACCATGCCGCACCACCCCGCGCCGCCCCGCACCACCCCGCGCCGCCCCGCACCGCGCCGCCCCTCAATTCACCGCACCACCCCGCACCGCACCGGCGTCCCACCCGCCGCCGCACGGCCGGCGCGGTGCTCCATCACGGGAACCGAGGGAGGTAGCCTGATCCGAGCCCATCATTCATGGTCGATGGAGCGAAGGAGAACGCAATGCCCAGTGAGTCACTCCTGGCTGAGACCCTGGTCGAGTTGGCCGACTCGCTCGTCGATGACTTCGACGTGGTGGAGCTCCTCACCATGTTGACCGACCGGTGCGTCGAGGTCGTCGGCGCGTCGGCGGCGGGGATCATGCTCGTCTCGGCCGAGGGTGAGCTCGGGGTCATGGCCACGTCGAACGAGGCCACCCGGGTCCTCGAGCTCTTCGAGTTGCAGTGCCAGGAGGGGCCATGCCTCGACTGCTACCGCACCGGCTCCATCGTCATCGCTCCCGACCTCACCTTGGTCGATGGGCGGTGGCCCCGCTTCGCCGCCGAGAGCCTGGGCGCCGGGTTCCGCTCGGTCCACGCCCTCCCGATGCGCCTCCGCGGAACGACCATCGGCGCGCTCAACGTGTTCCGCACGCAGACCGGTGCGCTCGATGAACCCGACGCCCGGGCCGCGCAGGCCCTGGCCGACGTGGCCACCATCGCCATCCTGCAGAACCGGACGCTGCGGGCGGCGCAGGCGGTCAACGAGGAGCTCCAGAACGCGCTGCACAGCCGGATCGTGATCGAGCAGGCCAAGGGCATGCTCGCCGAGCGGGCCAAGCTCAGCATCAGCGACGCCTTCTTTCAGATCCGGAACTACGCCCGCATCCACAACCTGCAGCTGACCATGGTCGGGCGGGCCATCCTCGAAGGGTCGCTGACGGTCTACGAGCTCGCCATGGCGTCAAGCGCTGAGCGCACGCACAGCTGAGGGCGTTCGGTCCGTCG
>JBKQIP010000156.1:0-7672 GCA_052148295.1 Acidimicrobiales bacterium
TGCTTGGTGACTGCCTCGATGCGGTGATACTGGCGATCGAGGATGCCCTTTCTGCTGGCGAGACGTTTCGACCGATCGAAGTGGTCTCGAAGATCGCTCGAGGTCTGCCGCGCGAATCAGCCGTCCACACGGTGAAGGGATACGAGGCACTCGTCGAGGCGGGATGCCTCGTGGTGATCGGGCCTTATATCACCGACAACGCCCTTGCCTTGCTTCCCGCAACGGAACGACTCCACGTGCCGCTCATCTCTCACAATGGCTCCCGGGTCTTCAGCTCACATTACGGGTTCACCATCGCAAACGGTGGGCTCGCAGAAGAGGGGGCAATGATGGCCGGTTGGCTACGCGACAAGGGACATTTGCGTGTTGGAACTGTCGTTGAAATCTCTCCCGGGGGGCAGGAGTACGCCACAGCGTTCCGTGACGCGGCACGTCGAAATGGACTCTCGATCGTGAGCGAGGTATTTATCGAGCAGAACGGCGCGCAGCTGGCTGATGGTCTCAAGTACCTCCACAAGTCGGCGAAACCAGATGCCATTGCCTACTGCGGCTACGGATATCCCGTTGGGATGTTCAATCCCATCCTAAGCGAGCTCGGCTGGGATCCCCCTCGAATAATGTCTTCCGCATTCATGTGGTACATCAACGAGCCCCGATTGCTGCAGGACCTCGAGGGTTGGTGCGGAATCGACCAAACCGGTCCCGTCAGCGAAGAAGAGGGTTTGCCGAACCAAAACCACATGGAGCTGCTAGAGCGGTTCGATCGTCGATTTGGTCGGCGAATCCTGCACTCGATGATTGCCTGCTCGTACGACGCCGGCCGGGTTGCCGTCGCCGGATTGGCAAAGGCACCACTGCTTACCCCCGACGGCGTCGTGGCCGGCCTTGAATCCTTGACCATGTACCCCTGCTCATTAGGTGGTCCGCGTACTCACATCAGCTTCGGTCCTCACGACCGCAAGGGCGCAAAAGGCGACTGGCTCACGATTCGCAAAATGGTCGATGGACAACCCAGATTCGAGGGTTACCTGAACGCCCAACGTCGAGAATGGTAGGGCAACCCTCAGAGATCCTCCCAATGATGGACTTTATTGACACTGGCCTCCACGTCGAGAAGGTTTCGTATGCGTCCGTCGACCGCTCTCAGTGCTCGGGAGAGGGTGAACGCTGAATGTCTTCTTGATCAACAGGTCCCTCTGGAATCGGCGCCGCCTACTGTCTTCCTGGGAAAACGAGCGGCTGCGTACATTCGGTGGTTGATCATCGAAGGTTGTCTGTGAGACGGAATGGGCGTTCTTACAGCGACTCTGCGAAGCCATCGCCATGAGGCACCGGTACGTGCCCGAACGTATCGCCAGATCCGCTTCGAGATCCTTGCCGACGTGGATCGTGCGAGCTTCGTCCAAGGCCCCAAGAACATCCCGGTCAGCGATCGGCCTCGCTGAGCCTCCGCTCCAGCCCATAACACCGGACGATTCCGAAGCGCAGAGTTTTAGGGTCAGCTTGCGAGTCGCGCCTCCACCAGATCCGCGATGGCCCTGGGCCTGGTTAGGAACGGAGAGTGATCCGTCGGCCACTCCACTACCGCGCCCGCCCTGGCTGCCATCTGCCTCTGGAGGGAAGGGGGAATGGCCCGGTCGTTCGAACAGACCACATACGTCGACGCCGTATCGTGCCATGCCGGCCTGCGGTCGACCCTCAGCTCGCCGCGGAAGTGCATCGGGCGCAGGAGGGGCAACACGGAGGCGACCACTGCCTCGTCCGAGTCCCCGTACAGCAGCTCAGGCGCCCGCGCCCGATCGACAACAACCCCGGTTCCTTCCGGCAGGCCAATACCGAGCATCTCGCTGTGATGCTCGGCCATGAGCTCGATCATGTCCTCCCCGCTGTCGAGCATCAACGCGGCCAAGTAGACGAGGTGGGAAACCTCCAACATGCCACTAGCGGCCTCCGAGATGACCAGTCCGCCGTAGGAGTGCCCGAGCACGACCACGTCATCGCCCATGTTCGAGATGACGCGACGGGTCGCGGCGACGTCGTCATCGATACCCGTCAATGGGAGCTCTACTGCGGTCACCGGCGCATCAACAGCAGCCAACTCCCCGACGACTCCGTCCCAGCACCATGCACCGTGCCAGGCACCGTGCACCAGCACTACTCCTGCCATTGGACTAGTTGACCCCCTTCAAGAGATAGGTCTTGATGCGCCGTAGCATCGGCCTACGTGATTGATTCATGTCGGTAGCCGATTGCTGAGAAAGTGAAGCCGGCGTAGCGGTCGGCCCTGACCGCCTCGCATCGTTCGCGACACACGTTGATGCCAGCGATATGGGTGAACACCCGGCGTCTCGGTGGACGTTGGCTTCCAGGTACCGCGCGTTGGCATGCTTGTACAACGTCTTGTTCGCTGCCTCGGTCACGTGGTGCATCCACTCCGCCTAGACGCGCTCGTCCGGCTCGACGAGTTCCAAGTCGTTCCGATCATGGGTCGATCATTCCCGGCGGACGTTACGTCTCGCGCGGGTCGATGATCACGACCGAGCGGATATCGGGATCCACCTCGGCCAGCCGCGTACGGTAGATGTCGACGAGGAGTTCCCGGGGCATAACGCACTCCGGGCAATCCGAGTCCGACAAGTCAAGTTCGAGGGTCACCGACGTAGCGCTCGCTCTCCGGACCCGGAGTTCAGCTCCGTCGGCCCGTAGGATCTCCGACAGCTCGTCGACCACGCCGCGCGCTGCCGGTCCCAAGCCCCCTACGTGATCAGATTCGGGCACCCTCAACGCCCGACGCGCTCGTGCGTCGGCGCCGCCAAGTGGGGCAGGAGCAGCCACGACTGCGCGATCCCGGGTCCGCCAGCCGCTACCAGTAGCACGTTCTCCGGTCCCGTGACGTCGACGTGGCGATCGTAGGGCCCGGCCGCTGGCGCAGTGAGGAGAGTCCACAGTGCCTCGCTGACCCCCTCCTTCGTCCACCCCTCGTCAACGAAACGTCGCTGGTGTTCGGGACCCATGACATAGACGAGGCTGCGGGCGTCCCCGACAAAGTCGTCCCGGCCCATGCCGTACGCCCGCGCGAAGTGCGAGAACGTCCGGAGAATCGACTCAGGGGAGGGGTCGAACTCGAAGAGGCCTACGAGCGAGGTTATCGACTGGATGGTCACGACACTGTCGTCCCGGGCGTAGCCGAACTGGACGTGCAGGGGTGTCCATTCGCTGGCCTCCTCGTTCTCGCCGAAGCAGAACGAGTACCGCAATGGCCAGCTGAAGCTGGCGCGGTCGAGATCGCCGGGCACAGTGCGGCAAACGTTGCGGATGACCAGTCGGAGGGCGCGGCCGATAGTTGCGTTGGCGCGAAACCCCGGCCCGAAGCAGGCCTGGCCCGACACGATGTCCAATTCCGTGCGTGCCGGTCCGTTGACGATCACAGCGTGAGCCGCCCCCGCCAGTGTCGCGGTCGTCGAGTGGGCGTTGGCCTTGGGCTGGAGAAATGCACGCACGGCTGCCACCACTACCGGAAAGTACTCGGGACGGCACCCCGCCATCACCGCGTTAATGGCGACCTTTTCGGCCGCCACCTTCACGTTGCGCGTCGGCACCTCCCCAAGCACCTCTCCCGGCTCGAGACGCGCCATGGCGAGCATCGCGGTGACCCGCTCTTCGGTGGGTGCGATAACGGGAAGCCCGTCAGTGAAGCCGAGTTCGAAGTAGCCCTCGGTTGCCGCTTCCTCGTTATCGAACGAGAGGACCGGTGAAACAAACGACATTGTGGTCGGAGCGTCGAAGCGTGAGACGCTGCGGCGTCAGTGTCCCGCAGTCAGGCAGCGGTACACGTCCTCGACCACCTGAGACCCGACGGCGGCGGCTTCGTCCTTGTCCCACATGGCCGTGGGGTTGTGTGGGTAGTCGACCACCACGATCGGATAGTCGGGCGCACCCACCAGGCGCGCCAGCGCCCGGACGGCTGGTACCAGCGCGCTGTGCACGACGCACACGGAGGGGATCCCCTGTGCCTCAAGATCGATGGCATCTCGCATGGAGCGCGTGCTGCAACTCCCGCACCCACCGAACCCAGTGACCGCCACGGTGGCCTGGGCGGTGATCTCTTCCCACTGCTCCGGCCACGGAGGCACGGCGACGCTGGGCTTCACCACCTTCACGACGTCACGCACCCCACGCTCCTCACAGAGCGCAGCGGCCAGCCCGTCGAACATCACTTCGGAGATCCCGAGCCCGTTAGCCACGATGCCGAGCACCTGGCCCTTGAGGCTGAGCGGTCGCGGCGCCAGCACCGGTGCATTTCAAGCCTCCGGCGCGCTGGTGGGATCCAATGTGAGGACCGTCATGGAAACCTCCCCTTGCAGCAATATCTCACTATGCGATATAGTATCCCGAATAGTGATCCGACCTTATCGGGGAGAATCGTGGCAGTCAAACAGCTTCGCAGCGGATCGCGGGTCCTCGCCGTCCTCGAAGCCGTCGCCGTCGAACAGCCGGTTGGTCTCAGCGAGCTCGTCCGCACTCTGGAGCTCGAGAAGAGCGGGATCCACCGGGCCCTGACCACGCTGGCCAATGAGGGCTGGATCCGGCGGGCCGCCGACACGGGCACGACCAAATGGGAGCTGACCACCCGCATCCTCGTTGTCGCCCACGAAGCGGAGCGGCGGTCTGACCTGCGTCGACGCGGGCGTGCCGCCCTGGAGCACCTGCGCGACGAAACGGGCGAATCGGTACTTCTGGCAGCACTCGATGCGAACCAAGTGGTGACATTGGACGTCGTCGAAAGCAGCCACCTCATGCGCACCGTCCCAAGGGTCGGGATGGTCATCCCCTCTATGAGCGCCGCCGGCCTCGCCGCCCTGGCACACCTCGAACCCGACGCCCTTGGCTCCTTCCTCGGCGCGCCACCGTCGTCGGAACTAGTGGCCACCCTCGACGAGGTGCGCTCCCGAGGATGGTCGCTCAATTACGGAGACGTCGCCGAGTACGCCAGCGCCGTGGCAGCCGCCGTCCTCGACCGACGCGGATATCCGGCCGCAGTGCTGGCCATCAGCGCGCCAACCGAGCGCATGCCGATCTCCAGTCACGAGCGGCTGGGTCTGCTGGTCGCCGAGGCCGCGACACGCCTGTCCAGTTAGACCCACAAGTCCTCGAAGACCGCCTTGCGCTCCAGCAGTCCCTCGATCTCGTCCTCGCTATATCCCGCCTCTCGGAGGATCTCCCGCGTGTGCTGTCCGCACACGGGAGGCGGCCCCCAGATGTGCTGCGGGGTCTCTGAGAAGGTGATGGTCTTACCAAAGTGCCCGAACTTCCCCAGCTTGGGGTGCTGCTGGCGCACGACAAACTCGAGGTCGACCATCTGGGGATCCTCGAACAGCCTGCGACAGAACCCGCCCTCGGCGATCTCGCACGCCACGCCCTGCTCGTCGAGCAGCGCGAAAAGTTCGCGAACCGGGCGGGCCCGGAAGAGTGGCTCCAACACCTGTTCCAGCTCCCGTCGGTGCTCTACACGCGCCGGCCCGTCGGCGAACCTCGGGTCCTCGAGCAACTCGCGCCGACCGAGCGCCTCGGCCAGGGACTCCCACTCGTCTTGACTGCACACCGCCACACACAGCCAGCCGTCTGCCGCCTCGTACAGCCGGTACAGCGCTCCGAGGCCCAACTGCATCCCGTCCAGCGCCGGCCGGGGCAGCGCAGAACCGTCCTCCCGCACAGCCGCCATGGAGGCGAGCAACATGCCGGCGTTGAGGATGGAGGTGTCGACGGCCTGCGCCTCACCCGTACGGGCCCGGTGGTAGAGCGCTTGGATTATGCCGATCACGGAGAGGAAGGCGTTCCCAGTGTCACCTAGCGAGGTGGGCGACCAGAAGGGCTTCCCGCCGTCACGGGTGCCGCCGTCCTCGTAGGTGACACCCGCCAGAGAGCATCCGGTCTGGTCGTTGCCGGGCGCGTCCGATCGCTTACCCCGGTCGAAACCCCGG
Organism: Acidimicrobiales bacterium; assembly: GCA_052148295.1. Taxonomy (GTDB): domain Bacteria; phylum Actinomycetota; class Acidimicrobiia; order Acidimicrobiales; family RAAP-2; genus Bog-473. The sequence goes on from JBKQIP010000156.1 coordinate 5,982, forward strand.
GTGTGGCAATAGATGAGCCGCGGATTCACTTGGCGTAACGAGGCCTCGTCGATTCCAAGCCGATACAAGGGCTCGCGGCGCATGTTGGAATGGACGACATCAGCCCGCTCGACCAGCCGGTGTAGTACGGCCAGTCCCTCAGCAGTCTTAAGGTCGATCCCGACGCTCCGCTTGCCTCGGTTGGCGCCGTAGGCGATGTGGTTGGCGTGCCACCACGGATCACGCCAGTTGTTGACCTTGATCACCTTCGCGCCCAAGTCGGCCATCACCTGCGTAGCGAACGGACCCGCGAGGGCAAAGCCCAGGTCGAGGACCGTGATCCCGTCGAGGGCACCCTTCTGCGGCGCCGCCGCGGCGCGAGGCCAGGGCGGCGGCGTACAGGCGGCAGCGTCCCTACGCGCTCCCGACTGCTCGGCCTCGCGGCGCAACTCCTCGTTGTGCTCGCCCACCCGCGGCACCGGTCGCCCGATCGCTCCGGGCGTGCGGCTCAGCCCATACACGAGGCCGACCTGCCGTAGTGTCCCATGCTCGGGGTGCACCAGGTCGACCGCCACCCCCTCGCGCTCGAGCTGGGGATCGAAGAGAGCCTCCTCAGGCGTTCGCACATGCTGCAGGGGCACACCCGCCTGCTGGGCCAGTTCGACCCACTCCTCGCTCGGGAAACGGGCGAAAGCGTCGCGCATCTGCTCGTGATAGAAGGCCAGCACGACGATGTTCTCCGGATCGGGTGGGATCCGGCTCGGATCATCCCTCACCCCGGTGGCGTCGTGTCGGAACTCCAACGTCTCGCCGTCAGCCGAACTCAGGACGAATTGGGGATGCGGACCCCAATTGTCAACCCACCGCCCGTCCGAGCAGCGGAAAAACCCCTTCGGGGCCCGGGAGTCGAGGATCCAGGTGCGATAGCCCGGAGCGTCGTGATGTTCAGCCCGTTGCCAACCGATCGCGGTCACACTGAGGGCCGCCTGCAGCAGCGACGTCTCGACATGCTGGCCGCGTCCGGTCTCGAGGCGGGCCAGCAAAGCCGCGTTGATACCGGTGCTGGCCAGGAACGCTGCACACATGCTGAGCCAGGGCGTGTAGGTGAAAATGGGTCCGCTTCTGCTGGCACCGGGGTACATGTCGGCAGGGACCTCGAGGTCGGGCAGAAAGGGGGTGTCCCGATTCACGAAGGGGATCGGACCACCCAGATGGCCCCTCTGCTCGTCAAGGATGCCGAGCCGGGCTGCCACGAGCGCCTCAAGGCCGGGACGCTCCTGTGCATCGGGCAGTTGGCCGTACGCGCTGATCGTGCAGTGCACGAGCGAGGGATTGCGTTGCATCAGGGTTCGCGCATCGGCGCCCAGCCGACGTGCAGTACCTGGCCCGTAGGACTCGATCACGACGTCGGCCGTATCCACCAGCGCCCATAGGATCTGGCGCTCCCCTTCGCTTCGCAGGTTGAGCTCGAGGCTCCGGCGTCCCCGCTGCCAGACGTCATAGCCTGGGCTGCCCCGATAGGGATCCCCACCGGGAGGCTCCACCTTGATGACATCGGCGCCGTGGTCCCCGAGCAACATTCCGGCCACCGGACCGGCCACGCCCCACGACAGGTCGATCACACGAACCCCGTCGAGCACGCCCGTCATGATGTCGCCCCCTGTGTGGACAGCCTCTACCCCGAAGGGCTATGGATAGTAAGTACTCAATAC